>JASFPO010000180.1:0-3008 GCA_050115935.1 Candidatus Bathyarchaeota archaeon | reverse complement strand
AAGGGTGTGAAAAGGTTTGACTGTTGACGGTCTTTCCATGCGGGTGAATTCTATCAGGACTTCGGCAATAAGAAATCTAATAGACATGGTTGCTAAGATACCAGGCGTTATCGGATTGCATGTTGGTGATCCCGACTTTGACACTCCAGCACATATCAAGAAGGCTGCAAAGAAGGCTTTAGATGAAGGTTACACCCACTACGCTCATACCGCTGGTTTGCCCGAACTAAGAGAAGCCTTAGCGAAGAAACTAAGGAACGAAAACAAGATCAAGGCTGACCCGGAAACCGAGATTACAGTTACAGTAGGCGGTTTCGCAGCCATATTCTCAACCATGCAAGCGGTGATAAACCCGGGTGATGAAGTTTTAATCCCAGAACCCGTCTGGCCCTCCTATGAAGGGCATGTGAAACTGGCTGGAGGCAAACCTGTCCTCTTCAAGTCAAAGGCGCCCAACTTCTCTTTAGACATCGATCTGTTGAAGGAGAAACTCACTGAACACACGAAGATGGTAGTGATCAACACTCCGAACAATCCAACAGGTGCGGTATATTCACCTCAAGAACTTATGACATTGGCGTCCATGGCAAAGAAAGATGACCTACTAGTTCTAGCTGATGAGGTATACGAGAAGATAATCTTTGACGGAGCACGCCACTTCAGCATAGCCAGTATCTCGGGCATGAGAGAAAGAGCAATTGTGGTTAATTCGTTCTCAAAAACCTACGCAATGACCGGGTGGCGTGTTGGTTATGTTGTTGCTAATGAGCGGATTACTGCAGGTGTTCGCCGCATCCACTCCTATTCAGCATCTTGTGTAAGCACAATTCTCCAGAAAGCAGCTCTCACGGCCTTAACAGCCTCTCAAGATTGCGTGCAGCAAATGGTTAGAGAATATAAGGAGCGTCGAGACATTGCTGTGGAAGCGCTAAACAACATATCAGGTTTCAGGTGCAGCAAGCCTAAAGGAACCTTTTATCTTTTTCCCGATGTCCAAGGCGTAGGGCTGCCTTCTGTCAAACTTGCAGAAATGATGCTAAGAAGGGCAAGAGTGTCTACGATACCTGGCAGAGCCTTTGGGGAGAGTGGTGATGAACATCTACGGTTGTCGATTGCGGTTTCCAGAAGTGACCTGTTAGAGGCCACAAAAAGAATTGGAGATTTTGTAAAATCATTGTCAGACTGATCGCACAACTCAATTGTTCTAATTTCTTTCGTGGATGATTCAAGAGGAAGTGATTAAAGCCTAGACGATTACAGGTATTGTGCATATCATAGTTTGAGGTAGAAAATATACATAGTTTCCAATTTGCCTTCCAATCCTTTAGCCTCGAGACCATAAGCCTCTTCATACCCGCGTTGACGGCATATGGCAATTGCAGCAGGATGATACGCATAGTATATTATCGCATCATGATCTGTTGTCCTAACGAATTCCTCAAAGAACTTGAAGAACTTCTTTCCATGACCTCTTCCTCTGTGCTTCTTCGCCAGCCAAACTTCGTGAAGCTCAACGAAGTTGCTCTTTTCACCGAGTAAGCTCTTCAACATTTCTTTGTCCTCCTTGTCTCTTGGGTCTCCTTTTTTGTGTTCGTCAGTATTTGATTCGTGCCAGATTGCATGACCAGCGATTTCATTATTCTCTCTCCATACAATGAGGTGTGATACGTCTTTTGCGACCCAGTACTCCTCCGCACTGCCAAGATTTCCCACTGTTTTATTGTAGTATCTTTTGAATTCACCGAAGTCACAACCAACAACGAACCTCATTATGAACACCATTTTTCTACACTTGATCAACTACAGATTGATGGCTCCCAAGAACGTAAGTCCCATCTACTCCATGGGCATTCATTAGATACTCAAATCATAAGCGGCTTGGGTGAATCTTTCAGCTTTCTTTTCATGTATGAGCACTGTGTCTTCGATGCGGGCTCCGCCAAAACCAGTTATGTATATTCCAGGCTCAACTGTTACCACGTTTCCAGCCTTCAATAGATCCTTGCTTCCAGAAGTCAAGGCTGGTAGTTCGTGCACTTCGAGTCCAACGCCATGTCCCAGACTGTGAACAAAGTATTTTCCATAACCAGCTTGCTTTATGATTTTTCTTGCAACAGTATCAGCGTCTTTGGCTTTGACTCCCTCGTGGAGGCTTTCAAAGGCTTTTTGCTGAGCTTCCCTAATAGTTTCATAGATTTTGGCTTGTTTCTGCGAGGGTTTTCCGACTAAGAAGGTTCTGGTTAAATCTGCCCGGTAGTGTTGATATTTCGCACCTAAATCAAGTACGATGAATTCGCCCTTTTTGATTCTTTTGTCTGTACATCCACCGTGTGGATATGCTGAGCGCGGTCCAGAGGCCACGATGGTTTCGAAAGCCACACTTTCAGAACCATGTTTTCGCATTGCATATTCAATTTCGGCGGCAACTTCATATTCCCGTACCCCAGGCTTAATGACTTCAATCGCTCTTTCTGCGCCTTCACCGGTGATCTCTGCTGCCTTTCGCATACGCTTCAGTTCGGTTTTGTCTTTAACCTTACGAAGACTCCAAACAAGTTGACTCATCGCTTTCAGTTTTACGCCGGCCTTCAGGCTATTCTGAAGTTTTAGGAAAAGGGAAGCATCGAGAGCGTCGAAGCCCACCTGTTCAAGTTTAAGCCGTTTAATATCATCTGCAATGTTATTGTCCGCGCCGTTACCAGCGGTCTTTTCTACGAGTTTCACACGGCAATCTTTAGCCATCTCTTTTGCTGCTTCGTAATTCACTCCGTAGACATATAGAACAGCTTCGTTTTCTGCTGGAACAAGCAGTCTTGCCCCACCTAGAAAGCCCGTGAAGTAAAGAATGTTTGTTTCGTTAGCAACTATGTATCCATCTAAGTTTTCGCTTTGAAGAGAATCTTTTAGCCTTTGAATTCGATTGGTCAAGAGACTCCCAGCTTTTTAGAAAGAGTATGTGTATGAAACTATAACTTTTGCGCAAAGGATTCTAGTGCTAGGTAGACTAG
>JASFPO010000179.1:0-3009 GCA_050115935.1 Candidatus Bathyarchaeota archaeon | reverse complement strand
TTATGTCGGTGGACACTGCGTCTAGATGCGCCCAGTGTGGAATGCCAGGGTCAAAGTCCAGTTCGTAGTCAAACTGGTCAGAAGGACTAAAGTAGCCGTCGCCTCCGTCGTCCCAGCTAGTTATCGTAAAGGTTAGGCTGTAGAAATCAGGTGGCGAGCTCTGATGCCACTTCGAACCAATAGGATCACTGAGCAGTTCTGTTGTCGGCTCCTCAGGCTCCGCGGCCATAAGCAATCCATCCCAGCCGTAGGGGTCTCCTGCCTTGATCGTGAACCACATGGTTATCGTCACTTCCTCAACGCGGTACCAGTCGGTATGGCTTCCGCCTGGGTGGGCCACTCCAATGTTGTCTGAAGCACTTAGTACGCCATCGTCGTTGTCCTCCCAGTTTGCGATGTCATATTCTTCACTGTAGGTTGGGTATATCTCGTGCCAGTGAGTGCCAATCGGGCTTGTCAAATCGATACTTATTGGATTGAGGGCTGAATCTGTAGCTGACCAGTACCTTGCAATTCTGAATAGACCGTAGTGAGTAGCGGCGTCAATACGTCCGCCTAATACGTCGCTGATCTTGCTCACGTCAAAGGTTATTAGTGATTCACTTGAGGTTGGAGGCACACCTATGTCTCCCACCTGGAAGTACATTCTAGCGACTGGTCCATTACCAGTGAGTCCATCAGGGTCGCCGCCAAAAGTGTAGTAGGACATTGACACGTAGCCTGCTACGTTGTCGAGAACTGGTGCAAATATTTCATTCTTGAACGGGTAGTAGCTCAGGGCTTGAATGGCTTTTATGACGCCTGGGTCAAAGCCTATGACGAGTTCGTATCCGAGCATGTTGACCATGTCCATGACGTAGATGTCGACGAAGAAGTAGTTGGGTGCATACATTCCAGTAGGTCCTGTGGTCACCGGATTAGGCTGTATAGATATTGTTGGACTGGAAACTGGCGGAAGTGGGAGCGGATATACTGTTGCCCACACCTCGTATACGTACAAGTCCTTGTTATCCCAGCCGAAGCCGCCCCGTGTACACCAAATTCTCAACTGAAGACTGCCAAGTTTACCCCAAGTCCATGCACCGCCATCGGTAGGCATGATTTGGGCAAATGGCACCATTGCTGGAGGACCGCCTGCCATGTCGAATGCCTGTCCTGTGTTAGGAGACAGGATGACCCAGTTTACTCCGTCTGTTGTGTATTCAATGCGGTATTGGTCATCTGTGGTTGGCATTGGAACGTGATACTTTATCTTGAGGTCGACCCATTCAATCGTGAATGGATTAACTGGTACATCGAAGCTGCTGATCAGAAGGTTTGCGCTAGCGACGAAGCCTGATCCCAGTTTCATGTTGCCTGCGCTGAGTAAGTTTCCATCATACATTTGAGCTGGATTTCCTACTGCTCCCATGCTTGTTGCTGTGTATGTGCTTGCGTTAGATTCGAATGGATTTGGCTGTCGATCTGCGCCAATAGGTACAGGTTGTGCAAATACTGCTCCGGAAGTGAACATAATAACTAGTGTTGTCAACATCAAATATCTAAACTGTCTCTTCATTTTCCCTCTCTCTTTCACTCCGATTATATACTAACAATATAATGCTTTTAGGTTTCAGATAACTCTTTTTGCTTGGACATTTACGCATGTATGATTCTATATGTCAATACTTTGGATCCTCAGCTTGCCTGAATTATCCTTGTAAACTCTATTTTCCTGAAAATCTCGGCTTTCTCTTCTCAATGAAAGCCTTCATTCCTTCCTTTTGATCAAGCGTTTCGAAGCATTCAGCGTAAAGCTCAACTTCCAGGTTATCTCCTTCTTCAAGCATTTGACTCATACTGGCATTTATGAGAATCTTGCTGAATTCCACAGCCACTGGTGCTCTGGTAAGGATTTTGCGAGCTACCTTTTTGGTCTCATCCAACAGATGTTCATGTTTCACTACCTTGTTGACAAGTCCGATCTGAAATGCCCTTTGCGCATCCAATGTCTCTCCTGTAAAGAAAAGGTACTTCGCCCTCTTCGGACCTATGATTCTAGGTAACCGCTGAGTCCCGCCAAATGGTGTCAGAATTCCGATGCCAGGTGGAGGCTCTCCAAAGACAGCCCTTTCCGAAGCTACACAAAGGTCACATGCAATTGTCAAGTCACATCCAGCCCCAAGGGCCAACCCGTTCACAGCTGCCAAAACCGGCTTTCGCAGCTCCTCGATTTTTTTGAGCACGCTGTGTGCTAGACGGGCAAATGTGGTTGCTTCCTTTCTTGTCATCTGGTGCATCTCTTTTATGTCTCCTCCTGCGCTGAAAGCCCGATCGCCCATACCCGTTATGATTAGAACCTTCGCTTCAGTGTTTTCAGAGAATTTGTCGAGGGCGTCGCTTAATTCGACGAAGGTTTTTTCTCGTAACGCATTCAACACCTTTGGGCGGTTCAGCTTTACTATATGAAGCTCGTCTTGCGTCTCAACAAGTAAGTCTTCAAAAGTCATAGTCATTCACACCCATGTTTAGAATGTTGTTTGCCATTTTAGATATAACTCTACTGTGCGTATTCTGTTGAGATTCGTTTTCGAGCTGATACATCACAAAAGCTGCTGCAAAGTTCGAAATTCGGATACAAATCACTTTACTTCAAAGAAAGAGTCGAGTTCGTTTATACCTCCCACAAAGGCAAGTATCATTCCAATGACTGTGATCAGCACATACATGATGGTTATTTGCTTGAACCATGTCGCAATTGAATCGGGGATGGCGTAGCCTCCTCCCTCAAGCATCGAAATAAAAATCCCTGACACCGAGTCAAATGATTGCCACGTGAAAATGCCAAATACAAACAACACTAGACCCAACCCAACCAAAATGACGTTGATAAGGCGAGTTACGTGCTTTTTGTTAGAAATCTCCATTGACATCACCACTGCAGATCTCTGGATACAAGATAGAATGTGGAGAAATCATGAGCTGGTTTGTGTTGGATTGGAATGTTCCACCGCAGAAGCTGGCTCATAA
>JASFPO010000178.1:0-3031 GCA_050115935.1 Candidatus Bathyarchaeota archaeon | reverse complement strand
CATAGGCTGTGCTCAGTTTCAGTTTCACCACGTCCTCTTTAAGCTTGACATTGAGTACACTTCCTTCTCTTAAGCCAATTTTCTCCAACTCCCTTACGGAAACATTTGTGACGACATTGCCAAAGCTATCTATGTGCAAAACTTCTCCCAAAGCCGTATTTTCGGATAAGCTTGGTTTCGTAAATTCAGGAACTATGTGGTCATGAATTTCCGAGCCAACTTCTGAGGGGATAAGGCCTTTGGCTAAGTGCGCTGCGGTTGGAGCGAAGATGTCTCTTCCGTGGAACGTTCTCGAGACTTCAGGTAGCATGCATTGTTTGTTTGTGATATGATAAACGTGACCTATATCCTGTCTTTGCGCCGAAAGCATGAGAAGTCCATTGTCAGGTCCAACGTAAAATGCATGTTTGGTCACAGTGAGGATATGGCGCCTCTTTGTTCCTACCCCTGGATCTACAACGACCACATGGATAGTCTTCTTAGGGAAATATGCTGCTGCTGAAGCCAGCACGTAGGCGCCCATTCGAATGTTGAACTTCTCAATTTGATGACTTATGTCAACTATACGCGCTTCAGGACAGATAGAAAGAATTACTGCTTTCATTTCCGCCACATAAGAGTCTTTCAAACCGAAATCAGAAAGCAACGAGATAACTGTCATGTTCTCCACAAGAATTAATAAAAGACTGATTTAACCCTTAAAATCTATCTTCAACACAGAATTTCAGTATAAAGAAGAGTGGTTCTCATCTGCAATTTTTACTACAAAAATGACATAATTTTAAAAGACTCTTTAGCATTCTACGATGGTCAGACGCTATGTCTCTTGATATGTGGGAAAGTAGTTGCGGCAAAGTGAAATAGTTCCTTTGAAAGGACTCATTGAGAAAAGATATGTTGAAGTTTTGTGTTACCCACGGTATGATCAAAAGGAAGCTCGAAAACGTCTTGAAGAGCTGAAGAAACTTGGCGTTAAAGCATTGGAATTTGCTGGAGAGAAAAAAGCATTTGATGTATACGTTTTAGGCAAGGGATATGTTGGCATTGTGGTGGCAGCATATACAGATGTGGGAAAGGCAGCCTTGAAAATTCGTAGAGTAGATGCTGACCGTGCTGGAATGCATCATGAGGCTGAAATGTTGAAGAAAGCTAATGACGTTGGCGTTGGACCAAAGCTACTTCGTGTCGCTGAAGACTTTCTGTTGATGGAGTTCATTGAGGGGACACCGCTTCCCAAATGGGTTGAAGCTCTAAAAGGACGCGGAACGAGAGCTAGAGTTCATTGGGTTTTGCAGGATATTTTGGAACAGTGTTGGCGGCTAGATGAAGCGAGCTTAGATCATGGAGAACTTAGCTGGGCACCTAAGCATGTCATTGTTGATGTTGATGGCAAGCCTTACATAGTGGATTTTGAAACCGCCAGCAGTGACCGAAGAGTCTCAAATGTGACGTCTATCTGCCAGTACATTTTCTTGGGAAGTAAACTCGCAAAGACGATGAAAGGGAAACTGGGAGAGGTTGATACAGGATCGTTGATACATTGCTTAAGAGATTACAAGCAAGAACGCACAAGAGAGAACTTTGAAAAGGTGTTGATTGTATGCGGCTTGAAGTGAAGTCGAGAGGGTTAACGCGTTATCACATTCAGCTTGCGGCAATCACTTTGTTGCTTTAAACAAGAAGCCGTGGAGTTCGACCTACATCTTTAACAGAGATTAAGGTATGTCTTAATATATCAGTTGTTACACTGCTAAAACATTCCCTAGACCGCAATATATCCAGAAAAGCCCACATTGTTGCGAGTCAAGTGAAAAGGCTGATTGTGAACATTGTTTGTTTAGACAAAGACAGTCTTTTTGTCTGATAGATGTATCCTCTATAGTTTAATCACACACAAGCTTTTTTAGTTGCATCGCAAGTTTTATATATCATTACAGAGCAAAAGAGAGGATTGATTTTCGGGGTAGGCAATGAGCAGGACACACCAAAGTCCAGCAATGGAGAGCAATAGGAAAGAGCGCATCAATTGGATAGCGAGATGACTGGATGAAGACGATAGCGAAAACCGCTCTGTTTTCGATGTTGATCCTGACAGTGATTTATGTCGTAACAGTGGTGTATGCCAATTCCAGCGCACATGAGCATGAAGTTTCTTACACCGCATTCGAATACAGATTGCAACAACCACCAACTGAGTGGTACATGCCAGAGCGTTTAGGCATAGTCGAGATCATAGAATACGAAGAAACTGACACTCTCCATGTTGTTGTTGACCGCCGGATAGAGCCCTTCCCATTGCAGGCTGAGCAGCCAGTGTTTAGATACAAGGAGAAATTCTATGTGATTTCAGAACGATGGGTTACTCTGTCGATTTTTTTGACCGTCAAGCAGTACGAGATGCTGGCAGCTGGGGTCTTGGGGTTGGGCTGGACGTTTGTAGGTGCGTTTTTCATTAAGGAGAGGAAAGCAAGATTAGAAAAATGACATTAGCGATAATCTTCCTTTTGTTGGTTCCGATATATGCAAACGTTCCCGAAGTTTCAGCAACAACAAATCCAAATCATGTTATGCCGGGACTGCCAGAGGATATTCCTCGAGAGCCGATGCCGGAAAACTGCACCTTTGAAGACTTCCTGAATACGACAAATCCACATTCTGACATGTCGAGTCCTGAAATGACCCTTGATGAAGTTGATGATTCTGAGGGCAGTAATCCGATATATATTCTGGTCTTTGGAGACGAGGAAGAAAGAGAAGTTTATCGGCGTTTTCCATGGGATACTGATATACCTATTCCCACTAGGACTTGGGTTGAATGGGCTCAATGTCAATTGGAACGTAGCGATGAAGCACTGGCTGCAAACTTCGGAATAGATATACGCATTTTAGGATTTGTGGAATGGGATAGTGATGATAGCATTCAGAGAATGTATGACCCTTATGAGTTTGATCTGTGGGATGAACTGGAATCAGACACTGAGCAATATTTGGGTCAGTGGTACAATGGCGAGTGGTGGTGTGATTATGTTGA
>JASFPO010000177.1:0-3034 GCA_050115935.1 Candidatus Bathyarchaeota archaeon | reverse complement strand
GAAGAAAAGCCCACAATCGGCGGTAAGATGGCTCAAATTGACAAAATGTTTCCCTCGAATGAGTGCTCTACGTGCACAATACTGCCCAAGATGCTTGAGCTTACCAGCAATCCAAATGTGACCATTGTCTCATTTGCGGATGTTGAGAGTATTGAAGGAGAGCCAGGAGATTTCAAAGCAAAAGTTACCAAAAAACCGAGATATGTCGATCCTGCAAAATGTACGGCCTGCACGGACTGTTTTCCTGTTTGCCCTGTTGGAAGCATTCCGATGGAATTCAACTTTGGCAGGGGTACTTCCAAAGCTATCTCGTTTTATTCACCGTTTCCACCAAGAAAGGCATTGATAAACCCTGAGAAATGTACTTATCTCGCCGACGGCAAGTGTGGAGACAAAGAAGTCCCACCATGTGTCGAGGCATGCAAGCCAGAAGCCATTCTATTTGATCAGAAGCCGCAGACGGTGGAGTTCAACGTCGGAGCGGTCATACTTGCCATGGGAATGAAAGAGGTGATATCTGAGCCTCTGGGAAAGTATGGCTACTCTAAATTCCCCAACGTACTAACCGGCCTCGAATATGAGCGATTGCTTTCCGGTCTGGGGCCAACAAGTGGAGTTGTAAAGCTCGATGATGGTCAGGAACCAAAATCTGTTTGCTGGTACGTTCTTGATCATAATTCCCCTATTGGCTTTATGACTGCAGTTGCTCAGTCTTTAGGAACTGTTGAGAAACGACCAGATGCGACCATTACTGTACTTCATGGGAATCACGTCCTTCAAAGAGAAGGATATAAGGAATTTTATCTGAAGGCCGAGGAGTCTAACATCAACTTTGTGCAGACAGACAGTATTACTTCCGTTAAGGAAACAGGCGACAACCTTGAGATATCCTTCGATAGTGAAACAATTACAGCAGAGATGTTTGTCTTGATTCCACCACTTAGTCCAACTGAAAGTGGGCGTAAGCTTGCGGAAAAGATAGGGCTTGAGCCTGATGAGTCTGGATTTGTCAGGGGGAAATCAGGGAATTCTCATCCGATTCGAACCTCAAGGGAAGGTATTTTCGTCTGCGGCAGCGCATTGGCGCCAAAAGGAATAGATGATGCCATTATTCAGGCATGCTCTGCCGCTTCTGGTGCCGCATCTTTTCTTGCCCCTGAAAGAGGCAAAGAAATGGCACCTCCCCCCCAGAAGGATCTATTGCCTATAAAGCCTCAAGATGAGCCGGGAATTCTCGTTGTTATATGTCAATGCGGCAAAAACATTGCTGGCCTTCTGGATATGGAAGAACTCGTAGAGTATACGAAATCATTGCCCAACGTTAAGCGCGTCGAAGTAACTCCTTTTGGGTGTGACGGAGTAGAAATCAGGGGACTTTTGAAAACGAAGGATTTTAACCGATTGGTATTGGGGGCTTGTTCTCCGAAAACACACGAAGACCTTTTTTCTCTTCATGCAGAAATGGGCGGCTTGAACCGTTACCTCATGGAAATTGTAAATCTCCGCAATCAGTGCACATGGGTGCATTCAAAAGACAAGAGAAAAGCTATGGAGAAGGCTAAGACACTGATGAGAATGGGAGTAAAACGTGCCAGGCTGCTTGAATTCTTGGATGAAATTCACGTACCGGTAACACCGTCATGCCTTGTGATCGGAGGCGAACCGGGCGGAATTTCATGTGCACTGAAGCTTGCTGAAGCAAATCTTAATGTCTATCTGGTTGAAGAAAAGGATAGCCTTGACAAAGTGGAGAAAAACAATGTCAAACCTGTAAAGAATCTTATCAATGAATTGTCTCAGAATGAAAAGGTGAAGATCTATACGGGATCAAAGGTGGGAAGAGCGGAAGGTTTTGTCGGTAACTTCAATGCAGAAGTAGTGACACCAGATGGAAAGGAGAATATTGACATTGGCTCTATCGTTGTGGCAACAAAAGCGAAATTGACCGTAGACTCAGATGAGGGGGACTTTGAAAAGGATCTGCTGCTTCAAAGGGATGAGAATGATTTCTTTGTTGGAATGTTGGGAATATTAAATCCGCTCGATTTTAATACCGAAGGAGTATTTGGATGTGGTTCTGCCAGGGAGGAGATGGGAACTCTTGATGCCATTATCGATGGTGAAGCGGCTGCGTCTCGTGTAGCCGGGATTATTTCAAAAGAAGAGCTTGTTAAGTCTCCCGCGATCTCATTTGTTGTTGACGAATATTGTGATGGCTGTGCCTATTGCATAGATCCTTGTCCTTCCAATGCAATAACACTAATTGAATATATGATAGCTGATGGCAGCATCAAAAAGACGGTTGAGGTGAATGAGGCCGTGTGTAGAGGGTGTGGAGTTTGTATGGCAACATGTCCTAAGAAGGGTATTTTCGTGAGACATTTTAAACCTGAATACTTTGAAGAAATGATCAAAGCTGTTGTGGAGGTATGAAATGGGAAAAGATTATGAACCTGCGATCATTGCTTTCTGTTGTAACTGGTGCTCTTACGCGTCTGCAGATTCTGCCGGTACGGCACGAATACAATATCCGTCAAATGTTCATATCATCCGTGCCATGTGTACCGGCATGGTGCATCCGAATTTTGTAATGGCTGCCCTCAGCAATGGTTATGCCGATGGTGTTCTTGTATGCGGATGTCATATCGGTGATTGTCACTACCAGGATGGTAACAAAAGGGCAGAACAGAGAGCTGAAGCGATTGGACTTTTGCTCGAAGATTATGGCCTCGAAGAAGAGCGTTTCAGACTTGAATGGATATCTGCATCAGAAGGATCTAAATTCGCAAAGATTGCCAGAGAAATGACTGAAGCACTTAAGGGTCTGGGACCAAGTCCTTACAGAAGTTGAAATAATCAAGACTTGATCTGACACTTACCGACATAGGTTATGTTAACCGATTGGCACAACGGAACAGAGGCGTAGCCGGAGTGGAGTTGTGCCAATCGACGCGACCCAAAGAAAGGAGTGTCAGATGACTACGGAACAGAAGATCATCAAGAACAAAGTCGGCCTGCTGGAACTTGCCAGGCA
>JASFPO010000176.1:0-3089 GCA_050115935.1 Candidatus Bathyarchaeota archaeon | reverse complement strand
AGATCTCTTGCGTGCGTAATCTTCACATCATATCTCTTTCTGGCATCATACTTCACAAACTCTTCTTTCAATGACAATGCCGAAGCTGGAACCTTGCCTATGCCTCTCCAACGCCCGCCTGTAACGTCGAAGACTCGCTTCATAAGCCTCTGAGCCTTCACATTGCCCTCCCAAGCTACAACCCGACTATATTCGTTTTCCAGTCTGGCTTCATCATTCTGTATTTGCTGAAGAACCATAGATATCGCGAAGAGAACGTCCAGCGGCTCAAATCCAGCAACTATTGTGGGCATATGATAGGCTTTGGGAAATATCTCGTAAGGTTTCATGCCGATGATGGTCGAAACATGACCTGGCGCAATAAAGCCATCGATATGCAAGTCACCAACACCCAACAACAGCTCCATTGCCGGTGGAATCAACCTATGCGAAACCAAAAAACTAAGGTTTGAAGGAGGCTTGCTCAGAATCTCAACAGCAGTTGAAGGTGCGGTGGTCTCAAAACCAACAGCGAAGAATGCAAAATCGTGGTCGGGCTCTCTCTTCGCCATCTTTACAGCGTCACTTACGCTGTAAACGATGCGAACGTCTCCGCCTTGGGCCCTCGCGTCTTGAAGTGACATTGCAGAGCTGGGTACCCGCAATAGATCGCCGAATGTTGTTATGGTTATGCCTTTCAAAGCCAATGTAATAGCTTCATCTATTTCCACTGCTGGAACAATGCAAACTGGGCAGCCAGGACCAGCGATCACATCCACGGTTTCAGGCAAAAGAGACCGCAATCCGTAATGACTGATAGCCCACTCATGTGTGCCACAAACATGGCAGATCTTAACTGGAAAAGAAGGTGCAACCTCTCTTATCTGCTTCGCAACACGCTTGGCCAAAGCAGCATCTCGAAAGTGCCATCGTCTTTCAGTCATTTGACAATCAACTTCAAGCTTTCAATGGTACATTCTTTTCCGCCAACAATCTTAACTGTGCCGTCACATTTAGGACAGCGTAGTGTCGGCATACGTACGTGATATTGCGGATTATTTTCGTATTTGAAGTCACCTTCGTAGCCGCAACTGTTGCACTTGACAACACCTTCACTTTCTTTAACTATCAGATTTGAGCCTTCCATGATTGTATCTCTAATCAACACTTCATAGGCAAACCGAACCTGTTCCAATCCAAGAAAGGTCAACTTACCAATAGTCAAGGAAACTTCTTTCACCTTCTTTGCTTCATGCTTTCTGGCTTCTTCCAAGACGCTTCGCACAATTTGTGAAGTTACTGAAAACTCATGCAGTTTAACTCAGCCTCTTAACTGCAATAGTCCGAGGGCTTCAGCCACCTTTCCAACACCTTCACCGCTTCTGCAGTTGGTCGCCACAACCTTTGCCTTAGGATTAACCGTCTTCACATCCTTTTCAAGCTGTTCAATGTCTACGTTCATGGCTTGGGCTAAATCCACCTTGTTAATGACCACGACGTCGGCGTCCATGAAGATGAATGGATGCTTGACAACCATGTACGGTCCCTCTGTAACACTGATTACAACTACTCGTTTGTCAGAACCTAAAGGAAACTCGGCTGGGCAGATTAGGTTGCCAACATTCTCGATTAACAAAACCTGAATTTTGCTCATCTCAAGTTTCTTCAAGGCTTTACTGATGAGGTTTGCATCCAAATGGCACTCTTTGCCAGTGTTGATGGCCACTACTTCAACTCCGTGTCTCGCTATCAACTCGGCATCTATGGTCGTTGTCAGATCCCCTTTGAAAACTGCCAAACCATATTGACTCTTTAACATTCCAACAAGTTTCTCGATCAAGCTGGTTTTGCCTGAGCCGATGGCGCCCATAATGTCAATGGCTTTGACACCATTCTTACGTAAGAACTGTTTGTTTTGCTCAGCTAGACGTTGGTTGGCTTCGAGGAGATCTGTTGACAGCTCTATGTCGTAAATCTCGCCCTCTTCTGCTTTCACAACATCTTTTAAATGTGGCTTGGATGACAAAGTCATAATTGCCTCCTTGTCTGGTAGAGTCACGAAGTTAACTCTTCATGTTTATTGAGGATTTCGTTCCACATTTTCAAAGTTTCTTCAGCTGCCTTCTGGTCTAGGACTTGAATGGCAAAACCCGCATGAACAATAACATACTCGCCCACTTCAGCTTCCACAAGCGAAACATTGACATCCCGCACGGTTCCAGCCCCAAAATCAACCTGAGCAGTGTCTCCTTTAACTTCAATCACTCTAGCTGGAATCGCGAGACACATCTTTTGTCACCATCTTTTGAAGCAAGCTGAACATGAAATCTTTCAGGCTTAGGTATTTTAACCTTTATTCTCGTGCGCGCATTTGCCACGCAGCAGCCATAGCCTGACCAAAAGAAATTCCGCCATCTCCTGGAGGAACAAGCTCATGAACAACAAATCTCAGTTTCTCTTCCTTTACAACTCTCCTAATGGTTGCAGTCATCTGTTCATTGTAGGCAACACCACCTGAAAAACCTACAACATCGATGCCTAACCGTCCTGCTTTCTCAGACGCAAGTTGAGCCAAACTACGAGCAATGTAAGACTGAGCTGAAAAGGCTAAATCGGCAACGGAGAACTTGTTTCTCTGGATGAATATCTCGTTAACTAAACTTGCTGTGTCAATAACATTTCCGCTTGCTGTTGTTGGCTGAGGTTCTAAGACATCTCGTCCATTCAACGCCGCAGATTCCAGCTTCATAGCTGGTTCTCCCTCATAAGTACGCTCATAGCATACACCCAAAATGGCTGACACTGCATCTAAAACTCGACCGCAACTCGTGGTCTTGAGCACTGAAGGCCTACCTAACTGCTGGAGAATGACTTCTACCTCCTCTTCTCCATGAGGGAAATGGCTACAATTGACATGAAGCCAATCTTCAACTTCTGTTTTCCCATGCAGTATTCCAGCCGCCATGCGCAACGGATAACGCGTCGCAAGATCGCTTCCAACCATAGGCTGTTTTTCAAGGTGACCTAAACGTTGAAACTCACCTTTTCGTGTACAATGAAGGATCTCTCCACCCCAAGCTGAGCCGTCTGGACCATAGCCGTAGCCATCG
>JASFPO010000175.1:0-3137 GCA_050115935.1 Candidatus Bathyarchaeota archaeon | reverse complement strand
AGCTCCCCGAGAGACGCGTTGTATACATTTCTTAATAGCGGATTGAAATACCTAGCAATTGGCGATTTTGTGGTTTCCAAAGCGGAATAGAATGCCGTGACCAACCAGCACAACCATATCTGGCAAAAGGCTGACTATAGACATCAACAGAAAAGAGTGAATCAGAGTTTCAAAAGGTGACGCATCCTTGTCTTTTGGTGTACACACAAGGCCGCTTGTCTCTTCTGCGTCTCAGTTGTACCATTTCATTGCTTACAGGCTAAAGCAGCCGAGAATGCAGCTTGATAAAGGAATGTTCATCGTCTCGATTGACGTCGATGTTGGCGACAAACTTTTGGGAGTGATAAATCAAGGAAAGAACGATAGATATGTCAATGATCACGTTAGTGAGTATGCTATCGGGCAGATAGAAGAAGCAGTTTTTCCCTTCTTCTTGGGTTTGTTTGATGAACTCGAGATTCCTGTAACCTTTGCATTAAGAGGGCAACTAGTCACTGTCAATCAATCAATTTTTGAGCTTCTTCTCAATTCTCCTGTTGGACATGATATTGGTGCACACGGATATTCTCACAAGCAATTTGGAAGCATGTCTCGAGATGAAGCCGAGGGGGAACTAAGAGAGATTACAAGGGGCTTGAAAAAGTTGGGCATACTCCCCAAGAGTTTTATTTTCCCTCGCAACAGTGTCGCTCATTTGGATCTGCTTGAGAAATACAAATTCAAGTGCTATAGGAGCTATGGCGATTTTAGATATGACTGCATGTGGGTGGAGAAAAAAGGTGAGCTTTATGAGATTCATCCAAGCTTTTATCTTGACCTTTGTTTCGATTCTTTCTTGCTGAGAAAGATCATAGACATAGCAATTTCGAAGAGGTTGCCTTTTCATGTGTGGTCTCATCTCTGGAACTTCGGAGGGGCGAGAGAGTTGGCGCAGAAAAATGTCAAGAGGATTCTCCCACTGTTCAAGTATGTGAAAAGAATGGAAAAACTCGGCATGTTAACTGTGGAAACGATGTATTCTGCAACCAATAGAGTTGAAAAGCTGGTTGAGTATTGATGAAGATTGCTTCTAGCAGTTCTGTAGGCTCCAGTGGAGCTAGTAAAAGATTAGCTTGGATAAGCTTCTTGGACTTTGATTTTTCAAATATAATCTCTCAAACACAGATATTAGATCATCTGGCGAAACGAGGTTTTGATGTTTATCTCTTTGGGACGCAGTCAAAGAAAGTCTATCAGCCGACTAATTCAAATGTTCATCTGTTTCTGATTCCTTTAAGGACGGTTCCAATAGTTTCGTCACTTCTATATATATTGACATTGTGTATCTTTCTACCATTTTTATTAGTTGTCAAGAAATTTGATTACATTGTTCTGGAGTCTGGGACTTCAATGATCAGCTTCATACTCAAACCTTTTTTCTCGTATCCTTTGAAACTCAAGATAATTCTGGATATTAGAAGCACACCTATAAAGTTCGGCGGAGCTTTTCGCGAATATTTGCTTTCGCTTCTCTTCAGAATCTCAGTTGCCTTGGCAAAGAGAAGATTTGATGGCATAACGATTCTAACGAAACTTATGAAGAAGCAAGTTTGCTCTGAATTCTCTATCCATCCGAATTCTCTTGGAGTCTGGACTAGCGGTGTGTCTCAGGATCTATTCAATCCCAAACGTTCTAATGGCAGAGAAATGAGGAAGAAGTTCAGATTAGATGACAAATTCGTAATCTTCAACCATGGAACTTTGGCCATGTGCCGCATTGAAGGGATTATTGGAACCGTCAAGAGCCTTAAAATCCTGAAAAGCCAATACGGCGATTTGGTGTTATTTCTATTAGGAGAAGGCGGTGGCATGTCTTCTTTGAGAAAAGCGATACGAGAAGCTGGACTTGAAGATGACGTGATAGTACATCAAAAAGTGAATCATGCAGATGTGCGCAAATTCATTGCCATGTGTGATTTGGGAATTGTCCCCTTGCCCGATTCGCCCAACTGGAGATATCAATGTCCTCTAAAACTCCTTGAGTATCTTGCAATGGAAAAAGTTGTTGTTGCTACAGACATCCCAGCACATCGAGAAATCATTGGAAAAAGCAGATGTGGGATCTATATCCCATCAATCGACCCGGACCAGATTGCCAAAGCGATAGCTTACGCATACAACAACCGAGATCAACTGAAGAAATGGGGGGCATCCGGAAGAGTTATCGTGGAAAGAGAATATACGTGGGAGAGAGTTGCGGAGGACTTTGAACGTTACCTTTTGTCACTCTGACTTGCAAATATGCGTAAGTTTAAGGCTTTCAAATAGATTACCATGATAACCATAAGAGGGAAAAGTGGAAGGACATAGAATGAGACGCCTTTTGAATCTTCTGTCGAAAGTCAACCAGAGGATTTGTCGAACTAATTCAAAGCTTTATATTGGCTATCTGAGAAAGAAAGGTGTTCTCATCGGAAAAGGCACCGAATTCTTTGGACTTGTGTTTATAGACGTAACTAGACCATGTTTGGTGGAAATCGGAAGAAATTGTGTCTTCGCAAGCGGTGTGCAGTTGTTAACTCATGGATATGATTGGGCTGTTCTCAGAGAGAAATATGGCGAAGTCCTTAGTTCATCAGGAAAGGTTGTCATAGAGGACAATGTTTTCTTAGGTTCTAACACTATAATATTGAAAGGAGTAAGAATAGGACGGAACACGATTATAGGCGCAGGATCAGTGGTAACCCACAATATCTCACCTAATTCTGTAGCCGTAGGGAATCCTTGTAAAGTCATCATGGGTCTTGACGAATACTACGAAAAGAGAAAGATAGAGCATGTGGAAGAAGCAAAAGACTATGCTTTGGAAATCTACCGAAAGACAGGAAAAATACCAAGAAAGGAGGATTTCTGGGAAGAATTTCCGATATTTCTTAACAGAGATCCTTCAGAGTGGGGTAAACTACCTGTTAGAAGAATATTAGGAACGACACTAGAGAATTTCATCAGAACGAAGCCATTGTTCAAATCTTTTGAAGAGTTCTTGCTTGAAGCAGGAATCCCGCCTGAGAAACTTGGAAATGTCAAGCGGAAACGTCCTCGTAAGTGACATTCAAAGATTCAAACACATTGGACTCAGAGGCGAGAATATGGGCAAG
>JASFPO010000174.1:0-3147 GCA_050115935.1 Candidatus Bathyarchaeota archaeon | reverse complement strand
ATGCCAGAAAGAGATATGATGTGAAGATTACGCACCCAAGAGATCTGCTACCAGGGTGTCTGTGTCATCTTGTCATGATAGGGAAGATAAAACCGCCTGAGTGCAAGCTTTACATGAAGGAATGTAGGCCGCAAGCACCTCGAGGCGCGTGCATGGTCAGCATGGAAGGTACGTGCAGAATCTGGGCAAAACACGAATCTATAACTTAGACACGACTTTTCGCTTTTCCATTTTGCCTTCCAGATTCCACTTTTCGGTTGTGTATTTCTCTCTTCGAAACTTCCTAGCCAGTTTTCGTTCGTAGCCAGTCAGAGTTTCTTCCATTTCAAACTGCATGTTGAATGCTCTTTGGAATCCTTTGATCAGAGCCTTGTAAGCTTCTTCCACCGAGATATTTGACTGAAGTTCGTGTTTGATGGAAGTTACTTTTTCTTTGGCTACGCATACTACGGCAGTAACGGTCTTGGCCCATGGAACCTTTAGAAATGTAAACATTTTCGCAAGGTCTACGTCTAAAAGAAAGGTGCCATGTTGAAGAAATACTCCGCCTTTGTGGAACTGAGCGCTTCCAGAGATCTTCTTTCCAGCTATAGCTATGTTGGGACAGTTTCGAGGGTCGCCTGGACTGAAGTCGGCATTTACGCCCAGAATTCTAGAGGCTTCGATTATTCCGTTGGATATTGTGTTGTAGGCGACAACTACGTCTTTGGTTCCTAAGTCTTCTTCTCTAACAACCACACTGTAGGTGATTTCATCTTCAGAGTCGTGGTAGACTGCTCCGCCGCCTGTGATTCTGCGAACTATGTCCACGCCATGTTTCTGGCAGTTCTCCACATGAGTCTCATTGAACACGTCTTGGAAGCGTCCAATTGAAACCGCTGAGGGCTTCCATCGATAAAAGCGTAAGGTGTTAGGCACTAATCCTTCGTTTCTGGCAGCTACAACAGCCTCGTCGATAGCCATGTTGGTGAAAGCGTCATTTGTCTCTAGCCTCAGTAATCTCCAATCAGTCATTTCTACCCTAGCGTTAATCTTAATCGCACAATATGCTTAAATCCATTTCCAAGCTTAACCAGAATAGAAGGAGAATCGAATGAACCCGACATTAGAAGTGACAGTTCCAAAAGAATTTGTTCAGATGATTCTTGAAAGCGCCAAAACTTTGCATCCAAAAGAAACACTCTTTCTGCTACGGGGGAAAACACGCAAAGACCAGATTAAAATTTCAGGAATTGTCATTCCACCTTCTGCGACTTATGGAAAGGGATTTGCCAGTCTCCCATTGATTATGATGCCCATTGACTTTTCCATAATCGGAACTGCCCATTCGCATCCTGCTAGGAGTTCGGCGCCTTCAGTAGAAGACTTGAACCATGCGTTGGGCAAGATACTGCTTGTGGCTGCCTATCCATACAAGGGTTCAGAATGCTTGGCAGTCTATAATCGTAAGGGAGAAAAACTGAAGTTAACGATTACTTAGGACTAGCAGAAACGGTAGGGGCAGCTTTTTTCGCTTTTTTCCTTGCAAGCATTTTCTCTATTATTGGTCGCAGCTTCTCGTTTTCAGCAAGTATCTTGTCTTTTCCTAAGGCGTTCATCTGTTCAGTCATCTCTGTTATGACATCGGCAAACTTTGACCCTTCAGCAGCCGAAATGTAGTCAATTCTAAATCTTTCAGGGCTGAGCCCAAGCTTTTCCAACATGCCTTTCAACGCTTGCATACGCTTTGACATCCAGACATTGCCCGAGATATAGTGACAGTCGTAAGGGAGATGGCAGGCACCTACAAGGACCATGCCTGCACCTTTGCTAAAGGCCTCCAGAACAAAGTCTCTGTCAACACGTCCAGAACACATCACTCGTATGGGTCTAAGTGTTGGTGGATGCTCAAAGCGGCTAGTTCCAGCTAGGTCGGCACCTGCATAACTGCACCAGTTGCAGAGAAAACCAAGTATCTTCTCTTCAGGATTCTCTTCTAAAGCCGCATTAACTTGATTCATTATCTGTTCATCCGTGAAGTGCATCTGCGTAATGGCATCTGTTGGACATTCGGCGACGCAGGTTCCGCAGCCGTGGCACATGACGGGTGTAACTCGTGCCGGCTCTCCTTCGGGTGCAGATGCTGCTCCATAGGGGCAAGCTTTTTGACATATGCCACATTTCACTCTTGTGTTCTGGCATCTTTCCGGGTCGACTACAGCGACGATTGGCTCGATCTGCCATTTGGACTTGGAGAGAATTGTGGCTGCTCTTCCGGCGGCTCCACTTCCCTGAGCTACGCTGTAGGGTATGTCTTTGGGTCCTTGGCAAGCTCCAGCTAGGAAGATGCCGTCAACTGGTGTGTCGATCGGCTTGAGCTTTGGGTGGCTTTCCATGAAGAATCCGTCTGTTCCGCGGGAGATGTTGAAGATTCTGGAAACTTCGTCTGAGCCTTTCTTTGGGATGGCGGCGGTGCAGAGGACTACCATTTCGGCTTCGAGTTCTATTGGCTCGCCTAGGGCCATTTCTTCAGCGCGGATGGTGAGGTTTTTGGTTTCTGGGTCTTCTATGATTTGAGACGCCTTGCCGCGAATGAAGTTGACACCTAACTCGCGTGCTC
The DNA here is from genome assembly GCA_050115935.1 of Candidatus Bathyarchaeota archaeon. GTDB lineage: Archaea > Thermoproteota > Bathyarchaeia > Bathyarchaeales > Bathyarchaeaceae. The sequence continues at coordinate 548 of JASFPO010000174.1, read as the reverse complement.
TTCTGTAGAATTCTTCATAGCCTTTGAAGTGAGTTCGCATGTCGATGTAAAGAATGTAGACTTCAACATCGTCTTTGTATTTTTCCTTAAGCAGAATGGCATCCTTTAATGCGTACATGCAGCAGAATCCTGAGCACCATTCATGTTTGTTAACGTCTCTTGAGCCGACGCATTGGATGAAGGCTACGCTGTGAGGTTTCTCTCCGTCGGAAGCTCGCATAACCTTGCCTCTTGTGGGCCCTGCAGCCAAGATTAATCGTTCGAATTCTAAAGCTGTGATTACATTGTCGTACTTGCCGTATCCGTATAGTTGATTGTCTGTTGGGATGTAAATGTCGAAGCCTGTGGCTAATACTATGGCGCCTACATCAAACTCGATCTCTTCTGGTTTTAGGTCAAGATTGATAGCTCGGCGGGCTCCGCAGGCGTCTACGCATTTGTAGCATTCGATGCAGTAGTCTTTGTTGATTGTGTAGACAAGGGGTACTGCTTGGTCGAAAGGTACTGAAATTGATTTTCTTACGCCCATGTTCATGTCCCATTCGTTT
>JASFPO010000173.1:0-3180 GCA_050115935.1 Candidatus Bathyarchaeota archaeon | reverse complement strand
ACTTTCGCCCTTTCACCGATCTCTATTGCCTCTTCCACAGAACTGAAAAGCCTGTTGCCTTCGCCCCTAATATGGGAAGCATAAATCCCACCATAGTTCACGACAATCTTTGAAAGTTCAATCAGCTCATCAGTTTTTGCATAACAGCCGGGCGGATAAATTAGTCCTGTTGACATACCAAAGGCACCTTCGTCTATTGCTCTGGCCAAATGTTTCTTCATCTCCTCAAGCTCAGGTTCCGTTGGCACTCTGTCGTCAAATTCCATGACACAGGCTCTTATCCTTGCATGTCCAACAAGTGGAACCACATTTACGGAGATTCCCTGCCTTTCTAAGCGATCCAGATATTCCTTCATTGTTGACCAGTCTAACTCCAAGCCAACTTCTTCAAGAATTGACATTGTTCTCCTGATTTCTTCCTTGACGGTTTTGTTCAGCGGAGCCGCTGAGGTGCCGCAGTTTCCGATGACTTCTGTGGTTATTCCTTGTCTGATTTTGCTTTCCGCTTTAGGGTTGATTAGTAATGTGAAGTCTGAGTGGGAATGTACGTCAATGAAGCCTGGAGAAGCTACTAGGTCGGAAGCATCGATAATCTGTACTGCCTTTTCAGACTTTAAATCGCCGATTTTGACGATTCTCGGCTCTTCTATTCCAATGTCAGCTTTGAATCTTCGGTTACCTGTTCCATCAATGACATATGCATCCTTGATAATCACATCAAGCATTTTAGATAACCCCATGTTCGTTGGCTTCCAAGGAACATGTTTAGATATATCTAGGTTATGAAATTTGTCAATCCTGCTTCCTTTGCTAGTTGTACCGCCTTTTCTTTCTCACTTCGTGAAAGCCTTCTCTGCAGTTCTCGTATCTCATCGGCTCTCCATTCTGGCCGATATTGAAACATAACATTGGTTCTGACTCCCGTTCCAAGATTTTTGGAGATCCAGTTAAGAATTGGTTTAGTGCAACATTCCAGATGCTCAGGTAAAACCAAAACTCGGATCAACAGTTCTCCATATCTTTTGCCATATAAGTGATTTCGAGTGCAAGCTTCCCAATAGCGAGGAGCATCTGAAATACGTTGGGCGCATTCGTTCAAGCCGTATTTAAAATCAAGCAAATAGACATCTGCGAAACCAGAGAGAAGCTTCGCAGTCTCTTCACTGTAATACGAGTTGGAGTTCCAAACAACGGGCACATTCACGGATACCTGATTGAATGTTTCAAGCCACTGCTCAAGCCAAGGCGTAGGATCACCGCCAACCAAATTGGCGTTTCTACATCTTTTTTTCCTGAGTTTCTCAACCGATCTTGCCAATCTTTCAGGTGTGTAGATCTCACCATGTTCAAACCATTGTGAGATTGTCCAGTTTTGACAGTGTCTGCATCTTAACGTGCAACCTAATGTGAATATTGTTCCAGAAGGCACAAGTTCAGGTTCTTCGCCTGTGTGCTCAAAGATTGTTGAAACAGTGATTTGAGCCCCACACTTACAGTAGCCTAGTTCGCCGGCAAGCCTGTTGAAACCGCACTTGCGGGTGCAAAAGTGGCAGTCTTCGAGAATGCGTTTAGCAATCTCAATTTTCAAGTCTAAATAGGATTTTTCAGGCGTTTCCAACTCTTTCAGCTGTTTCTGGCGAGTGTCGACTTCCTTTTCGAAGCTATAGTATTCCGTTGTTAACCTTTCATGAAGCACCCGTAATTTCTCTAGTGAATCTTCTTTGCCAAAATTGGCTGGCAGTTTCTTTGCAATCATAAATTTTGCTGGCTTGTCATTCTGCATCACATCAAAGTATCGTGATAAGCTTCGTCTAGCTTGTTTATCTTTGAGCACTGCCAGAGAGTCTGGTCTCCAAGCCGTCCACATGCGAGTCTCATCTTCAGATAATTAACTGTCAAACATTGATTTATATGGTTACGATTCCGGTATTGCTTGTGCTAGGAGACAACCTTGACTGGTGTACTTTAGATTAGGGGATATGGATAGGCGAAGCCTCCAGGATAAAAATCTCCTTTTATGGCTATGTCATGTCCACATGTTGGGCAACGTTTATCTTTGGTTAGGTTCCATTTTGTGATTTCGAAGCTGAACCTTTTGACAACCAATTCGTTGCAGTTGGGGCAGTAAGTGTTTTCGTAGCGGTGTCCTGGTACGTTTCCAATGTAAACGTAGTTTAATCCAGCCTCTCGTGCTGTCTCACATGCTCTTTCCAAGGTTGCAATGGATGTAGAAGGAGCATCAGTGAGCTTGTAGTTCGGATGAAACCTTAGCAGATGGAAAACCGTGTCTTTGCCCAAATTTTCCGCTATCCAAGTGGTGAGTTCGCGGATTCTGTCTAAGGAATCTCCTCTCTTTGGCACAACTAGGTTAGTGATTTCCACGTGTATGCCCTGTTTTTTCATCTCTTTTAATGCGTCATAGATGGGTTCAACCGATGGCACAGCGGAAAATTTTATATAGAATTCTGGGTCAGCTCCTCCTTTGAAATCAACTGTTGCGGCGTCAAGCACCGGCGCTATTGTTTTAACTGCTTCTGGTGTCATGTATCCGTTAGTCACGAAAGTGTTGAAGAATCCAGCTTTGCTAGCTAGAGTTGACGTGTCAAAAGCATACTCAAAAAATATGGTTGGCTCCGTGTAAGTGTAACTTATTCCTTGGCAGCCGTTTTCCTTGGTAGCCTCAACAACCTTTTCCGGTGGAAAGTCTCTGCCTATAATCTTCTTTTCCTGACTTATCATCCAGTTGTCGCAGAATTCGCAACGGAAGTTGCATCCTCCCGTGGCAATTGACATAACCAGTGCGCCTGGGTGAAAATGCGATAAGGGCTTCTTGGTGATTGGATCAACACATGCCGAACATGCTTTCCCATAAGACAGCGAATACAGCTTGCCCTTCTCGTTCTTTCGAACTAAGCAGAAGCCTACTCGACCCTCAGGTATGATACACAATCTTCCGCAGAGGATGCACTTAACTCTGTTTTCTGCTAGCTGCTTGTAGAGCAAGGCTTCGTGCAACCCCATTTTTCACTTCACCTCTCCTACGTGCACGCCGTCATTGTTGATTGTAAGGTTGATTGTTGACCGTAGCGCTCTGAAACCCTTCTTATGTCCGTCTGTGATGATGATCCCAGCTTCCCTGAGTTTGCGCAGATGAAAAGAAATTGTTGTAGGCGACACATG
>JASFPO010000172.1:0-3220 GCA_050115935.1 Candidatus Bathyarchaeota archaeon | reverse complement strand
ACGTTGACGATGTGAGGTCCAAGTCTTTCCGTGGAATCAACAAGGAAGGAATATGCATAGGAGCCGTTCTCTCCAGTTTCGACAGTTGACAGCAATTCGTTGTCGAAGGTTATGGTTACGATTTCTCCCCAGACTCCTATATCCTCAAATTGGACTGCCCCTGTGACGTTGAAAACCCTACCCCTAATGGCAGTGCTTTCGCTGGAAACTTGAATTGTAGGTCTCCCACTTTTCAATTTGATGACACGTGTTGTGCTGCTCCCTAAAACGTATGCATCTCCAGAAAACATTGCCTCCACTTCATATTCTTCCACGTTCCTAAATCTAGTCTCTATTCTGAAAGTTCCATCTTTGGATGTTAGGTTCTGCATTTCCCACACTTCTGGTGATGTAGCCGATGAAGTTATCTCAAGCGAAATAGGTCCACTCGCGAAGCCTGTTCCATTATCCCATGTTAAACGGCCATGAATTGCTCCATATCCTATAAGAAATTCATCTTCAGAGCCAAGTTCAATTCTTGTTGTTGCACGTATTCTTGTGGTTGAATTACTGCTAGATGGTGCATGTTGCGTTGTTCCTAGAGAAATGAGTATCACTTTGTAGTCTCCAATTTCCATAGAATACGGCACTGCACTTTCAATCTGAAAATCTCCTTGCATGGAATATCCTTTGCCAACAACAACCCCATCAGTCTCTCTGTTTTTTGCCAAGTAGACAAAAATGGTCATATTATCAACTGGTTCATCGTTGGATGCAGAGATTGTCCCATTTATTGAGAAGGTGCTTCCTCTGATAGCTTCTTCATCTATTTCTTCAAGCGTTGTCGTTGTCGGGATATGAGTGACATTCGCAACCTGTATGATGACCATGACAGAAAAGGCAACTTCTCGGTTATTTGAGGAGGCAACAGTTAAGATTGCCTGATTCTTCTCGCCAAGATTTGCATCTTCCGATATGGTAACCTCAAGTAAGGCATCAGCAGTTTGAAATGGGTCAACCCTTATCTCTCTTGGAGCAGCTTCCATGTTCCACTTGAGCCTATTGTAAACAGACAACTTGAAGTTGTCTGTCACATTGCGCCTGTTTGTGATCGAAAGTTGATAGAAAAGCCTGCTTTCAGGAGAGGCTTCCTTTTTGAAGGGCATCACTCTTACAAGAGGATTTCTTTCAAGTGGGGGTGTCGCATCGAACTGGACCCATCCATAGGGAGGAAGATATACTTCTGTTACAGAATGCGCACCTGTTGTATAGTATAGAACCTTGCCTCCTTCCACTCTTTCCGGTTTGTATCCAATGCTTATTCTCGCCGGTATTTTTTGATATCTTAATATTACAGCAAGTGCAGTCGCAGCATCAATACAAACACCCTTTCTCCGCCTCATGAAAGAAGAGAGATCAGAACCTTGAGAAATGCGTTCGAATAGGCGCTTCGATTTTTCAGTTTCATAAGTGAAATTGGTTCTTAAGAACTGAACGTCAGCAAGGATCTGGTCGAGGACGCTATACGATGGATCTTTTAGATCTTCGGCCAATTGCCAAATTTCGTATGGTATATTTGGCAATTGTAGGTACTTATCTAGAAACTCCTCTGGAATGTCGTCGAGCGAAATGAGTCTGTCATCGATTTCAACATCATTCCATGAAACATTGTAAACAAGTGGTAGCTGACTTGCTGGCTCATGTTTTATAACACTGAAGACGTTCCCGACAACATCCGCAAATAGTTCTAGACCCTCAATTGATTCCACAGATAGGTTCTCCAAGTTTGAGTTGGCTGAAGCTACTGGCAAAAAGACCTCTCGCTGAGTGGAGTTAAGCTCTACGGTGAAGATTCTGGTTGCATTTGCGTCCTTGATGCGCGGGAAATCTTCCACAACCGTTTCACTTGTTGTTCTGAGCCAGTTGAGCCCTGAGTAGTAGTCTGCACTTGTGGTTCTCCAATACAGCTGGGGCGTAACTGGTGAAACCTTGAACAATAGAACTAGCGGTTCCTCTTCTGCATCAGTTTCCTCACGGTTCCTCGGAGTGTCAGGCAATTGCACACTCTCCGGGTATCCTGTTAAGATATTAGAAAGTACTGAAAGGAGGAATAGGGAAGTAAGTAGAACCAGAAGAACCATTATCAAAGATGCTCTTCGCATTTTCCCTACACCCATATTTTCTTATCTTTGTGAATTGTCTCTTCCCTGACTTGCGTAGATTCTCTTAGGACGGGCAATAGAAACACGACTGAAATCTTGTATATACTCACGGAAAACACGCTGTTGAATAGAATCCACGCTATTACTTCTGTGGCTTTCATTGGTAAAACAAGATTGTTGACGAAGTGGAGAACGATATTTGCAATTGAAAATAGGATGGTTATCATTGACAGATTGAAAATATATCTCTCGGCTGTTCCTCCCTTTCTTATTCTGTAAAAGATTACGCATAGGACCACCGGAGAGAGAAGCATCAAAAGATGGAGAAACATGACTGCCTTGAGGCCGCCATTCGCGATTGCACCAGTCACGGAAACTGAGAAATTTACGTTGAATGCGATGCATATGACTAGCAGTGCCCATTGAAAAGTGGCCAGAAGATGCGGCAGCATCTTACTCTGGAATACTTCATGAAGTTTCATGCTGTAGATTGAACTCCAGTTTCTGCGTCCAGTCGATTTCTTCAGTATAAACCTTCTGAGGAAAAATCTGAAGAGCGGTCCATTTAAAACTATCTCCAAGCCAAGGCGTAGCTGGAATGAACATCCCCAAGATTTAGCCGACCACCGGAGAAGGAGCACAATAAACATTTAAATTGCAACGCTAAGAAAATTCTAATTGCGTTTGCGAGGAAGAACGGTGAAGTGTCAATACTGTGGTGCTGAAGAAACTTTTCCTTTTAGGTGTTCCTACTGCAACAGATATTTATGTGCTGAACATCGACTGCCTGAAAACCATGAATGTCCAGAAATCTGGAGGGCAAGGGCTCCGCGGGAAGCGGCTCCGAGAGTGACTGTAGAGAGCAAGACACCTTATGAATACAAGATTACATTCGATCCTCACCGTGCAGCTAGAACTTTTTGGTTCAGCCCAACAGAAATCAAACATCTAGTCATAAGTGCGCTGCTAGTTATGGCTGTAGGGCTTTCAATTGTTTTTTTATATTTTGACAGCGTGTTCTTAAGCAATCACGTGGAGATTCTTATTGTTTCATCTCTAATTTTCGTATTGAGCTTTGT
>JASFPO010000171.1:0-3242 GCA_050115935.1 Candidatus Bathyarchaeota archaeon | reverse complement strand
CGTCTTCAGACAGTTGTCTTAACGAAGGGAGAACTTTTTCCCTTCTCAAGTGGCAGGTTTATTGGGCGGATGAGAATCTGGCGCAGCATGAAGTTAGCCACCTTTACTATGCTGATGATCATATTCACGTTTGCTGTGCAATGGCTGGGCATACACATCTTCAAACGATAATTTGGGAAGATGGATGGTGGTCGGTGTTTAATGATGTGGTCTGCGCCATTACTTCACACCACTGGTGTAGTGTGGTCGGTTGTCAAGATTGTGTTGATTCTCACAAGGATTGGCCTGCTGGATATCAGCTTGAGATCTCAGCGGGAAATGGTGGAACAACCATCCCATTACCCGGAACCTACACATATCGGCTAGGAACATCTGTGATGGTCGAAGCCGATCCAGATCCATACTACGATTACGACTATTGGATTCTCGATGGAGCAAAAGCCTATTACAACCCACTAACTGTGAGGATGACTTCTGACCACACTTTGAGAGCCATGTTTGAGCTTGAGAGCAACGGTGGGGGTAGTGGTTGTCCCTTTGTTTCAACTTGGAATGGCACAGAATATGTTCTGGATAATAATTTGCTGATCGCGTCTGAAGCTTCCAACGGTTTAGATGTTCTGGATTACTATAAACTTGAACAGCAATTGGTTCGCAACTCAGACGAAATGCATTACTTGTTGCTCAGCGAGTTTGAGAACGAACATGACTTCTTTGACCATGTCCAATTGCTGGCAGTTGACCATTCCTCCGATGTAGAGGTAGCTGTTAGTCCTTATGGCGAGATTCTAACGTACACTGACCCGCTTCCTCCAGTGTCGGCAATTGATGACAACGCAAAGAATGTAAAACACGTTCTAGGCGCGATTGATGGCGATTACTATGAAGGCTACATTGGGAGTTACATAACTCTGAACTTTGGAGATGAACCTGATGTATCAGAAGGAGCAAAGCTTGTGATGAGAGCCGACGAGCCTCCAGAGAAAGGCGCATGGTCAATTAATATACAGATTCAAGCTGAAGACAGCAACTGGAACACCGTGGCCACTGTAATTCCAAGGGTGTATTGGGCAACAGAAATTATTGACCTATCTGAGCACTTGCCGGACGTGAATGGCAACTTGAAAGTTCGCTTATGTTTCACTGCAAGCCACAAGTTGGACTTTGTGGGCTTGGACACAAGTCAACAAACAACACTGGACGTCCATGAGGCTCAACTGGTCTCAGCCACTCATTCAACCGAAGGAAATGTTGCCACAGAACTACTGACCAGTGACGAAATAAGCGCGGAGTTGCTCCCGGGACAAGAGATTGAATTAGCTTTCACTCTACATCCACAAACAATGGCAACGCGAAACTACATCATTGTAGCAGAAGGACACTACTATAAAATGCCACCCTAACTACGCTTGAGTGCTTCTTTTTCTTCCTCTAGTGTTAATGCCTCTAGAACAAGGAAGATGTCCTTTCCCTCTTGAACCAGATGCCAAACGTGCCCGCTGTGACGATTCATCTTGGCAAGCTTTCGCATTGGCACACTTTCTATACGGCTTCGAGTTTTGATATAGTCTTTATCGCCTACACGTTGAACGTAACCAGTTCTACTAATCTTCATTCTTATTCTCTCTGGCATCTAGAAATCGCCCCAGACATGATTGTACACCTACACTATATATGTTTTCAATTCAAACGGAACAATCAGCGATACAAACTGGTCATTCACGGAGGAATGTCTTGTTCCTCGATAGGATTTAGAGTTTTATCTTGATTGGTTCACGTAGAAAGTTCTGTGATTCTTCATCTAACGCTTTCGCTATTTCCTCATCGCTTTCTCCGCGTGAGACATCAACTTTGCGTTCTGTTGGCTCAACATGACTTACATTGACTCGCCTGCGCTTGACACCATTTACTTGTTTTGGTCCTGTTATCAGAAGAAAATTCTTGTCAATAACATCCACAATAATGCATTTCTTTCCTGCCTCTCTTCCTGCAATCTTTACACAGATTCTTCCCACTTCAACAGCTGGCAAACCACGTTCCTCCACGTTCTCTTTGAAGCATAACAAATTTGCTGAACACACTTATAACCTCATCTACTCAGATTTAAGGTTGCCTTCCTAAAACCAAACGGTCAATCACCAAACACAAAGTCTGAAAAACTTCCTCAGCATTCAACTGATTCACGTCGAGAATTAGATCAAAAGGCGAGAAATCCTCTCCAAGTTTGAAACCGTAAAGGTCGTAATAGATTCTTCGGGTTTTTTCGTCTTTCTCTTTGACGGCTTCAACTGCCTCTCTAAGGCTTATGCCATCACGTTCTACAAGTCGACGAGCCCTCACTTTAGGCGAAGCTTCCAACCAGATTTTGAATCCTCCTTTAAACAGCCATGGCATTGTCCAACTGTCTAAGACAACATCTCCAAGTTTCGCCCATTTCAAGAGATGAGCATCCACTTGTTTGTCAAATTCTGGATCTTTAAGGCGGTGTTTAAGAAACTCCAAGCCTTCTCTTGTTTCCCACCAGCCTACTACATGGGGTTCATATCCCATTTTTACAGCTAATTCTCTAAGCGCCATGCCGCCTGACAAATACTTAAGATCATATTTTTCAGCTAGACGTCTGGCCACAGTGCTTTTTCCACACCCCGTCAGCCCAGCTATACAGATTACGGTCTTTCTACTCTTCCCTCGGCTCATACTATTCGCTCTCTAACAGCATGCTTGAGCAATTCTTGAAGGCAAACGTGGCAGAGCTGCCCACCATGAGTGCGCTGTATCCTCTTTTGGCTAGCCGTCAACTTACCCATTTTAGATTGTGAGAGCTTCGGAACGCCAGGCAAAACACGATTACATCGGACACAATGAGAAGTCCCAGTCTTCTCCTTTTTATAATGCGTTGTGGCGCCGCCGCCAGGTAATCGCTTCTGAAGGCGTTTTCTACTTCTTGTACGTTGGGAAGGTCTAGGCATTTCACTCAGTTGCTCCTACTGATACGCCCAACGCTTTCATAATTAGAGTTCCAGACGCGAAGGAACAGAGCAAATACCAATAAAACACTGGTAGGCTACCAAAGCCGGGAAAGTATGCGACAATTGCATATTCGCCTTGGTAAGAAGCGATGATCACTTGCCAGATCAAGAGGAAAGGAATCATGAAGATGAGGGAAACTTTCATTGACTGCCACATCATCTTCGACTGAAGCGACAGAATGTGACGCTCCTTTTTCTTCACTTTTGCAAGAA
>JASFPO010000170.1:0-3279 GCA_050115935.1 Candidatus Bathyarchaeota archaeon | reverse complement strand
ATAAGTTGTCAAGACCAAACCCATTAGACCAAGACTCCACAAAATTGCGCTTTCAGCGTTAACATCTCCTTCCAAAAACACAGGAGCAACCAGAAGCACAAGAGACATGACGATTCCAATTATGGGAGCGATTGGATACAAAGGAGCCTTCAGAGGCCTTTCCAAAAGCGGTCTCTTTTCCCTAAGCCATATGACCGAGAGGTTCACCAACGCAAAAACGAGAATGGATGCAAAACTTGCAGCGTAGCCCAACCCCACGTCTCCCATGAACAGGAACAGCAGGATGAAGAGCGAGTTTACTATAACCGCCACGTGAGGAGTTCCGAAACGTCTGTGAAGGTTCATCAAAACTTTGGGTAAGTAGCCGTCTCTACTCATCCCATAAACAATAGACGACTGAACTGTCATGGCTGTGCTAACTGAAGCAATCCCCGCAACTATGCCGCCAATCGCGACTAAGGCTCCTCCTAGCAAACCCAAGGTCTTTTCAGCTGCAAAGTTGAGCAACGTAGGCTTCTCGAAGCTTTCCTCTCCAACAACACTGACCGTTACATAAGCAACACTGCAATAAAGGGCTATCAGCAAAACCGTGGACAGAAATATTGCCTTGGGGATGTTCTTCTCGGGATCTTTTGTTTCCGGGGCTGCCACCACAGTGGCTCTTATCCCAACAAACATGATAAACGTATACGCAGTAGCCGCAAAGACTCCAGAAAAACCTTCAAACCTCGGCAAAACTTCTGGAACGGTCTGTCCTTGACCAGCCCCACTCACGAGAAAGAGAACGAATATGGCTAAGAAAGCAACTACTAATAGAGTTGTGATTTCTTTCACGCGCCGAATGGTTAATGCACCGAGGATGAAAACCAAAATAGCGGCGATCGGATGAGTATAAGCCATCATATAGTCTTGATTTAATGGGAGAAGAATCGACAAAAGGTACAGCAACTGTTGAGCGAAAACTAGAGCTGCAAAAGCTGCGCCGAATATACTACTGAGCCATCTTAGACAGCCAGCCATGAAAGCGGTGAAGCCTCCGAAGGCAGCTTTAGTATATGAATATTCGCCACCTGTCACTGGGAGGGCTGCACAAAGTTCGCTGTAGCTAAACATGGTTAGCAAAGTTATTAGTCCACCGAGAAAAAGCGCAAAGACCAGGCCACTCTGAGCCAAAGAATAAGCGTAACCCAATTGCCCAAAGATTTCAAAGCCGATGGCGCTTCCTAACCCGATCATTATCGCATCAGAAAGTCCATGTTTCTTTGACGTTTTCAACCAACATCTGCTCCAACACTGTTTTTAGCGTTCATGAAGAAGAAAAAGTCCGCTCACAATAGAGAAAAAGGCAAAGACGCCGAGAAGCAGCAAGGAGAGCGGAAGAAGTTCAGGAGACACATTTAGCGTGGTTTGAATATTCAGAAGGTTGAAATAGAGTATGCAAACGAGAATAAGCGCTAGCATTCCAATTGCACCTTGTGTCAAGCCAACAACTACAGAAATTGTTCGTTTAACCGTCATCTTGATCACCTACGCCTAAGTAGGACTCCTGCCAACAAGTCAAATGCTCCAACAACTAACAAAATCCAGAGGGCCAGCATGCGATATTCTTGGTTTTCGAGCGCACTGACATTGGCAAAGCCAAAGAAGATCATGGCGAATATGCCTATCATTATTATTCCCATGAATATTAGGAAACCGCCGAGAGCCACTGCAGATCTCAATTTAAATGCTCGCATGCTTTCTCACGGCAAGTTTGCCCTTTAGAAGTTAAATATTTTGTTGGTTGCGCGCTATTGAGCTATTGTTTGGCTGAATGTTTCGTGTTCTTCTTCTGAAAGCCAGCCTTCTTCTTTAAGTTTCTCAAGTCCGCTTATTACAGATTCGCGTAGATTCTCAATTTGCAATATATTCACCTTAGCTCCAGCCTCGTTTATTTCTCTTTCAAAAACAGCATTTAATCCTATTATGGTCGGAAACTTTTTGATGAGAGAAGTTATAGCCTTAGAGCGTTGGACAAGCAGCTGTCTGATTTTGGCTCGACCTAGGGTCTTAAGTTTTACCGCAAAGCTCATGCTGTTTGCCAGAGAAGCTGGAAAGACACTGTATTGTTTCTTTGAGTTCACGCGGTAGCAGACTAGATAGAATGGTATGTGAATCAACACGTAACTAGTACGCTTCTGTCTGATGCCCAGTTTGTCAAGTTGATCTAGTGTTGCCTCTCTGAGTTTTGCCAGTTTGTCCATTTGACCAATTATGGTTGCAGTTTGTTCCTCAAGCTTTTTCATTTCCTGTTCGTAGATTCTGATTTTAGCCTCTCGTGAAGCTTCGATTTCTCTCAGTTTCCACATGGCTTCCTCAACACTGGTCTCGCATTCTGCCTTCAATCTTGAAAGCTCTTGTTTCTTTGCGTTCTCGGGGCCTTCAATTGCCTCATCTGTTTCCTTGATTTCTTTTTCAATTTTTGAAAGCTCTTTCTTATGTTGTTCTAGTTTTTCTCTCCCTCTTCGTTCTCCAGCACTGTCTTTCTTGACTACGCAATTTTCTATATCAGCCTCGCACCGTTCGATTTTGCCGAGCAACAATACTTTAGTTCTTTCAAGTTTAACTCTCTCTTGCTGCAATCGGTGAAGTTGCTTTTCGAATCTCTTTGAAACTCTAGTTACTTTCTCATCGTACTGTCTACGGATCTTTTCAACTCTTTCCATAACAGCTGGTTTCTGCTTTTCAAGTTTTTCATTGAACTCTTTCGCGACTTCTTTCATTTCGTTGCGAATTGTAGCGATGTATTTCTTTGTTGTTTTGTTCAGAAGTTTCATGCCATTGTAAAGGTTAGTACTATCCTTCGTGAATTTAGTTTTTAGGTTTTCAAGTTCTTGCTTAATAGATGATATTGTGTTTTCATCTAGTGTAGGTGCTAGTAATATGATGTTCAAAAGTGGATGCTTAACCTGCTTGGCTTCCGAGAGATACCGGTTGATATCCTGTAGAAAGTCCAAATCGGTGAGGAGACCATCTATCAGCTTCTCCTCTTGCTTCTCCGGTACTTGAAAATAGTTGAGGTTGTCTGAGAGAAATGCTGCGTATGCTTCCCGTGTAGCAGAGCTTCTGTCGACACCGTTCAGAAAGGATTCTGCGTTTGGAACGCTGTAATAAGGCAAGGTGAAAGGGGCAACGTTTAGTCCATCGAAAATGAGACTTATCTTACCCCAAGGGACAAGCCACAGAGGATAGCAAACTTCAACTATAAACTCGAACTCTCTTGGAGCTCGTTTCAAAACG
>JASFPO010000169.1:0-3283 GCA_050115935.1 Candidatus Bathyarchaeota archaeon | reverse complement strand
TAACAAACAAAGTCAAAGCAACAATCAATCAAATTGAAGCTGGAGCTTATCATGGTGCTGTAAGCAAATTGGAGAATGACCTAAAGAACACAGTAATGTCGTGGATAACTGAAGAATATGAGATCAGCCTTATTGAAAAGATAGATGAAATTATCAGCCTTATCAAGGGTGAAGTCCCACCTGAAGACACCACACCTCCAAACATAGCAAGCGTGTTGAGGACTCCCGAAGCTCCAAATTATGACGAGAGTGTAACTGTAAAGGCACAAGTTGAAGACGAACAAAGTGGAGTTGACATCGTCATTCTCAGCTATTCCACAAATGATATTGACTGGAATAATGTGACCATGAGTTTAGAGGATACGCTTTACACAGCTGAAATTCATGCTCAAACTTACAACACACATGTGTCTTACAAGGTCTACGCTTGTGACAAAGCTGGCAACCCGGCGGTTTCAGATAGCTACTCCTACACTGTAACTGATTCTTATCCCCCTACGATTTCGTGGGTTGAACGTTCTCCGATTTCACCCAATCATACTGACACCGTTTTAGTGACTGCCAACGTAAGTGAGCCCCAAGAGGCAAGCGGAATTCAACTCACAATTTTGAACTACTTCGATGGAACTACATCGACTAACGCAACTATGACTCTCAAGGAAGAAACAGTCTATGAAGCGAACATCCCGGCTTTTCCATATGACACCACTGTAGAGTACAAAATTTATGCTTCAGACACTGCTGAAAACTGGGCTGTTTCAGGCACTCATTCTTACATCGTAGGCGACGAATCCCCTCCAATCGTCAGGATCGACAAACCAACTCCAGGAAGCTACGTCAAAGAAATCGTTGAAATAGTCATTTTTGTAAATGACACCAACTTTGAGAAAGCCGAACTATCAATTAACAGCACAGCTGTTGAGTCTTGGACATCAACAGGAGAGCATACTTATAATTGGAACACGGCAACCTACATCGATGGCGTCTACATACTCAATCTAACAGCCCAAGATGGAGCTGGCAACCTAGCCAAAGCCGCAGTAACAGTCACCGTGGATCAAACTTTGCCGTTGGCGAGCATAAACACACCAATTGAAGGAAGCCACATTAAGAGCTGGACTATGATCAGCGTTACTGGAACAGACGACAGCTTTGAGAAATTACAACTCTTTGTAAACCACATTCTAGTGCTGGCCGAAAACACAAGTGGCACCTACTCCTATTTCTGGGACACTTTAGGCTATGCTGACGGAGCTTACCCTATTACGCTGGAAGTTTATGACAAAGCGAACAACACAGCCACCATTGAAATCAGTGTGACTGTTGACAACACTCTTCCCACAGCCGAGATAAGACAACCTCTAGCTGATACCCACATAAAAGGTGCCTTTAGCGTCATCCTTTATGGGCATGACATCAACTTTTGGCAAATGGAGCTTCATCTTGACGACAATCTTATTGAGACTTGGACAACCAGTGGCGAGCAAATCTATGTTTTGGATACCACTGAGTTTTCGGACGGCTCATACCCAATGAAATTGACAGTCTCTGACAAAGCTGGCAACTTGGTCGAGGAACAACATGTTGTAACGGTTGACAATACCATCCCAACTGCTATAATTGATGAGCCTGATGCGGGTGCTTTCCTCAAGGGTCTGGTTGACATAAACTTCACAGGCGAAGATGCCAACTTGGAGGCGATACGCCTCTCTATAGACGTGACTGATGTGTTGACATCGGAAGCCGCTGGAACATATACACATGTTTGGAATACTTCGAACTATCTTGACGACGACTACATGATCAAATTGGAAGTCAGCGACAAGGCTGGTAACACGTTTGCTGTTGAGATATCCTGTGTAGTTGACAATACGCCGCCAGATGCTGAAATAAGACAGCCCTTAGATAGATCGTATATCAGGGGAATCTTGCTTTATTTTGTTTTTGGGAGTGACACTAACTTTGATGAAATGAAGGTTTTCATCGGCGATGAGTTGTCCAAGACATGGACCACAGCTGGCGAGTACAGCAACGCATGGACCACACTGAAATACTCTGATGGTGTTTATCAAATAAGGCTAGTAGTTTCTGACAAATCGGGCAATAGCGTGGAGAAGATAATAACCGCTACTGTTGATAATACACTTCCAATAGCTGTCATTACTACACCAACCGGAGAAGCTTTTCTCAGAGGCACAACTGACATAAGTGTCACAGGCGAGGATTCCAACTTCGAAGAAATGCACCTTAAGATCGATGGGGTAACAGTTGAGAGTTGGATAGACGCCGGTAGCCAAACATACTCGTGGAATACGATGACATACTTAGATGGAGACTACACATTGGAGCTTGCAGTTTTCGATAAGGCAGGCAACAGCAAAGGGTCCTCAATGACAATAACCTTGGACAACACATCACCCATAGTTGAAGCTCCAACTTGGCAACCGGAGGAACCATCCACTGGAGAGTACATAGCCGTAGCTGCTAGAGTGAGTGATCCTCAACCAAGTAGCGGTATTGAAAATGTAACTCTGTGGTATAGAGACACAACGACGGGTGATTGGCAATCAGTAACAATGAGCCTAAGTACTGCAAGAAAGAATTGGACAGCCGCGATTCCGGCGCAATCAATGGAGACAGAAGTTGAGTTTTGGATTGAAGCCTTTGACAAAGCTGGCAACAAGGCATCAACGGATGAAACCTATAAACTTGAAGTGACCGGGCCTGTAGGTCTCCCACTGGCTTGGATCATTGCAATTATATTACTTGTCTTAGCTGCAACCATAGCGGCGATTTACTTGTGGAGAAGGCGCAGAAGAAAGAGACAAAGCATCAACAGCAGTCGTGTGGAAGACTACAAGCTAACGATTCTCTTATGTGTCTAAGACTGACAACAGTGAGCTGCCAGAATTTTCGAAGCCCGATCTGTCTTTGGAATAAGAGTCATGCGGCGCCGACGCCTTCCAAAACCTCTAATCTCTTGACAGTCTGTTTCAATCTCTCTATTTTTTTGTTATATTTTTTGACCTGATTGAGAAGCCATTCCGTTAGCTCTTCACATTTGTTTGGGTTACAATGTATATGCTTCTCACGTTTATCCCAAAACAGGCATCTGAAACATGGAATTTCTGAGGAAGAGTCTGAGTTAGCTTTCATAGCTTATCATGAATATTAAGAAACAATACTGAGACTTATAGGTTGCGAATCGTCACACACGACAAAACCTAAGGATTATGCTTTCTTATTTACAGTTTTATTTTCTAAAATGAATGTGCAGAGGGCA
>JASFPO010000168.1:0-3361 GCA_050115935.1 Candidatus Bathyarchaeota archaeon | reverse complement strand
GTGTGAATTGTGGATTACGAGGAGTTGAGGCCTCTTGTTTTGCAAGCCCTCAGACAAAGCGAAACAAACCAAATCATACACATTGTCAATCAAACGGAGACAATTGCGCGAGAGAAGGGATTCTATAAGGACGAGAAACCATACATGTATTCACCGGGCGGTCCCGAGCATTATATGCCACAGGAAGATAAGGAAAAAGTCAGACATATTATTTGGGACTTAATCCTGCAAAGAGTGCTAATACCTGGTGTGAGTGAGCGAAATCCTGGTCTTCCCTTCATCAGAGTCACTGACTACGGAAAAGAATGTCTCGAATCTATGGAGATCCTTCCACACGATCCTGACGGTTATCTGAAGTACTTGCGCCAAGAGATACCTGAAATAGACGATACAGTTGTGATGTATATCCAGGAAGGTCTTGGGACTTTCTTGACTGGCAATCTGCTTGCGTCCACGGTAATGCTTGGAGGAGCATCTGAAAAAGCTGTGTTGCTTTTGATGGAAGCCTATGTCAATGCCATTTCAGATCCGAATGAGAAAAAGCGGTTTGAACAGTCAATCGAGAGACTTGGGATTCTAGGGAAATTCCAGAAATTTAGGAATCGTGTCGATTCTATCAGAAGAGACATTCCACGATCAATATCAAATGATTTGGATATACAATTGGACGGAATTTTCAACTTAATCCGCAATTGCAGAAACGACGTGGGGCACCCGACTGGACGAAAAATCGACAGAAGACTGGCATTCTCGAATCTACAGTTGTTTATCCCGTACTGCAAGCGCATCTACAATCTTATCGAATATTTCAACCAAGCTTCGATTTAGCATTTTCACACGCAGGCAGAGGAGAAGAGGAGCAAGAAACAAATATATCCCCAAGACCCAACTAGAGAATATGCCTGAAAGAACTTCTTTCGCTGTGCGTTATGCTATACCTGGATATACTTTTATCTCGATGGCACTCTTGGTGACATACGCCGAGTTTCAAGATGTCTTCTTGCACACTCAGAACATGGAGCTAGTTGGAGTTCTTCTAGCTTTTTTCACCTTGCTCAGCGGTGGCGCAATAGGTTTCTTGGTCTCACAACCATATTATTTCTTCAACAATAGATTTCTGCACAGGCGTGCCTTGCGAAGGGCAAGAGAATTTCTAGAACGCAAATATAACTTAGCCAAGGACCCTCACCGCCAGATTGTGTTTCTCGATTATGTATATCATCTTTCAGGTAAGGAAAAAATTGCCTATGCGCAAAGGCGTTTTGACTTGAAACACACACTAGCATCGACATTTTCCGCAATTTTCCTTGGGCTCTCTTTTGGACTGGTGATTAGAGCTGCTTATTCAGGAGCCGACATTACTTTAGGTAAGGTTGTGGAGTCACTTAATGTTTCAACTACGGATTCGTTAGTGATTCCAATAGTTGTATTCCTATCTCTTTTTCTGTACATGGGGTTTCGACATATAAGTGAAGAACATGCGATGATGGTGCATATTTCACTGCGGACAGTGTGGAGGTCAGGAATCTTTCCGTACTCAAAGGCAAGAGCGATTTTTACAGAAGATTATTTCAACGAAAAGTGGAGATGAAGGCGAGACTTTACCGCTAGATGGTATGAGTGTGCGATGGTCCTGCCGAGATTGCACTTCGCAAGCCTATGGTTTTGAGGGAAAAAACAACTCTTTTAGCTTGCCAGCATTTAGGCCAAAAGCAGAGATTGATGCAACTACTAGCGAGACGTACATTTTATCTAGAGCCGCAGTTTGCAACAAAGCGCTATAGTCAAGAGCAATAAAAGTAAACAGCAAAACAAAAAAGAGCAATAAAAACTGCTTGCTGGCGTCTATTGCTATTCGTCGTTTAGCATGTTTGGTTGCTAAGAAGATGGATATTGAAAGTGCTTTTGAACGGTTCCGAAGATCTTCAACAAAAGGTATCCAATATTTGCCCCATTGACCAATGCCAGAGAGAACCTCAATAGCATTACCGGCTTGTCCAAAGGCGTCTTCGAATCTCTTCCTTGCAAGTTGCGGGTTACCCAAGAGTAGCGTTGTGAAAGCATTGAGATATTCAGAAAACCCACTAGCTGCTTGTTGAAATCCCATAGCCATCGTTTTTAGGGCTTTGGCTCTCGGATTTAGTTTCTCAACGACTGACAAATTCTCAATAGACCTTGTTAGAAGATTCTGAGTTTCTTTGAGGCTTTTTTCGCCTCTTTCACGAACTCAGAAGCTGCTAGATTGAATTTTTCAGCGATTTCAGAGAGTTTTCCACCATCTTGTGCCATTTTTCTTGCTTCTTTTTTGTATTTCTTCCCCAACGACATGAGCTAAATGTTGCTTTTTCCAAGTTTAAAGTGTTTGCCTCAACATTCACTCATCGTTTTCCTCGAATCTGTGAGTATCCCTCAACCCGTTACTTCATTGGCTTCGGTTTGCAGCGGCAAAGCCGCGTCTAAACTTCTTAATCAGCCGCAGCCTACTGTTCTGCTTCGCTGTGACTAACTCAGAAACGAAACAATTCGCTAACAAACTCAAAGCTGATGCTTAACAAAGGTCACCAAATCATCGAATTCTGCATCACCAGCTAGATTAGATGTTTTCAGCGAAATCATATTCGCATCCAAGTGTCCTATGCCAACTTCTGCTGCTCTTGTCAGCTGGTCATGATCTTTTATCTTAACGCCAGCAATACCTTCTGCCTTATGGAATTTTAGAATCGCAACGCCTACTGCGTCTACTGCTACTCTGTCGCTTCCAGCAATTACTATGCCTGAAGCTGCTTCCTTTCCGTGAGCTGGACCCCCTGTGACAAAGCACTGTAACCCATCCAAGACTATTAGATCAGTCGTATAGGCTAGGTTGATTTCTGCTATGCGATGGCCTGGCTTCTTGTGAAGGATTGATCTGTCTGCTGGGTTGATCACGCCCACGCTATTTTTGAGGCTTAGCGTGAATATACCGCCAAATTGGTGTGTCTTTAAACATGGAAGAGAGATAATTCTTGAAGCATTGTAAACCTTCTCTGCGATTCTGAACCCTTTGGACCACGAGGATGCCTCTGTCGGCCTAATCCACACCCATTCCTCATTCTCAAAAAGTGATATTCCTACTCCGAACTCTTTTGCAATGCTGAAAATGCCAATCTTCTTCATGGTTGCTTCTGTTGGAAGCCAGGCGGGTCCAGACATGTCACCGATGACAATTTGTTCTCTCTGCAACCCAGCTTCAATTAGGAGTCTCAACACAAGCCTCACGGTGTTGGGATGAGTGCTTGCCGGGAAAGGATCATGGCTGTTACAGTTAGGCTTTACGAGAACATAGCCTTCTTCAAGATCTTCCAGTGCAGGTTTTATTCCA
>JASFPO010000167.1:0-3443 GCA_050115935.1 Candidatus Bathyarchaeota archaeon | reverse complement strand
TTTTATCAAGGACTCAACCGTGTCTAAAGCGCTGCGGACTGGCATCTCTCTGGTGCTTGGCCAGCCTCTCAAGTGTGACGCTCCTATTTCAGCAGTGGCATAGGTCAAGCCCATGCCTAGTCTTCCTCTTGGCTCCCAACCCGGGAACTCCAATCCTTTGGCGTGGATGGCAAACTCTTCAGCGTGCAGTCTTTCAGAGGCATACTTGACGCCTTGAGCAAGGAGTTTTCCTAGTCCTCGTCTGTACGCGATGTCTTGAAGCAGTCTTCTCTGGGCTTCTGCGTCCCCAAACCTTAGACTATAGCCTGTGGCTTCTTCGCTGATGATTCCCCTTTCGTAGGCTTCCATCGCAAAGGCAACGGCACCGCCAGCGCTTATAACGTCCAAGCCAAGCTTGTTGGCTAGCAAGTAGGCTTTCATCATAGCTTCCATGTCCCCAATTCCACAGTTGGGTGCAAGCAACGCCATGCCTTCATAGTGGATGTTTGTCAGTTCTTTTCTATTCTTGTTTGACGTGACTCTGTTCATTTTTGTGCATCTTATGGGGCATCTGAAACAGCCCTCGTCTTTCTCTCTATAATTCTTCAAAGTCTCTCCGCTTAGCTTGTCTGCATCTTCGAAGCTCGTCGTCTGAAAATTCCTGGTTGGAAGCATGCCAATTCGACTGGCATAAGTGACAGCAGTTGTTGTTCCATATTCTACGAAGCGTTCATTTTTCTCCAATGCTTCTTTGATAAGTTTACCTGAGAGTTCTTGTAATTCTTGAGACTTGGAAACTTCAATCTCGTTGCTTCCCAAAACAGATATTGCTTTGAGATTTTTGCTGCCCATGACCGCTCCTGATCCACCTCTACCTGAGTAGTTGCGTTTTTCACTCGCTATACAAGCGATATGGACAAGATTTTCTCCAGCTGGGCCAACAGCTGCGACAGAGGCTTTCTTGTCTGTTTCTTTCTCAACCTCTTCAATAGATGCATAGGTGTCTTGACCCCACAGGTGTTGTGCATCGCGAAACTCGACGGTTCCGTCTGACACCCAGAGATAGAGGGGCTTCTCGCTCTTTCCTTTGACCAGTATGGCGTCAAACCCCGCTCTCTTCAAGCAGGCAGCCAAAAAGCCTCCGCAATAGCTATCCAAGAAAAAGCCGGTCAAAGGAGACTTTGTGACTGTTGCAAATCTACCGGCTGTAGGTGCGACCCCACTCAAGGGGCCCGTCGACAAGATGAGGATGTTTTCAGGAGCTAATGGATCTACATTCGGAGGAAGTCTTGTATAGAGAAGATACGCTCCAAGTCCTTTGCCCCCTACGAAATTTCGTAGCACCCAACTCTTTATGTTCGTTGTCCTAGCTGTTTTTGCGCTTAGATTGACTTCAAGTAGTTTTCCCGTCCATCCCTTCATTCTTGTTTCCTCTTCAAGTTTCCTTTGGTAGCTTTGATGATTGGTCTGAGATTATAGAATACTGGCTTCACGAGAATTTAGAGTTATCCAAGATCTTGGTGGGGATTCCCAAGCCCTTACGATTTGAGGGTAGCAACAGTTTCGAAAATTACCACATACCGAAAAGCTTCTAAGGTTTTCTGATGGCCAGGCGCCTGCAGCTGAGTTCACCAATCACCGGTGCATATAGATATGGATTAGAAGGTTAACTGAAGAAACTGAAGAAAATGCACCTGCCAGAGTCGAGGATCCTATTCTTTCTGGGTCAGCCCCGTTAGGATATCGTCAAATCTGCAAGAGTCACACAGACCATCCTGATCTGTTGCGGTTCTCTTGCCACATTTGCTGCATTTCAACTGTAGTTCTTCGATTTCCAAAGACGCCCTTTCTTTCGGGGACTTCAGTAGACGAGTAAGTCTAGACATTAGCATCCCCACTTCTAATGTGTAAGTGATAGCTATTTCATAATTGTGAAGGAATGTTCCATACTCCAAATATGAATGGAACCAAAGGAAAACTCAAGAATCCTTAGAGCTACCTGATGTTCTTCTCTAAGAATGATTGCATAAAGAGGCATTGTTCTGCTGGAATTGTCGCAGAGTTTTCATTTTCTTCTTCGCCAAAGGTTACTGGGGCATTTCTTATCAGCACAGCAGGTGTTCTGTCAGTGGTTTCCCCCATTAAGAGATGCGCTGCACTTGCTAGATCATCGGCTAAGGCGCGCCTTGTAATGTGTATACGTTTACCAAAGAGGTCTCGTTCAACTCTGCAATCCTCTATTGGCCTGAACCCGGCGAAGCCTATGGCCACGGCTGTTGTTCCCATGCGAAGCGGGGTAATTCTACTGTCACTGATGAGCACACCTAGATGTCTACCGGTCCTAGCCGAGATCTCTCTTCTGATATTCTTAGCGCTTTCAAAAGGATTTCCAGGCCATAAAGTAGCGTATCCCTCAGGGGCGTTTTTGCTGTCTACACCAGCATTTGCCACAAGTATGTCTTTCTTCAATGTTAGCAAGGCTTTAGTTACACCTCCGTACACCTTCTCAGCTTCTTGTAACACAACCTCTGCAAAGCTTGGTTCCAACTCATACTTCTCAGCAAGTCTTACTGCTTTCTCGGACGGTTTTATCGAGCTTAACTTAACAAGGCGTTTTTGAGCAACTGCAACTGCTTTGCTTGCAATCACTAACAGGTCTCCGTCTCTGATTTCCAACTCTTGTTTTCTCATGGCTTCAAGAATTATCTCAACTAGGTTGTCTCCAGGCCTAATCATTTTAGTAGAAATACCGAAAACTTGCATGGGGTTCTTCAACTTCTATATCTCCTATCTGTGAATTTTGAGACTGGGAACTTGCTCGAGATGGAACAGAATGAACTTCAATCAAATGCTATCTATCAAAGCTGTGCTTTCACAGTTCAGTTATTTTGGTTTCTCCCGTTTGCGAGTTTAGTAGAGCAATTGTAGAGCTCTCTGTCAAATATCCGCAGACTTCGCCTGGATTCACTACAAGAGTTCTTCCTTTTCGGTAGGTTTTTGCTTCGTGTGTATGTCCATGTATTATTATATCGTGACTTTCTACACTGATTAGTGACTGCAAAAGCTCTTCCTCTGAACCGTGCAAGAGCGCGATTCTTAATCCATCCACTTCGACGTCAGCGAATCCTCCGGGAATCTCTGCGTTGATCTCTTTGAACTTCTTCTTCAGTCCGTCTTTTTCACCGTCGTTGTTGCCGAATACTCCGACAAATTTCGCTCTTAATGGTTTGAAGCGAGGAATAACGAAGGGCGCTATGTAATCTCCTGCGTGCAACACTAGTTCTGCATTTTGCTCGTTGAATATTCTTACAGCTTTATCAACCAAGGGCAAGCGGTCATGTGTATCCGCCATAATTCCTACAATCATTCTTTCTACCTCAAGTCCTGAACAATAGCTAGATTAGTGCCAGTTTTGACCAAAAGCTTTTTCCTAGATCTGCGACCCTTCTCGAGCATTGCCTGAT
>JASFPO010000166.1:0-3457 GCA_050115935.1 Candidatus Bathyarchaeota archaeon | reverse complement strand
CGCCATTAGGGACAGACATTCATCGAGGATGAAATCACTTTGAGCGACATGGAAGCGATTAAGAACTGGTTTGCTAGACGTGCAGAGGCAGAGGCGAAGAAGGATGCGATTCCTTATTCCGAGCGTTTGGGAAATATCGTTGGGGTTGTGGTCGGTGTCTTGGTTGTGTTTTACTTTGTTGCCCATCAGACGTGGTCAACAGGTTTTTTTACTTCAGAATTCGGCACTTTGGAGATGCTCTTGTTTTACGGGTCTCTGATGTACGGGATTGTTTCATCTGCCTTGAAAGGGTTATTTGGTCGCAAGAACCTTGTTCGTCTCTTTGACGTATTTCAGGCTATCCTTGTCGCTGTCGCCATTGCTTGGCTCTTCGTGGTCTTTCCCTTTGAATTTGCTTATCTTGCGGACGTGTTGCCGAGTTTCCTCAGATTTCTGGTGCAGTGGATTTCCAACGACATCGCTCGAGTGCTGATGGCTCTGGGAATAATTGTGACTCTGGTTGTGATGATTTATACAGCAATATTTTACGTGTTAGTTCGCAGGGAACTCTCCAAGCCAACTCTGAAAACTGCGTGATTATATTCTAGCAGGCCGGCTCTCGGCCGTTCTGCGAGATCTTAGGTTCTGCCAGTCTTCCATGAGTAATCGATTTTACTGAATTGTTTCTTGAACCCTTGACCTCGATATAGCTTGTAGGCAGGTATATTGTTAAGTTCACAGGCTAGGCTCATTGTCCTGAATCCACGTTGAGCGGATTTCTTCATTATTAGCTGCA
Source organism: Candidatus Bathyarchaeota archaeon (assembly GCA_050115935.1). GTDB lineage: Archaea > Thermoproteota > Bathyarchaeia > Bathyarchaeales > Bathyarchaeaceae. Next base: position 2,682 of record JASFPO010000166.1, on the reverse strand, counting down.
GTAGAGATTTTCCTAATCCCCGCCTTCTGTAGTTAGGATGAACACCAAACATCCACAAGTGACAATTTCCTTCTCCATGAGTAGGTCGGACAAGTGAGAACCCAATAATCTGCTGGTCTTTTGTGAGTATCAATGAAGTTTCCTTATTGAGGGGTTCTGATCTGTCAAAGGTCTGAGTGAAGAACGCTCGCCTTTCTGCATCGGTCTGGTCAAAGAAAAAGCGATCTTTCCCCGTGCTGAATGTCTTATAGTAGCACCGATAGAGTTCATTCTCATCCGTTTCCATAAGTAGTTTGACTTTATAGTATGAAGGAATCTGTACATTCTCAAGGTTGATTTCTGAGAGAACGCATCTCATAATTGCTGTCTCGGTCATCAACCGCATACCAAGCGACCTGAACCACCGCTTGTCATAGACTTGCGCGGGTTCTCCTGCTACACGACGGAAAGACAGTTCGATTCTCGTCAGACCTTGGCTCTTGGCATAATCAATAGCCTGTTGGACAAGCTTGAATGCGATTTGCTTGTGGTTCTCTCTAAGAGACACGAGTGGGTGACCGTTAAGCGCCCACGGGTTAATCTCAGCCCTTTTGTTGTCATGGATAAATAGCAAGAGCCATCCTACTAGTTTTCCAGCTGAATGCGCTTGGATTGCTACCGGTGCGAACTCGAATTCCAATTCATTGAGCCAGTTCTCCATTCTCTCAATCGTCAGCCCCTCTTGTCGAGTAGTCGCCAGCGCCGAATGGGTAAGTTTGGCAAGTTCATGAATGTCAACTTCGTCCCACTGGTGGATGCTGATTTCCAACACTTCTAACTCATCTACTTTTGAATTCCTTGATCCTTACTTATGACTTAAGCATTTAGTTGTCTTGAGCCAAGAAGCGAATAGCACGCGCACCCATCACCTTCTTCAATTTATTGATATAGGATTTTTCCAACCCTTAACAATTTAAGGGGAGAAGTTCCATTTTGGAACTAAAATGCTTTGGCGAAAGCGTATGGAAAAGCGTCTTTGGATGATCTGCGTAACACATATGTTTATTGAAATCTTTCTACTTGTACAGGTTGCGCTTATACCGGTTATAGTCCAAGAATTTGAGCTGAGTTTTGTCGAGGCATCTCTTGTTGCCACAGTTCCAAGTTTGATTGCGCTTCTGATGAATATTCCTTCAGGGTTTCTGGCGGATCGTTTTAACACGAATCATCTATTGTTTGCGAGCATGTTGACGGAGGGTTTTGCGGCATTTTTGATCAGTCAGACAAGTGATTTTTGGACTTTAGTGCTTGGTGCGTCCTTGCTGAAAGTTTCTTCGCCAGTTTACCACATTTCAGGATTAAGTCGAATGAGCACATCTGTGAGACTAAAACGCATGGGTAGATCGATTGGCTTCCATAATGCTCTTGGAAATATAGGCTCAGCCGCGGGTCTTGTGAGCCTTGCGCTGTTGTTGACTACCTTAGGGTGGAGATGGACCTATCTTCTTTGGGCATTTCCAATTCTGGCTTGGGGTCTTATGCTTCTCGTGTCCCCACAGCTGAAGAGCAGAAATATAGGCGTAAGCAAAACTGAAGAAAAAAGCAGATTCAAAAGATTAACTTTCGTTTTCTCGGCTTCCGTCTTGGTTTTCCTTGTTGCCATCGGCCTCAGAGAAGTAGGATCTACGAGTGCTTACACGTTCATGACCACATATTTCGTTAATGTTCGAGGGCTTGTTGAGTCAACCGCTACCCTGATTTTCGGGCTTGGACCCTTTGTGGGAATAGTGGGCTCTCTCTGCGGTGGTTACCTCACAGAGCACTTGGGTGCGAAGAAAGCGCTGAGTGTGGCGATTCTGGGATGTATGGCTTCGCTTTTCTTGCTGTCTTCGACGGGGCAGGTCTTCCTTCTTGCGCTTCTCTACGTTGCTTATGCGCTTCTTACAAGTTTAGTGTGGTCGCCTATGAACACGATAGTCGCGGCTGTCACGCCTGAGTCGAGGAGAGGGTTAAGCTACAGTGTATACTTTTTTGCTGAAGGACTGGTAGCTACTGTAACGCCGACTGCTGCAGCTGTGGTCATCGCGGTTTCTGGCGGTGTTTGGTTTATTTTTCCGTTTAGCATAGCTTTCATGGCGCTGGGCTTGGCTGCACTTCAATTTCTTCCAAGCACTAAACAATAACGCGCGCACTCCGCAAGTATATATAGCGTGTGCATAAATACTTGAGCCATGTTGATAGAAATAGTTCAGATTTGAAGGTGAGAGTATTGAAAGTTCTAGTCGTTGGGGCTGGAGGTCAAGGTGCACCATGTGCATCCATCTTGTCTAGAGATCCTGAAGTATCCGAGATAGTGTTGGCTGACATAAACCTAGAGTTGGCCAAGAAAGTTGCAGGCAAGATCGGCAGCGACAAAATAGCAACCTTGCGTGTTGATGCTGGAAATCTTGAGGATCTATTGAAAGCTAGCAAGGGCGTGAATGCAATCATCAATCTAACCCTGCCTCGATTCAACGTGAACACAATGGAAGCAGCACTCAAGAGCGGAGCACACTACGTGGACACTGCCCTTGGAAATCTAATATGGCGCCAACTAATTGAGAAAAAACCGTTAAAGTTCGATGATGATTTCAAAGAAGCTGGGTTGACAGCTGTCATCGGGTGTGGAGGATCCCCGGGAACCACTAGCGTACTTATCAGATA
>JASFPO010000165.1:0-3513 GCA_050115935.1 Candidatus Bathyarchaeota archaeon | reverse complement strand
GCTTCACCGTTTCGAGAACGTTGCTAACCATTAATTACCTCTACAACCTCGCCCAAAGCCCTGTTACGACCAAGCCGAACAGCCTCTTCCCTACCTAGACTGGCACTGAGCTTTACCACTTTGGCTCGAATGTTAGGCCACTCCTTACGATTTGATTCAACAGCCCACCTCGCCATCTCGTAGGTGTTGTCATCACTACCGTCGTCAACCACAATGATCTCAGAAGGCCCCAAATGATCAGCAGCGCGCCCATACACCTTGGCAATGCGGTGAGAAACTGTGTTCTCCTCATTGTGAGTTGGAACAATGAATGAAAGCATACTATAACTCCTAACAGCAGCGACTTTTCCAGCTGGTTCTCTTGCGGCAGCGCGCGTGGGAGGCGGTGGAGGCTTAACAGACGAAACAGCCTCAACCTCTGTCTTCCTTTGCTTTGGACTCAGCAACAAGTAGGCAGCTAGCCCAATCAGAAAAACTGCAATAATCAGCACTATCAACAAAATCCACGCTAAAGGAAAGCCTTCAGGTGCTGCGACAATGAACTCATCATGCTCAGTCTGGTTGCGGTTTCCAACCTTATCGAACGCTTCGATGAAAAATGTAACCTCCGTGTCGCTCTGATTTCTTAAGGTTGCTGTCCAGTTGCCTTTTTTCATTGCCATTGGAACAGACTGCCACTCTACTAATGTGTCATTCTTGAACCAAAGAGTGACGTTTTCAATGCCACTGCCGTATGCGGGTTCAGTGACGCCTACTTCTATTTGTATGTCATCGTTGGCCGAGGGTTCTTTTGGCGACCAAGATGTAGTGTCAATTTTGAACTGGGGTGGGTAGGAATCAACAACTGTATACGAATGAACGCTCGAGCAAGCCATGTTGTTTGCGTTGTTTAGTGCACAGATGTAATATTGGACTGTTGTATCGAAGGGAAAAGCCGGGATGTTGGCTTTGTAAAGCCCTCCGCTACACGTCATATTAATCTGTGTCTGCTCCGAACCTTCCAAATAGTACAATATGACTTGATCTACCCCACTTTCCACATCAAAAATCACTGCTGTCAAAGTCACAATTTCATCGTAAGCGGGCATTTCCGGCGTTCTAATTAAGATAGCTACAGTCGGAGGCGTTGTATCCTCCTCGGGTGCCCTGATTTCACAAGAAATACTGACACTATGCTGTAAAGCCCCGCTTTTTCCAGCCACGGTTATTGTATATGCTCCAACAGTGACATCTTCAGCAACGTTCACAGTTAAGATAGAAATTGCTATGTCTTCTCTAGGCGGAGTGACCTCTGAGGGGTACAAGGTTGTCTTGACTCCCTCAATTGGTGAGGAAGTCACATTTAGATAGATCTTTTCATCAAAGTTTCTCAAGGACGTTGTTGTTATGACAGAGAAACTAGAATCTTCTGTTGAAATTCGTAAGAAAGCTGGTGAGGCATTCAAGGAGAAATCTCCATGTCGGAATGGCAACAGTTCTTCGACAAGTTCAGAAATGTGTTCGATCTTTCCTTTCAGATCGTTTTTCCATGGTTCAAGGAGCAAGTCCTTGATTTTTTCGTTGACTTCTTTGAGCTTGTTTAAGGCGCCTTCATATGCTTCAGCTTCGATTTGGTTGATAATGGCGTTTATCTTGTTGATCAAGGTCTTTCTGTCTTGCTTGGCAGTTTCAGGTTTTTTGAAAGCGTTACAGGGTAAATTCTTGATTTCGCCTCGGACTTCTCTCAGCTCAGAAATTATAATGGATGAACCTGAGCCATGTGAAAAAGAAAGCGCCGCAAAGGGAGTGATTAACATGGAACACAATGCGATAACAATGAAACTTTGTGCACGCCTTCTCATTTTCATCTCTCAGGGACAAGTTTTTGTCCATATGGATGGTTCAAGTATTTCTTACTTTCACTTTATAATAAAGGGGTAAGGTATAGAATTCTAGAAGGAATGTAGATGCGGGTATGGGACAGAGCAATTTGAACATTGGCTATTTAGCCTTTTATTTTTGGTGCCACTATACCTAGGATACCGCTGATCAGGATCATCAAACCTTCAGCGTCTCTTCCATAGACAAGAGCGATTATCCCTAGAACCATGTTTATCACTCCTGCCGTCATGTAGCTTCCTCTCCAGAGCATTGCACTGGCAATTATTGCTATTATTCCTATTCCAAGAAGTAGTAGTGACTCGAGATTGGCGTGTCTGCTTCCTTCAATCAGTCTTGTTACAACGTTAATGCCGTCTCTGAGCAATAGCGCGCCACCGATGATTCCTAAGATGAAGGCTACTAGCGCAAGAGCATCCTTGGTCTTCATTTTTATCACAACACTATTTCAAATCTAACATGTACTTATGATTTGTGCGAGCGGACGCCTAGTGCAGGAATCTATGTAGCGAGGCAACATTAAACACTCTTATAGAAAAATGTCGTTGTGTTTCCAGAAGAATGATACATGGGCATATATATGAGAGATTTTGCTTCAAATTATTTGGACGCATGTGCGGTGATAGAAAGATGAAAAGAAGCAGAGTTCTTACACTTTGTGTTGCTCAAGCATTTGTGATTCTACTGGCATTAAATAGCGGAGTCGTTTTTTCAGAGGAGTTAAAGGGAGAAATCCAAGGCAGCTTCAATGCCCTTGATTCAGGTTACGCCATTACACGATGGCCATGGGATGGTGGCGAACTCTTCCCAGGCGAAAGTGCCACAGTAAGAGCTGGCGCAACTGAGCCTCCTACACCACCTCCTGCATCACATGTAGTGTTTAGGTGGAACAGACCAAACGGCAGTCACTTTGATACACCAGCTAAGCCACTCACAAAGAGCGATGACACTTGGAACGGGAGAGCAATATGGGATGCGTATGACACTCAAACCTTGGACATGGATGGTGACTGGGGAGTACAAGCATTGTTCCTTGATTCCCAAGGGAAGCTGCAGGGACCAAACCCATATCCAATCGTGAAGATAAAGGCGATATCCTGGCATGTTGTTCCAGAAGTCCCCTTGGGCACAGTTGCAATCATGCTGAGCATGCTTGGAGCGTTTGGCATCTTTGCCATTGCCAAAAGGAAAAAATTCATCCCAAGATTCAAGTTTCCTTAGCTCTCCTCCTTTTCTCAGCATACAACAGAAATTTCGTTTCTTCCAAATCCTTCCCGTGCGTTGAGTTTGAAAATTCCCTTTACTCGTTCCATATAAAAAAGGATTTTGAGGTGGTCAATAGACGTTTCAGGATTATTTCGGAAAAGCTATGATGTTCAAGGTTCTATCGGTCACAGTTCCAGTGGCATCGCCGTCAAACATGTGATATTGGATTTGAACAGTGTAAGTGCTAGCATTCACGCCAGTTAGGTAGAAGATTCGAGTGACACATGCTGAGTTTGCTTCACCGGGTTGATTTGCTTGCGATAATAGAACTGGGCTGTGTGCATCCCCTGGATCAGCATCTGTTGAGTTGACCAAAGCCCGTATTATGATCCAGTCGCCTGCTGCGTTCATCCATGCTTCTGTGCTGTA
>JASFPO010000164.1:0-3575 GCA_050115935.1 Candidatus Bathyarchaeota archaeon | reverse complement strand
CTACTATGTACTCCGAAACAATCAGTAGTCGTAGATGTTCTCCTTGCTCTCCGAGAAAGTATAACCTTAAGGAGCAATAGAGCAATACTTCGTTGTCTTTCCTGGCAGGTTCTAATGCGAAGAGAGTCCTCAGAAAGCTTCATGCAATATAATTACAGGTCCTTCAAGAAGCGAAAAAGCCTACGGAATAGTCAAAATATAGTGCGCAAGCACTTCATTGCAAGATCTTACTGGGGAACAGTGAATATTTTTGAAACTATCTTCCAACCTTCCCTAAACTTATAGAGCAACATGTAATCTGTGGAGAAATGTGTTGCTCCTTTATAGACATCAAGTTTAGCCACCGCAGCGTTTCCAGTGACATCTACTAACCTAAAATCATAAGATGTCTCAGATTTCCATAATTCAGGGTTATCCTTCTTCATTTTAGCCACTCTTTCTAACCATTCATCTACATTCACCTTGTCAATCTCATTGTTGCTGAGAACAAGCATCGCAAAATCTCGGTGAAACCCATCTTTCATCTTATCTTCATCTTGATCCCTGTGAACACCTCCAATATAAGCCTCTTCAATCACTCTCTTGATGGCTTCCTTATCATTATCCACCAAAATTTCTACCTTCCTTGATCAAAACGTGCTTGACTAAAAGAAACAATAGAAATAAAAGTTTTGCGAGTTCTTCTTGTTCATCTATTTGTTCAAGCCCAACTTCAGCCCTGCGAAATGTGAAAGATTGCCTCTGCCGCCACCACCGTTCATTGCATGCGCTGCGACATAATACTTGAGTGTCTTGTTTCAGTTCATCAAAAGCTTTATATCCAACATAAGCATTGGCTCAGAAACTATGTTAATCGTTGGTGTATGCCTAATTCTGCTAGGAAGCGTGCTACTCCTAGTGTCCAGAATGACTGAAGAGTAACATTTTCAACAGGTAAGTTTTCATCAAAGATCCTTATCTTTGTAGATTACTGTTCCGCAGTTAAGACAGGCCAGAAAATTCGAATCCTTCGCAAGCTTTTCAGCCATGTTGAACCAGTAATCTGCTTCAACTTCAAAATGCAATGCATCATTGCGGTTGCCAGTCCCATGAAGCTTCCTTGCCTTGGTCAAGCATTTGGCAGCCCAATCCTCGTAGATGGACACTGTTTTCTCCGCAAGTAGCTTGTAACCCTTAACCACACGCATCAAACTCTGTCCTCCTTCTGCTTGCTCCCAAATCGTCCGATGCAATATCCCGCCAGCATACTACCCATAGCCAGTGGCAAAATTCCAAAGAAAAGGTAAGCGTTCCAAACTTCCACGTGAAAATACGTATTCATGTGCCATTCAAATGGATGCCAAGTCTTCCACAAAGAAGTATTGTAGAAATTCCAAATCATAGCATCTAAAGTATTGAATCCTAAACTGCCCAAAAACAGGGACAGCACCAGAATCACGGAGACATATTTGCCGAGCATTGTAACATTCCTCTCGAAGATTCCTCTAGAAGACAAAAACCAACTAACGCCTAAAAGCAGTGCTTCAAACGCAAAAATATTCCAAGACCTGAAATGTCCGAAAAACGAAGTGCTTCTTTCTTACTTGCGGAATCTTGTCTTTTTAAGATTGGTGCGCACGCAGAGGTGAAATCACCTAGGTTAGCGGTATCAACTGTTTGTTGGTGATGAAGGCGTGCGCATGGATCATTATACTTGTGGTTGCATTTATAATGTGTGAATTCCAAATCAGAATCCGAACAAACGATGGTGAAGCTCTAGTAAGTTATTTCTTCCGACAAAGAACAGATTTGAAGCAGAACCAAACTTCTTTATGATTCACCGAATGCACTCAAGTCATTGCCGTTTTGACTTCACTCGCTTACGTGTGCGAAGGCTGTTCTTAATTCGTTGCAGAATTAGACCCTGAGACATTTGCCCCCTCACGTAGAGCAGAATCGTCAGCAAACCGCAGAAAATGTGAAGTACAGCAGCCAACGCAAGGCCACTTGCCCCAATATTCAAGTAGAAAGAGGCACCTTCCTGCACCCGCTCCCGTGCTATCGCGCTCATCCATTCAACGCCAATGTAAAGGAAGATGGTTGACCCAAAAAAGTAGAGAAGACTGAAAGCCATTACTCTCAGAGACATTGAACCTGATCTTGACGAATAAGAGCCAAGAAGGTAAGTAATTATGTAAACGATCGCAACCATCATCAAAGCAGCACTCAATGCGCAGAGTATGGTGTTAATGGTCAACAGATCCATATTCATCAGCCACGACTACAATAAACTCGCCAACTATTGAATGTTTAGGTTGAGTTTTATAAGTGTTAAGTGGAGAAGCTATCGACGTTAACCCAATATTGCTCCTCTTGCCAGCTGAACCAATGGTGCTTGCCGCAGCCAGTGTTCCGTCTTTTGCCATGGGTAACGCGAAAGAGCCGATCGTTAACCTTCCTGACGAGAATAATCTGACTGCTCATCTCCGCCCCACAGTCTAGTAAACTTGCTTGGTTTTTCAACTTTGTATCCTAGAGTCAACCTAGCTAAGAAGGGAGACATTATTATCGAGACTATGGACAAAACGACCAAAGCTGCTAGGATGTTCTCGGTGAAAATTCCATACTTGAGTCCTAGGCTTGCCGTCGCGAGGGTCGTTGACATCTGAGCACTGGTCAGGAAACCCATCCCCAAGCTGGTTCTTGAAGAAAAACCTGTATAGCGAGCGCCTAGAAATCCGCTCACTGATTTGCTTACTATCAGGGCGGCAATGATTATGAGGGTAAAAATAACGTCTCCTGATACAGAGAGTGTCGTGAAGTTTGTTGTCATTCCTAAGTAGAGTAAGAATATGGGGATTAAGAACCCGTAACTGATGGCAAAAACGTTCTCTTCAAGTTTCTTTCGCTTTCCTAGCATATCCGAGAGGGTTAAACCAGCCAAGAATCCTCCCACCATAGCGTGGACACCTATCAACTCAGCCATTAACGCAACCAGAGACAACGTGACCAGAACTGCCCTCATCTGTCCTGCAAACACATCGTCCTTGGACTCCCAATAGAAAAGCCATTCTTGAAGTATTGGAATCAAATAGAGAACTATCAAAAGGAAAACTAGCAAGACACCTGGAAATAATACGAGAGGTATCGGAGAGATTGGCGCTACTGCATTCAGCAAGATCGATAGAAGCACCAAACTGACTATATCTTCGACAAATACTGCTGACATCAATGTTGACCTAATTTTCGATTCAGCCTTAAACTCTCGCAACATCGGAGCGATAACGCCAACAGAAGATGAGCTAAAGCAAACTCCCAGAAGCAACGATGCAAAGACACCCAATCCTGAGAAAAACCCAACGGAAAAGCCCACAGCAAAGGGAATGCAAAGATTCAACGTAGAGAAAAAGAAAACATCTCTTCCTGCTTTCTTCAAAACTGAAAACTTCGTATCTAATCCAGCCGTGAACATAAGAAAAACAAGCCCAATGGTTGCAAGGAAATCCATAACCGCATCAGGATAAACCCACCTCAGACCATATGGTCCCAAAACCATTCCTGCGAAGATGACCGCAGTAACCCAAGGTACATGAAAC
>JASFPO010000163.1:0-3620 GCA_050115935.1 Candidatus Bathyarchaeota archaeon | reverse complement strand
AAGAAAGGTGAACAGCCAGGATTCAGGGGACTTGGAGCATACGAGGTTGATGTTTACTACGAAACGATAAAACTTCAGATTCATCGTATCCAAAAGAAATTGAAGACAGTGCGAAGAAAGCGTAGCCTTCATCGAACAAGAAGACTTGAACTTGGATATTCTCTCATTGCTTTAGCTGGTTACACGAATGCAGGCAAAAGTTCACTTTTCAACGCTCTAGCCAAGGAAGCCGTTCCAGTAGACTCCGGCTTGTTCACAACTCTGTCCACAACAACACGGGCAATAGAGCTTTCAGGAAGGAAAGTTCTTCTAACCGACACTGTAGGCTTCATCGACAACTTGCCTCTAACCCTCATTGAAGCTTTTCACTCCACCCTTGAAGAAACAATATTTTCTGACATAATTCTCTTGGTAGTTGACATAAGTGAGAATCTTGGTGAAATTGAAAGGAAACTTCTATGTTGCCTCGATACCATACAAACGATTGGCGCAACCGGCATTCCCATAGTTACGGCACTAAACAAGATTGATTTGCTTTCAGAGAGCGAGCGACAACTGAAATTAGAAACCCTAGAAGATCTTGCGCCACATCCGATTCCAATTTCAGCTCTCCACTTCAAAAATCTTCTTGAGCTTAAAAGCGCATTTTTCAGCCATCTGAAAGAGTATGTTCAAGCCTCCGTTTGGATTCCTTGGAAAACTGAGTCTATGCCCTTCATTTCTTGGCTTCATGACCGGGCTGAAGTGCAAGGCTTGAAATATGAAGGCGACGGGGTGAACCTAACCTTCAAGTCTATACCGTGGTTTGCAGACAAGGTTAGACATCAAGTAGAACAGCTGGGTGGAATTTTCAACAGGATATGAGTCTTTCAGCGAGTGTGAAAGAGACAATGTCGAAAGTGGCAGTTTTGAGGTGGGGACATCGTATAAGAGACAAGAGGCTGACAGCACATGTAGCTTTGACCGCACGAGCTTTAGGCGCGTCCAACTTCTATCTGGCAGACGTCAAAGATGAGAAGGTCAAGACAACCATTGAAAAGGTAGTGGAAAACTGGGGCGGTCCTTTCCATTTTAATATGGGAGAACCTTGGAAACAGATTATACGAGAATGGAAGGCTGAAGGCGGTATAGTTGTTCATCTAACAGCCTATGGTGAGAACATTCAAACCAGTGATGTCCTCAACAGGATCAAGGCTACTGGTAAAGATGTTCTAGTCATTGTTGGCAGCCGAAAGGTTCCTGCGGACTTCTTTAAAGAAAGCATTTCAGATTTCAACGTAGCCATAGGAAACCAGCCTCATTCTGAATGTTCCAGTCTTGCAGTCTTTCTGGACCGGTTTTTTCGCGGAAAAGAACTGTCCTTGAGATTCAGGGACGCCAAAGCTGAGATAATCCCTCAGAAACGAGGGAAAAAGAGGTTAAAACAGTAGTTACTCGATTTCCGACAATAGATTTAAACCTCATATATCATATAGTATTACTTGCGGCTTGGAGCAGGAGATCCATGGAAACCTTTGTTGACGACGAAACTCTGCGGAGGGTTGCCGAAATAGTTGGCAGCGAAGAAGCTGTCCAGGTCGTAGACGTCCTTAAAGGAGTAAACGAGGTCACGGATGACGAAATCGCTAATAAAATTGGAATCCGCCTTAATACAGTCCGCAAAATCCTCTACAAATTGTACGACCACTCACTTGTCGCCCTGAGAAGGTCACGTGACCAGCAAACAGGATGGTTCATCTTCCATTGGAGACTTCAACCCGACCAGTTGGAAGGATTCATTCAAAATCAGAAAAAACGAGTTTTGGAAAAACTGGAATCTCGACTGGAGTATGAGAAAGACCACGAGTTCTACTATTGCGGAACCCAAAAGTGCAAACGAATTCCCTTCGAAGAGGCTATGGAACTTATTTTTCGATGTCCCACCTGCAACAAGCCGCTTATGCACTTTGACAACTCAATCTTCGTTGAAACTTTGCGCTTGAAGGTTGATGAATTGAGGAAGGAACTCAGTGAGTAGGCGGTTGCCAACAAAGAAGAAAGCAGTAGGTCTTCTTGTAAAAGCCGGTTGCTCACTTGAAGTTGTCAGACACGCTGAATCTGTTGCAGCACTTGCTGTCGAAATAGCTGAGGCCTGTCGAAGGAAAGGACTAGAGATTGACGTTCAGCTGGTCGAGATAGGCGCTCTTCTCCATGACATTGGGCGTTCAGAAACACATAGCGTCGACCACGTTATAGTGGGTGTTGAAATTGCTCAATCGCTTAGTCTACCTGACCCGATTATTTTGATCATCGAGCGGCATGTTGGAGGCGGCATATCAAAGGGCGAAGCTAAGAGGCTTGGGTGGCCAGTTAAGGATTACATTCCACAGACATTAGAAGAAAAGATCGTGACTTATGCGGATAAACTGGTTGAGGGCTCAAGAAGGGTGCCTATTGAACAGGTAATCGAGAAGTTTTCGAGGTTTAATGTTCCGCGATCTTCCATTTTAAGGATGAAAAGGCTGCACGAGGAATTTTCTTCTTTATTAGGGGATTTGGATGTCGATAGTGACACTTCTTGAAAAAGTCTACGGAGCCTTTAGCCAAAGAGTTTTCCAAAATGAGCTAGCCTCTCTATGCAGAGACCTGAGCGTTAAGGCTAGAGTTGTAGGTCAAACAAGTAGGGGTTGGGTTCAAGTAGAGTTAGCGGGTGAAGACCAAAAGATTGCAGCGGAATTTCTCAATCGTGAAATTGGAGTGGCACCAACGAGTATTGACAAGGTGAAGAGGTTTTCAACTGTGAAAGGAAAGGTCATTTTTGCTGGCAAAAGAGAGCAAGAGCTACTCGTAGATATAGGCGTTTATACTCCTCGTGTTTATGATGCAGCCATTCGCGTGGAACGACTGCAAGCTCAACTTGCAGATGGAAAGAAGCTTTCCCTTCAGCACCTGAGTGAGTTGTTCTGCCTTTGTAACTTTATGCCGCTTCATACTAAGATCATTAGAGATGTGACTACCGAAGATAGCTTTTTGGGGGCAGAGTTGTCTGAAAATCAGCTTTCTAAGTTTGCAGAATGGATGAACTCAAGTCTTGACAGTTTAATGGTTTTGGGGGCAACTCTGTCGCAAGTGGAACATGCAGTCAAGGTTTCTGGACACCGTCGTGACATTATTCGAGTTGAAACTTTGGGACTACTAGAACATGCCGCAATTTGCAGGTTGGGAACAGACGCCATAGGGCTGGCACCAAAGCTCGGCCCACATCTGTACATGGCAACCCTCGCGCCCTTCTGTCCAAGAAAAATAGAGCAGGCAATCAATAGACCAATCGTTTAACGCGTGAAAATGTGGAAAACCGTAGCACCTAGGCAAGGTTGTTGACTGTCTTCGTTTACTGGATAGGAAGATTGTAGCGGTGTTCAATTACATGGTGGTACTGCTCTGGCGTCATGAGGGAATAAAATGCTCTTTCCACAACTTCGCTTAGGGCGGGATGTATGTGCATTCCGTTTGTTATAGGTCCAGCATTTTGCATCGGAGTATACATCAGATTTATTACTTCCTGTATAAGAACAGAGGCATGCGGTCCAATGATATGTGCCCCCAGAATCTTCATTGTTTTCTCCTCAACTATAACTTTG
>JASFPO010000162.1:0-3686 GCA_050115935.1 Candidatus Bathyarchaeota archaeon | reverse complement strand
TGCTCGAATTGCGGGAACAACTGATTTCACTGCGACTTCACAGAGCATTGACATGTAGTGAGCTCACCTATGAACAGAATGATGGAAACGTATATAAGCATGACGTATGTCATTTATATATGACGTGTGTCATAGAAGAGGGAGTTTCGTGACACGAACCCATTTTCCGATTCTCCTTCACTTCCCATCCCTTCAACGGGGCCAGAGGACTCCCAACTGTGACATACGCCAAAAACCACGAGAGATTGGAACTGCACGCAAAGGGTTTCATTGTTTATTGGGCCTTCATGTGTGACTGTTGTATATGGAGAGAGAAAGGAGTATAGACAGCTCATAACGAGATGATTGATGCGAGCAGTCACACACGCTAACGTCTTCGACGTTTGATGTGGCCTGTCAATCTCCACCCGGTTTGTTGCGCGCAGTTCAACGTAATCAAGATTTGCAGAAAAGGGGAAAGTTGAGTTGTTTGGATTTCGCTTGCTTTACCTTGTTTTGCTGAACGTGCGGATGTGCATGAGTGCTTCTGCCTGTTTTGATTCTGCTTCCAAGGGAAGGTCCACGAATGGTTTTGCTGGTTCCTGTGAAGCAATTGCGAATGTAGGAGTGTATGAGCAGGTGTTTGAATGGGGTTCCAATCCGCTGATGGATCTTATTATGTTGAACATTTTCTGTTTTGCTGAGCCAAATTTTCCTTTTATTTCAAACATGTTCGGTTCCATATTTCATCACCCTTATTAATCATTTAAACGTTTACTTTAATAAGAAAAGAGCGCTCGCACATTATAAAGCTTTTGTTTTAGTAGGAAAAGGCTTTTATACAATTTAAACTACTTCTTTAATTGTGAGATATTGTGAAGCCAATTAAGGCAATAAGGGATCCAGAGGCTTTTAAACTGCTAGCCGATGGAACAAGGAGAAAGATTGTTTTTCTTCTTCGAGTTAAAGAGATGACTGTGAGTCAGATGGCCGCTGAACTCAACATCACTCCTCAAGCAGTTTACCACCATATTAAGAAACTTCTGAAGGGAGACATGATAGAGGTAGCGAGAGAAGAACGTGTTGACCACATAATCGAAAGCTACTACAGAGCAACCGCGGAAACCTTCTTCTGCAGTGTTGGGAAAACTCCCCGCAGTGCAGAGATTGCCAAGGAACAGATGATTACAGTTCTTAACGCTTTGAAAAAGCTTGGTTTTAAAATTGAATTTGATGAAGACAAGATTTCTCAATTAGTAGATGTGCAGATTGAGCTTGAACATGGTTCGAAATCTGATAAGTTTGAAGATAAGATCTCTGAATTAGATGAGGTTGACTTTCTTACCAAGCAAACGGTTCAGAAACTCGCTGAGAATCTTTCGATGTCAGATGAGGAATTTTCTCGAAGGCAAGTGACTAGCAAGAAGTTTAGGAATCTGTTGCTTTCCCTTGTTAAGAAATAGAAGATGGTAGAACCTTCTTCTGAGTAAGCATCTTTGACGCGCCTGTGTTCTTTTCCCTAGAGAAAAAAAGGGAAGTTGGTTATGGGTATTCTCTTTGTCCGCCTAGGTGTGCCCCTGCAGTCGCAAGATCTTTGATGTCAACGACGAATGGTGCCTGAACGATGTCTGCAGCTGGGTTGTAGTTTGGTTCTCCGACGAAGTATCCGTATGCAAAGCTGATAGTCTGCTGATCTAGTACGTCTATTATGCCGTCTTCGTTTACGTCGCCTACTTCATGGAACATCTCAGTCATCTGGGAGCCTACGTCTGAAGCTGTTTTGAAGTAGTTCTCGTTTCTCCACAGATCGCAGTAATGATCTACGTCGTCGTAGAACTGGAATATGAAGGGCCCTGTGCCAAACAGGTTGGTGGGTGTTGGGTTTAGTCCCTGGGTGTAGCCTGGGGCCACATTGTAGGGCTCAGTTGGATCGTAATCTAATGCGGCTTGTCTGTTGGCTGGGTCTGTTGGATCGCCAAACCTGTTCCAGATGTGTTCAGGGAGTCTTGGAGCTAGGTTTGAGAAGTCATAGAATAGGTCAATGCTTGGCTCATCGGCTATTATAGTGAAGTGTGCGGCGTCTGTGACTACGACGTCCATTAGGGCGTCCCAGGTCGCGGCATATCTGGGCACTTGATAGTCTCTGAGGAATTCCAAGCTGAACTCAACATCGTAGGCTGTGAATGGTTTGCCGTCTTGCCAATGTATGTTGTCGCGTAGAGTAAAGTCTATGTTCATTCCAGCCACAGTTTCTGTGATTGTCCAGTCTTCAGCAAGCCAAGATAGGTCATTGTGGTTGTATGGGTTAATGCCTGTAAGTCCATCGTATTGCCGAGCTAGAATATCCCACTCGTAATATTCGTCTGCATAAAGTGGGTTAAGAGTTCCAGGGGAGTAGTGCAAGTCGAAGATTGCGGCGGTTTTTCCGTTTTCAATTCTTTCGGTTCCGGGTTCCCAGTAGATGTTTAGATCTGTCCATCTATTATCCGAGCCGTAGCCTGGTGACCTGACTACTCCTCTCAGATTTGGACTGTACCCGTTGAAGTATGTTCTCGAATACATTGTCATGTAAGCCAGCGCGAAGTGGTCAGCATTAGGATACACGCTCTTGTCAGGAGTGTATAACATCTCCTGAACTGTTTTGGCTGCAGTCTCGATGTCATTCACGTTGAGACTAAACTTAACTGTTTCAGTTAAGGCGTCAATAGTTGGATCGTTGACTCCAGGTGCATTTCTTCTGCCTGGATGGGTTAGAGAGTCCTGGCTAGAGTGAAGCAGTGAATACAGTTGATCGGGTATTCTTCCGAGGCTGTAGAAGACCAAGTAACCATCGAAATTCGCATGATTGAACACCTGTGCCAAGTACCAGTTGAAGTCTTCACCATCAGTGTATATGCCTTTCATTCCGTTTGCCCATGTTGCTGCCAACCCGATTGCAGCCCAATCTGCGTTAATCGCGGCGTAGAGGGGATCAGTGTACCCACAAGGTCCGGTTGGATGATTGATTTCCATTTCTGGCAATGGGGTTCCAACAGGTGTGTTCCAGTAGTCAACGTCTGTGACTGTTCCGCTGCTGTCTGCGTCGACAAAGCTGTAGCCTTTCTCTTTGAGTATGCCGCAGGTTGAGTGTTCGCCCGCTGGTGATGTGAATGGGTCGCCCGGGTTATAGGGATGCTCTGGAACGGCTGGGTTGTAGTATTTGCTTTGGGCTGGTGGAACCAGTGAACGAACAGGTGTCACAATGTAGCCATAGAAGGAAGGAATGATTCCCAACTGGTCGAAACAGTGTGTGAGCGCATGTCTGAACTCAGCGTCTTCTAGAGGCCAATACGCTAGGGCATAAGGGTCACTTCGGCGGTAAGATTGATCTGCTCTTATGTTGAAGCCGAAGAAGCCTACGTGGAAACCAAGATCTTGGGTTACGAGGAATCCATCTTCAGCTAGCGTCTCTATGTCAGATGTTCTAACAAAACCATGCAAAACATCGATTCTTCCAGCTTGCGTGGCAACAAGTATTTCATCGAGATCGTCAAACACTTGGAATCGTAGCATGTCCATGTTTAGATCGTCCTCAGTCGACACTGGAGTGAAAAGAACTAGCAGCATCAAAGGCACTAGGGCTAAGTATGCGGTTCTTCTCATCTTCTCTCTCCCTCAACTCACATGATGATGGTTTAGAATAATGGAATATTCAACCATCATTGTGT
>JASFPO010000161.1:0-3699 GCA_050115935.1 Candidatus Bathyarchaeota archaeon | reverse complement strand
CCTCAGTCCATTTGTGGCAGTAATAGGCTTGTTCATTTTCTTCTTCACGTTCACCTTTCTCGGCATCACGATTTATGAAAGACGAATCGAAGGCGGAGGCTGGGAATAAAGGAGGAGGTTAGACCATGAAAAGCATCCTCTTCCTTCTGGAATATGACTTCAAAAATTTCATGCGCTACAAGTGGTGGATAGCCATGCTTATCAGCATGAATCTAGCAGACCTTTTTGTAATGGCTCTGGTTTTCGCAAGAATGGTTACCTTTGACTATTTCAAGTTTTTCTCACCAGGAGTGACCATAACAGCACTTTTTGCTTCAGCCTTCATGATTGGAAGAGAGATCAACTGGGAGGTCCGTCGAAGCTTTGCACATTACCTGTTAAGTCTACCGATGAAACGCTGGGAGCTTGTAGCAGGAAGAACACTGGCCGGCGGTCTACGAGGAATCTTATACTCGTTTCCTCTTCTCTTAACAACCTTTGCGTTCTTAGGATTTCCAGCACCACATGAATTTCTGTTGATCTTGGGAGCACTTTTTCTCTTAGCCACAGGCACTGCGGGACTCAGCATTGCCATAGCTGCTTCAACAAGAAGCTTTGAAAAATTCGTAACTGCAAGAGGCCTTCTATACTACATGCTCTTCTTCTGCAGCACAGTGTTCTATCCGTTAGACAAGATTCTAGGTGTTTTACCTCAGCCACTGATCCTGTTTGCTCAGCTAAATCCCTTGAGCGCCGGCGCTGACTTGATTCGCGTTTTGCTTTCAGCATATACAGCGGGTAGTATGACCCCAATCTTTGAATTGTTACGCAATCTGCTTGCTTTTTCAGCCATCTTCACGTTAGGCGGCTCCTTTGCTTACATAAAGATCCTAGAAGCAAAATAGGTCTTCATCAAGTATTATAAGCGGGTGATGGCTACTATTTGCAATTCCCCTAAAGTTGCAGATTTAAAGGGAAAACATGTGTGTATTCATGGGGTTAATGCTCAACACACGTGTGTATTCACGGATTATTATGCTTAAATGATCGATTTTCTCTACGCGCACTAGAAGGTTGAGGGCTTCCTATTTTTTGCATGGTGAAGCGAGTGCGAAACCTCACGTTTTCCGAAAGACTCACGGGCAATATGCTAAACGAATCGGGGTAAGCCTAGAAAACCTGTGTGGACAAACTAACTCTTCTCCTTGTGTCGGAAGATACGGGGTCGGATGGGATGACCCGAAAGTCCCCTTAGTTTACTACTTGACTGCCGAACCCGATGAATACGCAGAGCAAGACCAAAAGATAGAGAAACGGCTAGAGTAACTTCTAGCAAAAGGAATACTACCACAACCACAAACCCCCTTCATTCTTTCTTAGACACCAATGCGCGGGCGTACAAGAGTTTCACATAAGATTAATATTCAGATCACCTATTTTCTTAATCGTGATTACTAAAAATGGACTTATCAATAATCATTGCATTGGGCTCTCTAATTGTCGCGTCTACAGCATTGCTTCACTCCATTGGAGCTTTCAGAAGAGTCCACGATTTCCTCCGAGAACGCGAAATTCAGCACAAGGTGAAGGTCAGTTTTTCTCCTCCCGAAGGAAAAATCAAATGGCAGAACGGATATGGATTGATGAAAATCCATGTCATGTTGACCAACAACACACCACACAAAACATTCAGAAACATCTCTGGAAAATTCTGGACAGATGAAGGCATTTATGCTTCGTCTACAAATGTAAATCCAACAAAAGTTGGGGCTAACGTTCCATATCTTTACTTCATTTTCAACATCACCATCCTTCAGAAAAAAACGTCTGCAATGATCTCAACATTGACTCCAAGAGTGCCGAAGGAGAAAGGTGATTATGTTCTTGGTGCGGATCTAGTTGCGGACGGATTGGAAGATTGGCGGTTTTTTTGGGTATCAGCTAAAGGTAAAAGACGGCAGATTCAAAATCGAATACAAGCGAGAGCGAAAGCATGGGCAAGTCAGGCTAGACTGTACAAATTGAACCGCACACAGAATCCGAGACTTCAGAAAATTAGTTCGTACGTGCGTAGTTTACAAATGCTTTTTAAGCAATATGTCAGAAAGTAGAACCATGCCAATTGCAATTGATGAATTCTCAGTTAAACCACTATATGTGGAAATGTATCGCGGTGGACAAAACGCTGGAGTTGCCACTGGTTTTGTAGTTAAGAAAAATGATTCACATTATTTGATTACTAATTGGCATGTGGTTACATGTAGAAACCCTTACGATAATAATCGACCACTTTTTGCCACCAGAGTAGTAGACCCGAATATACTAAGAGTATGGTTTCACGGGCTAAATTTAGGTAGTTGGATAAGTAAAGAGATTGATCTCATTGATGGCACCAGAGATAAACTATGGTTTGAACATGAACAGGGCAAAGAGATTGACGTGGTAGCTGTTCCTTTTGAAATCTCAGATGATATAATGATTTATGATATGGATTTGACACTAGCTGATTTTGATTTGATGATCTATCCCTCTGAGGCAGTGAGTATCATTGGTTTTCCGATGGGCTTAACTTCTGGAGGCAAATTCCCAATCTGGAAGACTGGACACGTTGCCTCAGATATTGATATTGACTGGGATGGGAAGCCAGCTTTTTTAATCGATGCAACTACTAAGAGCGGTATGTCAGGCTCGCCTGTAATAGCAAAAAGAGTGAGTATTTACCAAACATCTCAGGGGAACAAAGTCGGAAACGCAGTTAGGTTCCTCGGTGTTTACTCAGGTAGGGAGATTAGTGCTTCTGGGATTGAGGTTGGTTTCGTGTGGAAGCCAAGAGTTATTTCGGAAATTCTTTCAAATCATTGAGTAATATTTCGATATGCGCGCGCACCAACGGTTTTTCAAACTATGAATAAGCTTGTCTTGTCGACCTCTTTGCGCTGCTTAATAATTCGTCCTCTTGCTAATACCAAAGCAAGTATGGAGACAATCATCAGAGTTAGAACCAATCCATAACCCTCCATACCACCAATCTTGCCAAGAATTTCTGGGTCCGCATATCTCGGTACAAAGGTGATGAATCCAATAATGACTGCTTGAGTCGCCACTTCAATCAGTTGCTGAACCATCGGCTTGTCCTTGGGTTTCTCACTCATTTCCCTAATGGCTTCTAGGAGCGTGAAACACAATTTTGTGGTGAGAATGAAACTTATCATTAGGAATATTTCGCTGATACTGAAGTCGTAGTTCTCAGTAAGAAGGTATCTCCAAATCATGTTTATTGCAACGATTCTCACAGTAAGCCAAAGCGCAACCAGTCCTATCCCACCTAGTGCGAGAATTACAACCCTAGACAAAGCCTTAGCATTTTCCAGCTCACTATGAATCTCTTTGAGGGTTCCGAACAACAAAGCAATGGAAAGAGTTATCACCAAACTGGCAACACCACCATAGTCGATGAATTCCTGTGCATACTCAAAAAACCAACAAAGATAGTTTCTCTTAGTTTCCTCTGTGTATCCTGTTTCAGTCCAGTTTCTTGTCAATTGGGTAGCCACTTCTGTTGAGGTGAAACGGTTATTGAAAATGAAGTAGTATGTTCGGTTAGAGGGAACAATCCAGTCTCTATCCATATCGGTAACGCGGGTATCGGCTATGAACCTTGTTGTTTCATCTTGGACAAAGAAATCGATGTATCCATTTTCGCCAGATGTCACTTTGAAT
>JASFPO010000160.1:0-3716 GCA_050115935.1 Candidatus Bathyarchaeota archaeon | reverse complement strand
GATTGTACACAATTCTGAGAACGCTTGATGGATTAATTTTGTCGCGCACGCATGAGCTATCAACAAGGAAGTGTCAGTCTTCCCCATTCTCCGCCCCCCCGTCCATGAGAATAACAATCGGTATCTAAGCAAAACTTCTAAGGTCTTGTAGAGAAGACTCTTCTGATAGCTCATTTTATGAATATCACTTCCCAAAGTGTTTAAGGGGTTTTGCTGGGACTCCTACAACAGTCGTATAGTCGGGAACATCATTCAAAACAACAGCTCCAGCTCCAACAATGCTCCAACGTCCAACAACAACCGAAGGACAAATTACTGCATTAGTATGAATATGACTACCCTCTAAGATTTTTGCATTTCCGCTCACGTTTACGGAAGGGTCAAGCGTAACAAAATTTTCGAGGATGACATCGTGACCGATTGTGCAATCAAGGTTAATGTAACAATGATTTCCCATTCTAATGTTACATGTTAAGATAACCCCTTCCTGAATCAATGTTCCCTTCCCGATTGATATATCTCTACTGATAGAAACGGAAGGGTCTACACATGAAAAAAACTTAATTCCCCTTATTCTTTGAACAACACTCTTTCTTATCTTTGAATCTCCAATCACGACAACCGTTTTAGCTCCCTTCATTCTCTTAAGGAAGTCAATTCCCCCTAGAACTTTAGCTCCGTTTATCTTTTGTCCCCATAGACTTTTTAGGTCGTCAATAAACCCTAGAATTTCAAAATCATCTCCGACACGACTAGAATGTGCATTATGTCTTTGAATTAGTCTTAACGCTTCTCTCCCTAATCCCCCAGCTCCAACGATCACGATTTTTGACTTCATTTCTCTAAGATCTTAGAAGTGACAATATATGAGCTTTTCCAACATTGTTGTGTCACTTTCTCACCTTCAAGAAGAGCTTTATATCCCTCTCTTCTTCTTTGATAGTCTAGTTAGTAGATTCAACGCGTTTTTTCCTTCTTCGATTGGTTTGGTTTCGATTAACCCTGCTCTTTCAATGGCTTCGAACAATTCTTTGCCTTTTTCGGTGCGGATTATTGTTAGAGTCCAACCGCTCAGCCCTAAGCCTCCTGCAGAAATGTCGGCGAGTTCTGCTGAGAAATCTGTGCATGGTAAACAACCTTTACGTGTATATTTCTTTGCTTCTGGTATAGAAATCGTTCTTGCTTCGCCAGAATTTGTTGTGACAACGACTTTTCCTTTGATGTTCATCTTCTTAATATCACGTAGATCGATGCCCATTGCCCGCTGAATCTGCTTTTCCATCAATCCCTCAAAAGTGAAGCTTTCAGTACACATGAGGCCAATGGCGAATTTTATCCTGCCAACATGTCTTTTCAGCTTTGCCGCTTGCATTTTGCGGATGGCGTGAATTTGACAGGGAGTGCCTACAAAGGCCAAACCTTGCTTCTTCTGCTTGAAGGCTTCCTGAATTGCTAGTAGGTTGGGCGAATAGGTGTAACGTGTTCCAGCACATTTCAGAACCTCTTCCGGAGTTGTCGCCAACACTGGCACCGGATACAAAGGCTTGTCTGTTTCGAGTCCAGACAAGAGAGCGCCATCAATTATTCCATTTGTGAATGCAAAATTGACAAGTGTTGTAACAACTCCTCCGTCTTGACAACGTGATGTTATGTCTTTATCTGTTGTTTGAGCAAGAACAAGGCTTTGATAAATGCCAAAGTCTTCTTTCGGCTTTCTTTCTCTTCCAAACACCAATCTTTCGAGGTCTGGCAGTGACCATTCATATCGAGGACAAACTCTGGGACAGATTCCACAGACTTCACAATCTTTAACCAGTTTCGGCTTCTGCTCAAGATATTCCAGGCAACCGAAGGGGCATACAACAACACAGGCCCCACAACCTACACAGCTTTCTTTCAGAACAACTTTTTCCAGAAGGGTCTCTTCAAAACTCAGTTTAGGAAAGCTCATGACTTTCACTTCTCCTTAACTCATTATTGTTCAGTCTATGGAGACGTTTTAACATCCTCAATGCGTATAAAGTTATCCATTTTACCTGCTAGAGTGGTTGAGAACCGCGCGCTTATACTTTCGTTGAGGAGGGTGAAGCGTCAATTAGTGTGAACAGCTATAAAAGCTACTTTGAGAGAATCAGAATGGTGCGAGAATGAGTCCTGTTGAAAATCTGGAGAGTCTGGTTAAAGAGACAACGGCAGTCAACATAAACGAGTTTTTGAGACTTGCTAATGTAGTGGTGGAGTTACAAGCAAATGAACAGGGTCATGTTGGAAGCCTGCAAATCACTGGTAAACTTGTAAATCTGATGCCGAAAAGTGAAGCAATTGTGGTTGGAGATCTTCATGGAGACTTGGAAAGCCTTCATCACATATTGAAAGCCACGGGCTTTATAGAAAGAATTAAAGAAGGCAAACAGTGTCTATTGGTCTTCCTCGGAGATTATGGAGACCGCGGCATTCACTCGCCAGAAGTCTACTATGTTGTGTTAAGGCTCAAAGAGGCTTTTCCCAAAAATGTTGTTCTGATGAGAGGCAACCATGAAGGCCCAGACGACATCTTGGCACATCCCCATGATTTGCCAGATCATTTGTACAGCAAATTTGGTGATAAATCATCTCAAGCTTATGATAGATTGCGCGAACTCTTCCGTTACTTGCACACAGCGGTGCTTGTCAATGAAAGATACGTATTATTGCATGGTGGAGTGCCAACACAAGCCACAACAGTAGAAGATCTAGCATATGCACATGAAAAGCATCCACGTGAAACTCATCTTGAAGAGATTCTTTGGAGTGATCCATGGGAAGGCTTAGCTGGAGTTTATGCTTCGCCGAGAGGGGCTGGGAGACTTTTTGGGGAAAAGGAAACGAACAGGCTTTTGAATATGCTTAATGTCGATGTTTTGATCCGGGGACATGAACCAAGTCAAGAGGGTTTCAAGCTTAATCATAGTGGAAAGGTCCTCACGCTATTTTCAAGGAGAGGCCCACCATATTTCAATGCGCAAGCAGCGTATCTACAGCTGGATTTAAGTTTCAAGGCGAAAGATGCCAATCAGCTTAATCAGTTCATGAAAAGGTTCTGAAACCAGATGTTTTGAACCATGTTTCTCCACGGAATGTTTCTCTCATCATTTTCTTCTTAGTCGTACAAACAATCTATCAACAATCTCTGGCTTTGCCCTATCGCGAAATCCTCTTCTAATAAGTTTGAAAAGAACAGGAGGCGATTCATTTTGGTCAATCGAGGTTTCTGGTTTCTTCACTTCAATCTCTGAGAGTTTGTTGAAGAAGGCTACCTGAGTTTTCTCAAGTGGTACGTCTTCTCTGGAGCTTTCAGCGATTGGTTCTTGAGAGAAGCACAAACGGTAGAAGTAGCAGTGGTTGGGGTTTCCCTTGCAGTAATGTGTTATGTCGAAGTTGTCTAGCTCTCCTTCTAGCCCCTGCGCAGTCATGAGTCTACAGATTTTCTGGTTTGGAGCGACTGAGATATAGGGGCACTCCATTTTTATGACCTTTGCATTTCTGTTGAACAGTTTTTGGGTTGTACGTAGATACAATATGTCCGTTTCAGGACATATAAATATACTATGGCAACGAGAGCATATAAGGATTTCTGGACTTCGAATAGTTATTGATCTGGCAACTTATTGTTAGAAAGCCAATGGTATGAATATCAGTGGCTAACTGGACAAACTGGCAGATGTCGTCGGAATCTA
>JASFPO010000159.1:0-3790 GCA_050115935.1 Candidatus Bathyarchaeota archaeon | reverse complement strand
TAGGTTTTCAAGAATGCGTGGGCGTTCCGGATCGTCCAGTTCTAGGAGTTCACTAGGTCTAAGCGCATGGCAACCATAGAAAGGCGCCACTTTCAAGTGGCTCAAGGGTTTAGAGATATTTCGTTTGAGACGCTCTAGTCCCACGTCTTCCATCAATACTTGGAGGAAGTGTTTCACTTCTTTATTACCTGCGAATTCTTTTCCAGCCTTTGACAGAATCTTGTTTATTCTTGTTCTCAGTTCTTCGTCAGTTTTCAACATGACGTTTGCCATTTTGAGAGACTCAAAACAGCCACTACATAATGTAACTATGTTCAGGTCGGCTTCTTCAGCCAGACAAATGTTGTATGCGGCTACAGCTATGCTGGTTTCGAGATCGATTGACTGTATCGGCGGCGGGCAGCAGCAGGTAAAGTTCGCCAGATCAACCAGTTCAATTCCAAGTTTAGCTAGAGTCTTTCTAGCCGACAACTCGTAGTTTTGCTGACGCGCAGGTATTGTACAGCCCAGAAATAGAGCGTATTTTGTCAAGACGTTTCCTCCTTCTTCTGTAGCTTGTCAAACCCGGTAGCGGAAAGGATCTTTTTCAGCGGCTCGACACCTGTTGGCTGAAGAGGTGGCAAGCCAAGAGTGGATCTTTTGCTTTCTGTGAATTTGGAAACCTTAGCTATGCGACCGTCATTCATGAGTGCCGATGCAAACTCTGAAGTGATACTTGGAATGTAACCTTTTCCTAAGGCGATGTTTCTCAGCGCGTACATTACATCAGCTATCTCGACCTTTTGAGGACATCTTTCCTGGCAGTTGTAGCAAGAGCAGCATAGCCATAGGGAGTCGCCTGAAAGCACTTCTTCCTCTTTCCCTAAGAGGGATAGTCGGATAATTTCTCTAGGATTGAAACTGTCGGTGATTTTAGCCACGGGGCAACTGCTGGCACAGGTTCCACACTGGTAGCAGAGAGTGATAGTTTCGCCGCCTAGGCGACTTTTCATCACACTAGAGAATGCTGGGTCTACGGCTTTTTCTCTGTCATGCTTCATACTAGTTTCACGCTCAGCTCTCTAAGAAGATTCCGCCAGGTTCAGTGGACCTAGCTTTTCTAATCTGTCTGTTATCATTTGCGCAGCCTCGGCAAACTTGTTTCCTTCGATAAACACCATGTTTAACATCTCCAACCTCTCAGGCTCTATACCATATTCCTTGAGTAACATTCTGGCAAGCTCCACCTTCTTTTCAGCCTTTTGACTGCCGACTTCGTAGTGGCAACCATCACTCTTGCATCCCACAACCATTACTCCTTGGGCGCCGGCTTTGAAAGCTTCCAGAAATTGGTGAACTTGCAGAATGCCTGTGCAAGGAACTTTCATGACTCTGATATTGGCAGGATATTGCATCATTGCCATGCCTGAGGAATCTACAGCTGTGTGGCCGCATTCTGAACAGCACATAGCAAGAACTAACGGTTTTGATGTTCCGTTGACAGACATGAGTGCCTTCATCTGGGCAAGCATTTGGTTTGGTCTTGAGTGCCTGAGCTCGATAGCGTTAAGTGGACATGTTCCCACACAGATGCCACATCCTTCGCAAATGAGATCGGAAACCTTGGCAACAAAGTGATCTTCACCAGTCTGCTCTAGACTTATTGCCTCATAAGGACAGACAACTGGGCAAAAGTCGCAGTCACCACAGTATTCATCGTTGATTACGGCGGTTCTTTGATCCTTTACTATCTTACCAGTAGTTAGGAATTTCGCGGTTTTTACTGCTGCCGAGTGAGCGTGCAGAGATGTTGTAGGAGCGTCCTTCGGGAATGTTGCTCCCCCACAGAGGTATATGCCTCTGAGCTTGGTCTCTGTTGGTCTCAGTTTGGCGTTGTATTCTTTGAAGAAACCATCTTCGTCTAACTCAAGGTTCAAGAGCTCGGCAAGATCCTTGGTGCCTTCAGTAGGAACCATAGCTGGGGCCAAAACCACCAAGTCAGCCTCTAATTCCAAGAGTCTTTTCAGAAGTTCATCTTCAACATCGACAATTAGTTTGCCTGTTTCTGGCTCCCGTGAGATTTCGCTTGGCCTGCCTTTGACGAACTTGATTCCCATTTCTCTGGCATGCTCATAGTAATCTTCGTGTCCTCTTCCGGTTGTTCTCATATCGATGTAACATATGGTGACATCCGCATCAGGATTGGCCGATTTGATCAACGTGGCATGTTTTAAGGAAATCATACAGCATATACCGGAGCAGTACTCGTTCCATCGCTTGTCTCGCGAACCCACACATTGCATAAGGACGATCTTTTTTGCAGGCTTACGGTCTGAGGGCCTAACAATCACACCAGCGGTGGGGCCGAAACCATCGATCATCCTAGCGAGTTCGAGGTTTGTTATGACATCTGGAAAGTCGCCATAATGATACTCCTTAATGACGCTTGAATCGAACTCCTCAAAACCTGTAGCAACTATAATGGCACCTACGTTGAGTGTCATCTGCTCACTTTTCTGGTCTAGCTCGACGGCGTCGGTGGGACAGACCTCAACGCATTTGGCACAGTTGTGGAATTTGCAGACGTTTTCATCGATTACATAGACAGGTGGATGAACGTCAGGAACGTTCACGTAGATGGCCTTGCGGGTTTTCAGCTTTGCATTGTTCTCATCTGGCACTTCCACGGGACAAGCAGCAGTGCATAGGTCGCACGCGATGCATTTCGTTTCATTGACGTATCTTGGTTTCTTCTCTATTGTGACCTTTAGGTTTCCGGGAACTCCTTCAACGGCCACGACTCTTGAATTGGTCATTATGCTTAGGTTGGGAATCGTGGCGAAGCCAGAACGATATACACACTTTCGGGAGGTGTGAGTGATAGCTTTCACATCTGAAGCCGGAGACTGAATACAGATTGCACAGTCGTCTGTTGGGAAGAATCGACCCGCTCGGGCAGCTAAACCTCCGAGAAACGGTGCCTTTTCAACCAAGTGTACATCAAATCCTAGATCTGTCAAATCCACAGCTGTCTGCATGCCCGCTATTCCTCCCCCAATTATCAAAGCGGATTTGATTGCTGGAAATTCGAGTTTCTCTATGGGTTCAAGAAGTCTTGCGCGTTCAATGGCGGCCAGAAGCATTGCTTTAGCCTTTTCAGTTGCTTCAGAGGGTTTCTCTCGGTGAGGCCAAGCGCAGTGGTTTTTGAGGTCGATGACCTCCGCTAGGTAAGGATTGAGGCCTGCTTTTTCGATTGCTTGAACGATGTTGACCTCGCTTAGTTTTGGAAGACTCTCTGCAACGACGATTCTGTTTATTTTTTTGTCTTTGATTGCGTCAACAATGAATTGTAGTCCTTTGCCGCGCCAGAACTCACTGCTTCTGCCGACGAGGGCCACATCTGGAGCTCTTTTCACATAATCGGTTAATGTTTTGAAGTCTAAGATTTCAGAGAGTTGTTTTCCGCAGTCGGATAAGAATACTCCAACTTTAATTTCGCTCATTTTTGATCCCTCATCTTATCATCGTTTTTAACAGACGCTTTTCGTTATCATAGATCTTGACTTCCAAGGGCATCTCACCAATAGCGAAGTGAGTGGCACAAGCGAAACAGGGGTCGTAGGCTCTGAAAGACATCTCAACCATGTTCAGCAGTCCGTCGCTGACTTTTCCGTTGCGTATGAGGCCTTTTGCAGCGTTTTTTATAGACATGCAGATGCCAGGCGCGTTGTGGGTTGTGGCCACTACTAGGTTGACTTTCTTAGCTAGGGCCTTTTCATCCAGCCAGTAATGATGGATCAGAGTACCTCTG
>JASFPO010000158.1:0-3800 GCA_050115935.1 Candidatus Bathyarchaeota archaeon | reverse complement strand
ACCAAGTCGTCAAGATTCTTGTCTCTGGCAAATTCATTGACAAAGCGATTTAGAGTCGTGATATAGCTTATTCTTGTGCTCTCAGCTAAATCTTGCATGACATCTTTGACAAGCTCTGATTCTTCGATATTCAATCGTTTACCCCATAATAAAATATAGAGTTATACCTTTTATTAATATCGGAAAAATCCTCTCCTTAAATTATTAAGGATCGGAAAAATCCTATATCAATAAGAGGGCGTGCACCGAGAGTTGAAAAACATGAAGCTTCTTTTTGTTTGTGTCGAAAATGCCGGGAGAAGTCAGATGGCAGAAGCTTTCGTAAAACACTATGGCAAGAGCGAGGTCGAGGCTATAAGCGCTGGTACTAACCCATCAAGTGAAGTTAATCCAGTGGTTGTTGACGTAATGCGGGAAAGAGAGATTGACATATCGAAAAGTAGGCCGAAATCTCTAAACGCAGAAATGATTCAAGATGCAGAAATAATAGTAGTCATGGGATGTGGTGCTCAAGGTTTTTGCCCGGCACCGCTACTTAAGAAAGTGGTAAAATGGGAGCTCGAAGATCCAAAGGGAAAACCAAAAGAAAAAGTTCGACAAATTAGGGACGAGATAGAACGAAAAGTCAAGAAGTTAATAGCCAAGTCTAACTGAACCGGCAGTTGACGTATCCGCATGCGCGTTTCGTGAATGAGGGTGGAAATATGTCATTCAGTTTAATGCCAAGAGATAAAATAAGGATTAGAAAGGCGCGAAGTAATGACATTCGAGAGATATTCAAGGTTCTTTCCCATGCTTTCAAGCCCTATCAACAGTATTATACAGAGGAAGCTTACAGAGCTACAGTTACATCCCCCCATGAAATTGGAAAACGTATTGCTGAAAAAGAGACAGTCGTTTTGGTCGCGACTCAGAACAGCAAAATCGTCGGGACTGTCTCTATAACAACAATAAACGAAGAAAACTTGCATGTACGAAGTATGGCTGTAGTACCCGACCACCAGGGAGGAGGCGTTGGTTGGCGTATATTGCAGGAAATAGATGAGCTAGCGAGAAAAGGAAATTGCAGAGCAATAACACTAGAATGTTTTGAACCGCTGACGAAAGCAGTGAGTCTATATGAAAAATCTGGATTTAGGAGAACTGGGAGAAAAAGAAGTCTCTATGGTTCAATGGTCTTTGAGATGGTGAAGCGCATGAAAATATAACGCTCACGCGAATGGTCCACTGAAGCGGATCATGGCGTGCATTCATCGTTTCCATCTGGAAACCAGGATCGATAAGGACAGTGCAATTGCAACAATCACTGCGCTGATTCCAGTGGCTGCAACGATGTTTTGGTTTCCGGCTTGCTTCACTGCAATGCCTAGAAATGCCCAGATAACTACAAGCCCGTAGGCTAAGTCTTTTCTTGTAGCCACGACGAGCAACGTGATCAGCAAAGCGATAGTCACAATCAGAAGTGCCCATGTTTCTTGGCCTATACCAAGACCATCCCACCCGACAGAAACCAACGTAACAGTCACGTTTGCAATAGAGGCGATAGTTATCCACCCCAGATAGACACTGAATGGAACGTGGACGGCCAGTTTCTCGCGCAAAGGAGCCTTGGACTTGCCAATATTGAGGCGCAGGTAAATCGCAATCAATGTTGCAAGAAGCAGAAACATGAAAACAACTGACAAGCTAAGGTATTCAAACTGCCAGAGGAAAAGCCAAGCAATATTCACTAGGCTACTGAAGGCAAAGAGCCATCCAATTCTCTTCTGATAGGTTCTTTCTTTCCGACCTGGCCATGCTTGGAAGATTACGAATGTCCCCAACAAGATGTAAATGACGCTCCAAATAGAGAAAACGTAACCTGCAGGAGTTATGAGTGTTGGGTTCGCGTCAGAGATTTCGGCTGTCACCTTGCCGCCAAGAATTGTTGAACCACCCGCCAGGCTGTTGACCAGAACAGTCATTGCAAAGGCTATTATGTTCACCCATTTAATGAGTGTCGAATCTGCTTCAGCCATTTGAATCCTTCAAAAGTCCTCTTGTTTTCACCTTTCATATAAAATCATCGCCCGCGCAAATATAAAAGCCAGCAAATCGCAATAGTAGAACAAGGTGAGAATAATGAGTATGATAGTGGATGTGAGAAGCCGAGAGGAGTACTATAAGAACCACATAGAAGGATCGCTGAACATTCCTGTCTCGGATTTAGAGTATTACATTGACTTTCTGAAAGAAAAGGACATACTTCTATACTGCGATACAGGCAGAAGGGCTAAGATGGCCATGCAATACCTAGCTAAAAGGGCAGTCAAAGCGGCGATAATTCCCCAAGAAGAGCTTGATAAATACAAGAGAGAAGGAAAGCCAATAATATGTGCCATAAACTATTTGTCAGTGAAGCCTGGCATCGAAAAAGAGTTCGAAGAAAAGACAAAGGAATTGTGCCGTATGACTTATGGGAAGAAGGGCTTTCTTGGCTCAAAAATATTCAGGGTCTCCACAATTTCCTACGGAGGAAGCGGTCTTCAAGGTCAATATGAAGATATCGATGTTCAACCAACCAAATATGTAATGTTGACTTTCTGGGCAAGTAAGAAGGTACATGAAGAATTTCACAAGGAACCAGATATTCTTGAAGGCTTCATGGGTTTGATGAGATATCTCTCAATAATGCCCTATGAGGAATACGGCGAGATTATGAGATAGGAATCTGTTGCACGCCAGAGGCTAGAACATGACTGAGCCGACTGAACAAGAGATTCTAGCCAAATTGCGTACTTTGCTGGCTCTAGAGAGGAACTATCTAGCAGAAGAGAGAACTGCACTCGCTGAATTCAGAACAGGCCTAGCCCTTACTGTGATAGCTCCTGCAGCTAGTACTGTCATCGCTTACATTTTCTCCTTTCTGCGATTGGAGTATGCTCTCCTTTTCGACGCGTCAAATTTCATATTTTTTGCAACTCTCACTATTTGGGGAATCTGGACAAGTTTTCGTTCACGTTCCCAGTTGAACAGAATAAGAAGCAAGAAGATGATCCTGAGGAGCCGTGAATGTGAGGTTATGAGAAAATCCAAAGCGGTTCACGATCTTCTTCGTGGCTGTATAGTTGAGAATACGAACTCAAAATGAGAAGACGCGTATACTCCGTTCTTTCAGGTGCCAATTCCTACTCAGAGAATCATGTCAAGGCGTGAGAGATAGACCATTTATATAGTGAGTAATGTAAGGTGAACTCTCCTTCAACCGTTTCTCCCTTTTGAAGCTACTTGTAGAAAGCCCCAACGCATTCCTGTGTCGCCTTCACCTCGGTCTTTGCTTCTTGCACCAAATCGTCAAGGTCCCTATCTCTGGCAAATTCTTTGACAAAGTGGTGAAGAGCTCTCTCTGGTGGTTGCTACCTCGCTATTGCTCCGCCTATTAGGCCTCCGATGGCGGCTACTATTGCTCCAACGACACTGAGTAAGATTGCGATTAGTCCTAGAACCACACCTACTAGAGCGCCCAGCAATCCGCCTGCTGGACCGCCCAGAACCGCGCCTATTGCCCCTCCAAATATCGTAGCAAATATAGCGAGAACTATCCCACCGAATATTCCCGCGAGAAAGCCTGCTAGTGCTCCTCTGCCCATTCCGCCTCTCGCCATTAAGCCTGCGACTAATCCACCGATTAAATGGCCAATTATTGGGAGCATCCATCCAAGGATAACAATGATGACGAAACCTACGAAAGCTCCAAGCCATAAACTGCCAGAGTTGCGTCCCAAGTTAACACCTTTTTCTTCTAAACTATCTCACAAAAT
>JASFPO010000157.1:0-3807 GCA_050115935.1 Candidatus Bathyarchaeota archaeon | reverse complement strand
AGCCTAGGCAGAAATTTCGTGTAAGCTTCTTGACTCATGATTACCATGATCTCTGGGCTGAGAAGGTAAGGATAGCTGATTTCGTCTTCACTAATCACCACACCGCTTGAGCAAGCGGATCCTCTAGCCTCAGGTCCGTAAACCTGTGTAAAGATAGCTTCTTTGCCATCGTATACAACAGCAGCTCGGCCAGTTATGTAGCCGGCTGTAACGATTCCTTGTCCTCCAAATCCGCCGAACATGACTTCTCTTCTGGTTTCTGGTTTCATTTTTTCGCCTCTGCAGCTTTCTTTATCTTCTCTTCCATTTTCTTCAATTCTTCGTAGTATGAGAATTTATTCTCTCGCTTGACGAAGTTTCCGAGAATTAGGGGTTTCCCTCTCTCGATCTGGACCTCACTTGTGTTTGCTTCATGTTTGATTACGGAAGATTTTCGAAACCAGTTCGCAATGTCATCTACTTCACGAAGTTTATTCCGCCTTCCGTAGTTTACCGGACATGGTGAAAGAACTTCAATGTAGCGAAAGCCTTTCATTCTCAGGGCCTCCGCGATCGATTTCTCCAACATTCTCACATGAATGCTTGTCCATCTCGCGACGTATACAGCTCCTGACGCGTCCGCCAGATGGGGTGTGTTGAAGGGGTGTTCAACATTACCGTAAGGAGTAGTGGTTGAAAAATCTCCTTTGGGAGTGGTGGCTGCAAGCTGCCCGCCTGTCATGCCATAAATGAAGTTGTTTGTGCAGATAACGAGCAAATCTACATTTCTTCTGGCAGCATGGATAAAGTGGTTTCCTCCAATTGAGAAGAGGTCTCCATCTCCAGATATGACGTTTACACATAGATGTGGCTTGACAAGCTTAATTCCAACGGCAAATGGGATGGCTCTACCATGGGTTGTGTGAAAACCGTCTACATCCAGATAACCGGAGCCTCTACCACAGCAACCTATTCCAGACACATATACAACTTTGTCTTTTCCTATTCCAACTCTGTCCAATGCTCTAGCCCAAGCATACAATGTCGCACCGATGCCACATCCTGCGCACCAGATGTGCGGCATTCGTTCGGATCTGAGCCACCAGTCCATAGGATGTAACTCTTGAAGCTCTTCCTCTCTTGTCAACTTCTGGCTCATCTTTCGCTCACCCTTTTGATTTCTTGATAGATTTCTTGCGGTGTGATCAATCTTCCTCCCATTCTCGGCACTAAGACAGTTTCAGAATCTCCTGCCGCTTCCCTCTTTACCTGCAAGGAGATCTGACCGTAATTTAACTCAGGAACGATGAACACCTCCACCTGTTTTGACCACTTCCGTATAATGTTCTCTGCAAAAGGCCATATAGTAATGAGTTTTATGCTTCCCGCCCTGATCCCCTCTTCCCTAGCCATGCTAACCGCTCTTCTTGCAGGTCGAGAAACTTGGCCATAAGAGACGACTGCAATCTTTGCGTCTTCCATGTTTTCCTCTTCTACATCAACGATGTCCTCCATGTGGTTTCGAATCTTGTCATTCAGGCGTTTGATCAGCCTTTCTTGGGCCTCCACGCCTACATCTGGATAGCCCTTTTCATCGTGAGTAAGACCTGTAGTGCAGACAGAATATCCTTCACCCGCACAAGCCATTGGAGGAATTAGGTCCTCATCAGGCTTGTAGGGCAAATACTCTTCTGGGGGAACTGTAGGCTTCTTTCGGTCAATAATCCTTATCTTTTCTGCGGGCGGGACAACAACCTTTCCGGCACTGTGGCCAACCGTTTCGCTTGCGAGAAGAACCACAGGAACTCGATATTTCTCTGCGAGATTGAAGCAACGTATTGTGAGATCGAAAGCTTCTTGTGGTGAGTCGGGTGAAAGAGCGATCATTTCGTAGGGTCCGTGGCTTCCCCATTTCGCCTGCATGACATCCCCTTGGGCGGTAAGCGTGGGGAGGCCTGTGCTTGGGCCTCCTCTTTGAATGTTAACAATGACGGTGGGGACTTCCATCATCACTCCCAAGCCGAAATTCTCCGTCATTAGACTGAACCCTGGTCCAGAAGTTGAAGTCATTGTTTTAGCCCCAGCCCAAGACGCGCCCAAGATTGCCGCCATCGATGCAAGTTCGTCCTCGAATTGGACAAATATCCCACCTATTCTTGGAAATCTTCTGGCGATGTGCTCAGCAATTTCACTTGCAGGGGTGATTGGATATCCCGCGAAAAATCGGCAACCTGCAGCTATTGCTCCTTCGGCTATGGCGATGTTACCAGACCAGAAGTGTCTGCCTGTTAAGACTGCTTTTCCCATGATTCTTCCTCCTTGGATGCCTTCCATTTCTTCTCTTTAACCCATATGGAAAATTCTGGGCATGCTACTTCGCAGAAACCGCAAGCGACGCAGATTTTTCCCTTATCTGGCTCCTCAACGACCTCTGGGGGATGATAACCCTTTTCGTTCGCTTCCTCAGATTCTCGGAGCACCTCTTTGGGGCAAAGCTCGACGCACAAGCGACATTGTTTGCATCGCTCTTTAATAATGTGAATTTCTCCTTGAGAGACCTTCACTCTCTGAGTTAGCAGGGTTTTGCCGCTTGTTTGCATCTCTGTCCCCATCAGATTTCTCTCAGTAGATTCGAAGCCCTATCTCGGATATAAAGGTTTACAAACGTAAAGGTCACATCGGAATGTTGATTTTTGGTGCAAAGGTCACACTATTTTCGTTTTCTGAAAAGCTCGTGTCCATGCATGTTGCCTACATATTCGAATCCAGCTTCTAAGAGTTGGCAAGCATCAGATAGATTGATGGCTACCTTCACAGTGAAATTATCGTCTTGGATACCTCCATAGATAGCTTGTTCAAGGTCAATGTAGACCATGGTGTTTCCGACGAATTTGTGACCTAAAGCGTTCTTCACGAATAGAATGTCTCTGGTTTGATGATAGAGGTTTGTAGCGAACCAATGTCGCAGAGTGCAGAAGCTTATCTTTCTCAGCCTTGGATTCTTCAGTTTGTGGGCAAGGCGTTTTCGTTGCCGAAGATAGTTTACTCTCACTGAATGCAGTTGGACAGCCCATATCTTCTCGTTTTCGCGTGGTAGGCTGTTTATCATGGCATAGCACTTGTTGCTGATCCTTGGAGTTCTAGGTTTCGATCCTTTTTCTGCGGTTATCCGAACGGTTTTGCTGTGAGGGTTTATATCTGTCCATTTGAGGCGTAAGGCTTCACCAGCTCTTACGCCAGTTTCTTTTATTAGTTGTAGAAACGCCGATAATTTTGGTCCGCATCCTGCGATTAGAATGTCGATTTCTTGTTCTGTTGGGACGAAGGGATGAGTGCCATCGGGTCGGTAGGTTGGAGGGTCAAATTTGATCCCTTCCATGCTTGCGAAGTTTTCGTAGGCTATTACTGCTAGGCGTTTTGTGCCTTTTGACCAGTTATCCATGCGTGCGATTGCGAGTTTTACGCTTTCAGGGTCAAAGAGGTTGCAGTGTTTTTCTAAGCCCTTGAGTAGCCAGATTCTCTGTTCGATTGTGCCTTTTGCTAAGCCTTTCTTTAGTAGATGGTACTCGAATTTGCCAAAGAGGGATTCTGTAGGTTTCTTCGTTGTGGCCCCCGCGGCCTGTTTTTGTGTTCGGGTTTTTACTTTGGCCAAGTTTTTCGAGTCTTCTGTCAAGAGCTCGCATACTTGACGATTATGATTATAGGTTGAGCTGGTATTTATTTGCCGACTTGAATGTTTTTGTAAGGGTTCTGCTGGGTCTGTTGAGTGATTTTGGCTGAAGCGGTAGCCGCAGTCTCGGCAGAGCCACCGTTGTACGTAGCCATGTT
>JASFPO010000156.1:0-3818 GCA_050115935.1 Candidatus Bathyarchaeota archaeon | reverse complement strand
ACGACATTTCCGTCGTTACAGTTCCATAAGGATGTGTGTAGATGAACCCTGCCTTGCTTGTAATAGATGTCCAAAATGAGTTCTTTGGAATCGGCCCAGCTTTTGCGAAATCGTTAGAATCCGCTATTGAATACATAAACGCAGCAATAGACCTTTTCAGAGAAAAAGACCTACCAGTGATCATCATACAGCACAAAAGCGGAAAGCAAGAGATTGTACCAGGCAATCCAGGATTCGACGTGCACGAGAGTGTCAAGATAGCCTCCCAAGATATCCGGATTGTGAAGGCTTACAGCAATTCCTTCACAAAGACCAGTTTGGCAGAAAAGCTGAGAGAGATGGGAGTTGACACGGTTATTGTGACGGGCTTTTCTGCAGAGTACTGCGTTCTATCCACATACAGAGGTGCCCAAGACTTGGACTTGGCAGCGATCATGTTGAAGGGGGCTTTAGCCTCGGACAACGCAGAGCACATTAGGTTTGTGGAAGAAATTACTGAGATCATATCCTATGGAGCACTAAAGACACCACTATAAGTTCACGCGCGCAGATATTGCAAATTCTAAGGATACAGGGGAGTGTGTTAGGTGGGAAGAACTGATAGCCAAAACGGGCGACGATTAACCCTCAGATGCCCTGACTGCAAGCGCCTCCTCAGAATCTACTACAAGAAAAAGGCGGTTTCTTCCCCCGCCAAACTGGTTGTACTCAATGGCTCAGTGCATCGAACAGAAAGGGAAACTACAATAATACATGTTCGCTGCAAATGCGGCAATAAAGTGGTGTTCGAGAACCAATCACCCGAAGTAACCAAATATGGTTGGAGGCGCACCAAATAGCTAAGTGCGCGCAGAATTAAGTTATTAGTAGATTTATCTGATATTTGACCATGTAGTTTTGCAAGGTGGAGTGAAAGCAACGGGAGAAGCTGGGGGAGTGATAGACTGCTCTCACCGTAGCCTGTACCACGCCACCCAGGAAGATCAAATTTTGGCTATCTCATTATGAGATGATGTATGTATGGGATTTATGCGTGCAGAGCAGGTCTAATGCTTCGGTGAGAGCAAGCCTTCGTAACGATTATTGTCCGTTAAAAGTCTTATGAATCCGAAAACTCAATTCATGCGCGCGACTAGACTTTGACTCGGGCGCGAATTTACCAATGTTCGTGGTGAACTATCTCCGCAAGTGGTTTTCTGTCCCTTACTGGGTGTTTTTCTTCGGCTGGGTAGCCCAAGGGAGTCATGGCAACCACACGGATGTTTGAAGGTAGATTGAGCGCTTTTCGGATAGCTTTTTCGTCGAAGTCAGCGATCCAACAAGTTCCTAGACCGAGTTCTGTGGCTGCTAGGATCATGTTCTGCATGGCGATTGCCACGTCTACCATCCAATATTCTTGACCGTCCACTCTCATCCAAGCTTCCTCGGGAACAGCGCAACCTATGATAATCACGGGTGCAGAGACAAACCACTCTTCGTCATAGGTTACTCTTAATTTTTCTTTGACATTCTCGCCGGTTACTACTATGAATCGCCATGGCTGTTTGTTGTCGGCAGAAGGCGCCAATCTGCCTGCTTCCAAAATACGATTGAGCTTCTCCTTCTCCACTGGCTTTTTCTCATACAACCGGATACTACGTCTTTTCCCTATAATCGCAAAGACTCCCATTTGAACGCACCAAATATCACATGTAGAGTTTCAGGTTTATTCCTTTTGCGCGCACCCGCGCTGAAAACGAAAGACTAGCAAGCCAAAATGGTTTCTGTGGGGTTTGACGCTTACTTTTGGTGAACTCTCTCCCCACCGCACAAACTGATGTTACATCGACTGCGTTAAATATTGGAGGGGGAGCTGGTACTTACTCAGAAGATGTGACTTGCTGTGTACGAAGTGAAATTGAGTGGTTCTTATTACGATATGGGACTGAAAATAGGGAAAATGCTGAAGAAGGACAAGGGACTTCTGCCAAAATTCTCGAAAGAAAACATTGTGAAAAGCATGGAGTATGAGAGAGAAGTGAGAACATACGCTCCGGAGCTACTAGAGGAGCTCCATGGAATTGCTGATGGAAGTGATGTAGATTACAGTGTTGTTGCAGCACACGAACTCTCCCCCTACAGATTGCAGCCATCCTGTCTGGTCATGGCGATATCTGGTGATCACACTCGAAGCGGATCACCAGTTATGGCGCAAAATCACGAATGGACAGAAGAAGATAGTAAATATCTGACACTTTGCTACACGAAGCCAAAAGGGAAGTTGTACAGTTTAGGGTTCACCTTTCACTGGGCAAGCATGTCCAGGTATGGAGGAGTGAATGAAGCAGGACTCACAATATCGTCAACTGCAACAAGCTTTGTCAACTCAGGACCGGGAGTGATGTTTAATGTTGCGCAGAGGTGGATACTTGGCAACTGTCGGACTTTAGAAGATGCCACTGAATTTCTCGAGAGAATACCGAAAACATGGGGTATCGTCTATATGATAATAGACAGAAACAGCAGTATCGCTAAGGTCGAGGCGCATCGAGAAAAGACAAAGACTACCTACACAGATAAAGGATTTGACTTCAATTCTTTGTTGTATGACTCCCCGGAAATGCAACAATACATGACTCAAGAGAGAATTGACAGTTGTATTGAATATACCTCTGCGAGAAGAGCGTTTTTGAACCAGTGGTTTCTGCAAAACAAAGGAAATATTATTGATGACGATATCATCGACGCGTTGAAAAACCATGAACATAAGATGTGCACCCACGATTTTGATGGCAAGGTTCATTACGGAATCTGTTGGTCATGGATCCTTTCGCCAGGAAAGGATGAAGCGGCTGTTTGCGTTGGTCCTCCGTGCAAAAACAAGTTCAAAAAAATCCGATATTTCGAGTCACTCAACGGTTGGAACTCAGGTGCGCGCGCGTTTTTTGGGGACTGATTTATCGTTAATTTTGGTGATACTTTGAGCAACAAGGTAAAATTTGGCATATATATTGCTAACCATGGAATCACAAGTAATCCACAAGATTACATCAAGTTAGCTAAGAGGGGGGAGGAATGTGGATGGGACGGTTTCTTTTTATGGGATCACGTTTTTCTACCGTGGGCACCAGATCAAGATGTATTGGATCCATGGATTATATTGTCTGGAATAGCTACTCAAACGAACAAAATCACTATTGGTACAACAGTAACACCATTAGCAAGAAGAAGGCCAATGATAGTAGCAAGAGAAGCTGTTACAATAGATAGGCTTTCTAGTGGAAGATTTATTCTTGGTGTGGGTTTGGGAGGTACAGCAGAATTTAAAGCTCTAGGTGAAGAGGAGAACCCTAAGATTAGAGGGGATATACTTGATGAATCTTTAGAGATTCTAAAAGGTTTGTGGTCTGGAAAACCCTTTACTTTTGATGGAAAACACTTCAAAATAAAAGAACCAGTTAAATTTAAACCAGAAGGTAATATAAAGATCTGGGTCGGAGGTAATTGGCCAAACAAAAAACCATTTCGACGGGCTGCGAAATATGATGGAATTTTTCCATTGAAGGCTGGATCTGATCCCTCATTATATCCTCAAGATTATCAAGAAATTTTGAGTTATATTGGAAAGTATAGGAAATCATTAGACTCATTTGATGTTGTAAAAAGCATTGTAACCGTTGGAGACAAAGAGGAAGATGCTTATATCCATGACTTCATGGACATTGGTGCTAATTGGCTTTTAGAGGCTTTCTGGTCAAGACGGTGTTCTTTGAAGGAAATTCAAAAGATAATCGAACGAGGACCTCCAGAATAAATAGTCAAAAATTTGAACCTCATGG
>JASFPO010000155.1:0-3832 GCA_050115935.1 Candidatus Bathyarchaeota archaeon | reverse complement strand
ACCGTTCAAGGATGGATGTTGAGTGCAATCGTTCTTGGTGTGTTGATTCTGGGATGGTATATGACTCCTATCGGTCAGCGTGCTCCCTTTTATCCAGTACTTCACTTCTTGGGACTCTTTGCGATTTTGTTTACAAGAAACTGGA
Source organism: Candidatus Bathyarchaeota archaeon (assembly GCA_050115935.1). GTDB lineage: Archaea > Thermoproteota > Bathyarchaeia > Bathyarchaeales > Bathyarchaeaceae. The sequence goes on along the minus strand of JASFPO010000155.1, from coordinate 3,687 downwards.
CAGCAAAATCGTTCGAGGATGTCGGAGTTACAGATGAGAAGGGTTTTCGAGCGAATCCAAAGTACATGCTCTGTGGGATCTTGACTGTTGTTTCCGCTTATCTTCTCTCCAGACCATATTTGAGCGATTTCACCTTCTTGTCTTATCTTACACTTCCCCTCTACTTTGTTGGATGTATTCTATTCGTCTATGGAGTGTTTGGGGGAGGAAGAGGAAGATTCGTTTCAGCTGTTGCTTTGGCAAGCTATTGTGGAATCATTGCTGACCACATGCTTGGGAACATTATCTTTGTTAGTGTGATTGATGTTCTCATTCCCTTTAGCGTCATAGAAGAGATCTTCTTGAAGCCTCTAAATCTTCCAGATGTCCCCTCGCTTTTCATGTATCTGATACCTGTTTCAGCTGTTGAGAGAATCATATTCACAGCGATAGCGACACTGTTCGGTGTTGGCCTAATTATGGCGCTGTATAGAGGCGGTTTGTTAGAGAGAGATTAAAGGATTTGGGTAGTTTACGGTTGAAGAAGGAATGAGTGTCAAGGCACGTGAAGGAGACATAATTGAGACAGCAGATGGCGTTTTTTTCGATGTTAAAGGTCTGGTTCACCCACCTAGGCGCCTTGTGGCCTTTATCCGGTATGTTCCCGACCCTATGGGTGACAGAAAGAAAGAAAACATAACCTATCGCAAGGTGTATCCCCTTCAGGAACGGTATGAGCTGCTGCGAGAACATTTTCCCCAATATCTTATGTTTGATCCAGTGTTTGATGAACAACTCTGCGAAGTACCCATAGAGGCTGTTAAACGTCATTTCAAACCTGTGGAAGGATTGACATGTCTTCGTTGCAGAGACAAGTTAGACAAAGTTGAAACCGATGCATTAGAATTCACAAAATTGTTGAATAGAGAGTCTGCTGTCTCATGGAGTAAGCTGGGCATTTCAGGTTCGCTTCTCATCGGGCTATACACAATCGATTCGGATGTTGACCCTGTAATTTATGGGTCAGAAAACTGCAGCAAAGCTTATGAAACACTTAGATCGTTGATGCAGCGCAAGGACAGCCTTGTCAAGCCCTACACTCAAGAAGGTTTGAAGCGGTTGTTCGATTTTCGTTCGAAAGACACTGCAATGTCATTTGAGGACTTCCTTCGAACCGAGTCGAGAAAGGTTTTGCAAGGCATGTTCAAGCGAAGAGATTTTTTCGTCCGTTGCGTAAAAGATTGGGATGAAATCGGAAAAAGATACGGTGTGATTCAATACGAGTCTGTTGGCCATGCCAAGATCAAGGCTACTGTGACGGATGACTCTGAAATGATCTTTACTCCGTGCTGCTACCGAATTGCAGGCGTGAATATTCTTGAAGGAGTTCATGTTGAACCTATTGAGGAAATTGCTTCTTTTCGTGGAAGATTTTGCGAACAAGCCAAAAGCGGCGAGACAGTAGTTGCTCACGGCAAGGTTGAAAAGGTAAAGACTGATGAGCAGGTATTTTATAGGTTGCTTCTAGGAAATAGAACTTCGGATTTCATGTTTCCATTAGAAGTCTAATGTATGATCTTCAAAACTTGTTCGTAGTATCGTGGGGCATAAGTTAGGGCTATCTGATGAAAGGTTTTTTCTGGCGTGTTCACTTGTTCAAGGTTTCCTTCCACGTAGGCTTTTTCGTCTTTTTGTACTTGCATTCTGAATTCCTCCATATAGGAGATTACGCGCTTGATGTCTTCGACTTTCTCTCCTTGAAATATTCTATTCGGCTCGATCTGATAGATAGAAGGCATGAAAGCTGCATCTTGATCATCTGCTATGCGTACGATTGCTTTAATCCAGCCCTTCCTCAGTATCCGCGTCTTTGAATCGTATTCGTTCCTGATTTCATTCCGGTTTTTCACGGGTTCAAACTCTGTCTTTATAGTTCTACCGCTTAGTTTGTCCTTGAACAATGCATAGATGATTTTTCTCTTTTGGTGCCACACGTACTCTTTTTGGTTGTAATTGGTGAAGTTCCATTGTTTGTCTTTCACCGTTTCTATGCTCTCAAATTCGTTCTTTAAAGGAGAACCTTTTTCCTTATACATAGCTTCTAATGTTTCGCATAGCCTCCTGCGTCCTCTTCCGCCATAAACAGTGAAGTCCAAGTCAGAAAGCCTTGGATGGTAAAAGCCGTGAAGAAGCGAGCCGAAAACTCCAAAACTGAGCAGTGAAAGTCCAGAGTATCGCACGATTAAGCCTGACAATGTTTGTAGAGCCTTGTGCAATGAGTCTTTTCCTGATTTCTGCATTAGTTGCTGAAGCCTTTCATCGGGCTGCCACGTTTTCCAGATTTGGTGTTGATCTACACCAACGAGTAACTCCTCTAAGGGTTCGTGGAGAATTCTGTATTGCGGATATTTTGCACGTATAAAACGTAAACCTTCGTCAAAATAGAACTTGTAGTAAACCTGTTTTCCTCTGGTTCTAGGTGCTTTTGGGTTGGTTGATTTGAAGATTTCTGCCGGCGCATATTCGGGGTCGCAGATGTAGGCATTTGATGGATGAAAGTTGCCGTAAACTCTAAAGATTATGCCCTCCCTCGTGACTATTGCGTCTCGATCCCTAAGCCTTAAAGACTGCAATATTCTGAGCCTCTTGAAATCTACTTTGATACTTGCTGATGAGACTATATGCTTGAATACTTAAAGCCATAAAGCATATGTGGCATTAAGAGATAACGGCAAATCGGTTTTGGCAAACATGGATATTAAAGTAAGGCTGCTTAGACGATCTGACATTGCCCAAGTAGTTTCAGGCTGGAACAAATGTCTACATTACGATAGACTTACTGAGGAAATGTTTGAGAGCACAATATTTGATGACCCAAACTACGAGAAGGAAGGAAACTTCGTGGCAACTCGCAACGACAGGATAGTTGGCTTCGTGGCTGCTGTCGCTAGGGAAGGAATAGCTGGTCGAGATGGGGCAGGTAGAGCCCATGAGAGAGATTTTGGCTACATCAAAGGCTTGTTTGTGCTGAAGAAATATGATGAAAAAGAAGACACTAAAAGATACGTACTCGAACGAGCATCGAAATTCCTGAAGTCAAAGGGCAAAAAGATGGCAAGAGTGGTGAAATACACGGGTCGATATTTCTTTCCTGGAATTGATGCAAGATATGAAGAAGAGCTGAGATTTTATCGGGAGAATGGTTTTGAAGAAATCGATGCTGAAGAAGATGTTACCGTTGATCTCAACGCCTTTCAGCCCACGGAATATCAGAGAAAAGCAGGGCAACAGATCGAGAAGTTGGGAATTATCATCAAGCCTTATCAACCTGGGTTTCTTAATGAAATGCGTCGTTTCGCGGACAAACTGAGCTATCCACAATGGTTTCCCAAAGGGTGGGAGTCAAACTTTGCGAAGAAAGGCTACACAATAGTTGCCCTGTTAGGAACAGAAGTTGTGGGATGGGCAACATTTGGACGCTCAAGAACCTCCAAGGAATGGTATTTTGGGCCCATAGCTGTCCTTGAAGAATTCGGGAGGAGAGGTATCGGTTCATGTCTGCTTCTAGAGTCGATGCTTCGCATGAAGGCTTTAGGAGCGTCAAATGTCACAGCAGGTTGGGCTAACGTGCCATTTTACTTAAAAAACGATTGGATAGTTAGCCGCCGCTACGTAGTGTTTCAGAAAGAAATAGCGGACATGCAGTAA
>JASFPO010000154.1:0-3893 GCA_050115935.1 Candidatus Bathyarchaeota archaeon | reverse complement strand
GCCCTCATTCACGATAACTGCGAAGCCCCACCCCATGTTGAAAGTTTTCAACATTTCTTCATCTGTGATTGGAGCCCCAGTTTCAGAAGCGACTTTCTGGATTAGCTCAAAAATTGGCTGGGGTTTGAAGTTGTCGAACTTGAATCCTATTCCTTTAGAGAACTGCATTAACCTGTCGAATTTCAGATATGCGTCCCCAGTTATGTGAACTGCTCCTTTAATCTCATAGTTTTCGGCGGCATCCAAAAAGGGCTTGACGTAAATCTTCATTGGCTCCAGAACTTCGTTTACAAGTTCTCTATCGAAGCCTTCTGGAACATCATATGGCTCGTGCTTGCCGCCCCATTGCTTGAAGAGAATCTTTCTCGCAAGTGTTACTCCGTTACTGTGGATGCCAGAACTTCTTAAGCCGATCACCACATCTTCAGGCTTAATGTTTTCTCCGAAGATTATGTCGCCTTCATCTAGTTCTCCAACACAAGCAAAGACCATGTCGAAGCCTCTGCCTTCGGATAGCCCCTTTATTATTTCTGCAACGTCGCCGATTTCTCCACTCGGCACGATGCAGCCTGCCTCATCTGCCCCTTTTACTATGCCTTTCATCCATTCAGCTACGAGTTTTGGGTCAGAGACATGTGCGTGTATATTGTCTGAGAGGGCTAAGGGTCTAGCTCCAGACCGTATGACGTCATTTACCGCGAGAGCTATGCCATCTATTCCCATTGTGTCGTATTTGTTTGCCAGTTGAGCTAGGAGGACCTTTGTTCCAACTCCTTCTATGACCAAGTCGAAGTATCTGTCGCCTACTGGAAAGATGTTGCCATATGGTAGGTGAATGACTTCTCCATATCGGCTGTGTTTGTACGTTTTTTTCAGAGTTTTAAGTGCTATTTTTGATTCAGCTCTTAGTTCTCGGTCTACACCAGCCTTAGCATATGTGAAACCTTTTGGCACCAATCCCACCTAAATCTAAACCAAAAAGTGTCTCATGTGACGACATCTGCAAGCTGCTTCTTTTTCCAAGCACGTCTAATCTCGAGTGCGATTCTGTCACCCATACTCATGGGTCTCTGATATTTCGCGTTGGCGTATTGGGAGCCTACACCCATGTGCACGTTGGTTCCACCGCCGTGTCTGAGAGCCAGATCTTGTGTGACTGGAATGTGCATGTAAGGATCTCTCTTTTCCGGCACGTCGTATAATCCGTAATCCATGGCTGTTTTCGGGTCAGCTCCGCTGGTGAAGTCAAGCTTGGCTTTAGGTTGCAGTTCATATTTGGATACTCGGTCCCAAGTGATCAACGTTTGCAAACACCATGCACCGATGATTCCTGGAGGCTCATGCATCTTCAATGCTAAGAGGAAGGCATCTGCATAGCGATGCATATCTTTAAGTAGCGATTCTCGTAGGCTCATCATTAGATGAGCAGCAACCTCGAAGGAAGGAACTTTCTTGATTTTTTGCTGAATATCTACAGGCATCCGTTTTAGGCCATCATGTATGGTCTCTCTTCGTTCATCAATAGACAGAAACTGATTGGCTAGGCAAGTTCTGGCGTCTTCAAGGCTTACATTGTACAGTTTGGCATACCAATCGTCTATGTCTCCCCACTCTTCTTTGGCGTCTAAAGGCGAGAAGAAAAAGTTGAAGTTTGCATGAGGACCCAAAACAATCTGTTCCACTCTACCATTCTCTAGGCCTTCTTTTGTGAGGTTCCCAGCTTCCATTTCTCTTTGCACTTTTTCTTCAAGATCGTTGGAATCGGCGGCAAAGATGAACTCTCTTTCAAAGGCTCGGTGGGCATGTTCGGTCTTGAGAAGCATGGGTTCGTCTATTGGTTCTTTGAATTTGATTCCGTCAGAGCGAATTTCATATGTGTAAGATTTTGGATAGGGTATTCCAGCCTTTTCAGAGAACCAGTAGTAGTCTTTCTCGATTTCTCCTCTGTTCTCAATTTTCAGTGCTTTTCTTGATCCTATGATAGGAACCGCAAAGCGATTTTCTATGACACTGCAGTATTCGTCTCCGCCTACGTAGACGGAAAATGCCCTGTTTGGAATTTGGAGGCATTCCAGGTTGATTAAATGGTCAACGTGTTTCACTATGTCTTTATATTCGTTGAGAACCAATATGGCGCTTCTCCAGTTCCCGTTCTTTCGGATGTCTTTTGGGTCGTTGACTACGATTACTTCTTCTCTGACTCGACTTGGCAAGTCTTCTACGGCTTCCCCGGGTTTTCCAGCCATTGGATTCTGCAGGTAGATACGGGCTCTGGCCGGTGTCGTGTAGATTATGCTTCTGATGCCGTAGCTTCTTTGTCCCTGCCAAGCGTCCAGAGCAGAATGGGATCCTAAGTTCAGTCCAACTGGTTCTTTAAACGATTTCACTATTTCCTGCATCTCTTCTCTTGCGATAACCATAATATTTCACCTTCTATTAGACAATTAATAGCAAATTTAACAATTTCTATTTAGAAGTTTTTGACACTTATGTATCAAAACTTCCTGCCAGTTAGTCTCTCATAGGCTTCAACGTATTTCTTCGAGGTTTCGAGAACAATCTGTTCGGGTAGGGTTGGCGCTGGCGGCTGCTTGTTCCATCTTATGCTTTCTAAGTAATCTCTAACATATTGTTTGTCAAAACTGAAAGGGTCTCCGCCTACTTTGTAGCTTTCAACGGGCCAGAAACGGGACGAGTCAGGCGTAAGCACTTCATCGATGAGAAGCAATTCGTCATCGCAGAAGCCGAACTCCATTTTCGTATCAGCGATTATTATGCCGTTAGCCTCTGCTTTCTTTGAAGCGTTTTCATAGATTTTCAGGCAAGCTTCGTCGATCTCCTTGGCTATACTTTTTCCAACTATCTTGGCGATTTCTTTCCTTTCAATGTCAACGTCATGTCCTTCTTCAGCTTTGGTTGTAGGTGTAAGAATAGGGTTGGGAAGACGTTCGGCCTTTTTGAGGCCTGTAGGCAGGTCTGATGTTCTTCCTTTGGCATACTTCTTCCATAAAGAGCCGTAGAGATAGCCTCTGACTACGAACTCGACTTTAATCGGTTTAGCTCTCTTGACTAGTACGCTTCTTTGGTCGACAACATCTAGAATGTGATTGGGTACTATGTCTTTCGTTTCTTTGAACCAGTAGAGAGACAGTCTGTTCAGTGCTTCACCTTTGCAGGGTATGCCGCTTGGCAGTACAACATCAAATGCAGAGATTCTGTCTGTCGAAACTATCAGTAATTTGTTTCCAAGGTCATAGATGTCTCTCACTTTTCCTCTTTTGAACAGCGAAATAGGAAGATTAGCCTTCAAGATGACCTCACGGTCCATTATTCTGCCTCCACAATGACCTTGGGTTCCTTGACCATGTATTCCTTGCTCTGGTATGTTTATAGATTATATGTGTCTCGCGCTTTTAAATTCCAAGGGACACACAGAGAGCAGTCAACACACTGACCTTCTCTTTTCTTAGTGCAATCAAATTGCTAAAAGAGGAACATAGGAAAAGATGGTATGTTAGCTGATTTTGTGCCAGCCGATGGAGTATGCATTCTCTGCGTATTCATCTTTTTGAACACCAAAGGCTTGTCACTGAGCAACTCTTGTTATCTTGTTCCCGCTGAACTAGCCTAGAATCTTATCGACTTCTTCCTTGTCTGCATCCATGATATACTGTATACCTGATATGCGGGCAGCTTGGGCTGTCAAAGCAGCTATGTCATCTCGAGTCATTTTCTCTAGAGAGAATTTTCGAGCACCACACATCAGTTGTCTTAATCCCTGAACAAGTCTTTGATTATATGTATACAGACCGATTGCCCCGGTAGGGATGCGGTCAAATCTATCTCTTAACCTGTTTCTCAGCTTACCAGCCTCGACAAAGACTGCGTCAACG
>JASFPO010000153.1:0-3908 GCA_050115935.1 Candidatus Bathyarchaeota archaeon | reverse complement strand
GTTAATTGGAGACTTACAGAGAGCTTTTGCAGCAATTGAGCATGAAAGAAGAGTTTGGGACCGTCGAATTTCACCGTACTTCATTCTTGACAGAAGAAGACTAGATATTGCAATAAAAAGAGCAAAAGATTCAATTCAAGAACTACATCGCTTCTTGGTTCAAGAATACGTTAACGTGAAGACCGCAGAGAACGCATTAGATATGGTTGACAAACTTTCCCAGCTGCTAGAAGATGTAAAGGGTGCTCAAAAGCGGAAAATTCAGACAGAGACACGCCTAAAGCTTATAGAGGAAAAAATGGGGAAAGACGAACAGAGAATCAATATTGTCCAGGGGCAAACTGAACTAGATGAGCTTTCAAGAATAGAGCATGAAATTGGAGATCTGAAAGTAAAGGTCAAGTACAGCCTGCGTCATCTTCAGAAACCTTTCTATAAGATGCAAAGTCTCGCTAGAAGAGCCGAGGTTGCTCTTCCTCCTGAAGAAACCCGGAAACTCGTACAATATATGGAAAACCCCTTTGAGGCGCTTTCCAGTGAAGAGGAAGGATATCCTCTATTGAAAAGCATGTTGCGAAAACTAGATGATGCAATTCGCCAAGGCAAATTGAAGCTAAAAACCGCTCGGTTGAGAAAAGCCCGAGAGCAGATCAATGGCGTTCTTAGGAAGGACTCTTTGATCAATCTGCATAACGACTGTTTGGCAGCAGTTTTGAAAAGGAAACAGCTTTTGACATCAAAAGCGGTTGCAGCTACACAAGATGAATTGGGACAGCTTCAGACAGCTCTTCAGAACCTACAAAAGAGGAAAGAGTCAGTTGAATCGAGAAGAAGGATTCTTGAAGAGGAGAGGCAGAGGATTCTAAAACGAGTCGAGGCCCATAAAGGCACATTGGAAAACTCTATCTTCGAGTTGACAAACAAGAAAGTCCAAGTTGTTTTTGCAAAAGTCAAATAAGTCGAAAAGTGAAATCCTACTAGACTTATTGTTGGTGGTGGTATGGAGGATTTAGCTAGGACTGCTATGGAACACGCGCTCAAGCTTGGTGCCGAATACGCTGATCTTCGACTAGAACGTTCTAAAAGTGATGGTTTTCTCTTGGAAAATGGAGCTGTGGAGATAATTGCTTCTAGCTCCGAGGTGGGTGCAGGAGTAAGAGTTCTGGCAAAAGGAGCGTGGGGTTTCTATGCTGTCACGAGTCTTGAAAAGAAACATCTTTTGAATGCGGTTAAGCGCGCCTACCAAATGGCTGTGGCTTCTTCTCAGCGCATAGAAGAGCCTTGTAAACTTGCCGAAACTAGAGTAACCGTGGCTAGGGATGCTGTTAGAGTGAAGATAAAGATGGATGACTTTCCGATGGAGGAACGCATCAAACTTGCAAAAGATTGTGACTCTGTTATGGAAGGAGTAAGCGACAGAATTCATCGAAGAGCAGTTTCGATAAGCGGAGATGTCACAAGCAAACTCTTCAGTAGCACTGAGGGCGCTCTAATCCAGCACGACATGATGAAATGTTACTTGGCCTTCAGAGTGGTGGCACACAAGGGAGATATAACTGAAGATCAAAGCAAGCTTGAAGGTGGAACTGGAGGATTCGAAGCGACAAAAAAAATGGATCCCTTGGAGCTTTCAGAAGACCTGGCGAAGAAAGTCTGCGAGCTTGTTAATGCCCCTACAGCGCCTACTGAAGAGATGACCGTCTTAATGGACCCAGACTACGTGTCCTTGTTAACTCATGAAATTATTGGACATCCAAGCGAAGCAGATCGAGTTTTGGGTCGCGAAGCTGCTTGGGCTGGAGTCTCGTGGTGGAAAGGAATGTTGGGGCAAAAGATAGGGTCGGATATTCTGAATGCGTCAGATGACTCTAGAGTTGAAGGAGCCTTGGGGTATTACATGTATGATGACGAAGGGGTCCCAGCTAAAGAGAAGGTTTTGATCAAAAACGGGGTTCTTGTTAACCATATGCACAGCCGTGAAACCGCTACAATATTTGGAACTGAGCCAAACGGAGGCATGCGAGCAATGAGCTGCAAATTTGCTCCCTTAATTCGAATGAGTAACACATTCATCAAGCCTGGTGACTGGGCATATGAAGAAATGATCGAGGACATAGACCGGGGGATTTATGCAGTAGGACAGAGGATTCCTTCAATTGACAATCGAAGATACAACTGGCAGATAAGCTGCAAGTGGGCGCATCTTATTGAAAAAGGAGAGTTGACCCAGCTTCTACGAGATGTAACCATAGCTGGCACGGCGCCCAACTTCTTTAAGTCCATAGATGCTGTTGGCAAAGATTTCGTTATGCGACCTTTACCAAACTGTGGAAAAGGTGATCCTATACAGGTGCTTCACGTCGGGAATGGCGGACCTCATATTCGTGGAAAGGCTAGGGTGATAGGAACAAGGGGGAAATAAGATGGAAATCAAGGACGTTAGAACCAAGATTCTGGATTACGCTAGAAAACGTGGCTCTGATGAAACCGAAGTTTACATCCTCGACAAGAAACTTGTGACGGTGCGTTTGGCCAGCAATCAAATTGTGGAAGGCAAAGGAATAGGCGACCATGGTGTTGGAGTTAGAACCGTAAAGGACAAAGCCATTGGATTCGCAATCACAAACGATTTTGCGGAAGAAAACCTTAGAAAAACTGTCGAAGATGCTCTTTCCGTTGCAAAAGTTAGAGGTCCCGCGAAGCATTGGAAAGGCCTGCCTGAGCCGGAAAAGGCTAAAACTGTTCCAAAGGTTTTCGACAAGGAAGCCGCTGAGTTGGAGACCGGTGAAGCAGTGGGCTTGGCAATTCACATGTTAGATGCTGCAAAGAATTTCAACGCTAAAATTGCTGATGTTTCAGGCAGTCTGAATGCTCTCGTAGACGAGGTCCACATTGCGAATTCCCATGGAGTTGATGTAGCAGAGGCTTGCACTACTATATTTGGTTCTATCACCACTGAAGCTGCAGATAAGAACTCTCGCAGCAGCGGTGTAGGGTTTCAAGGTGTCTGTTCGTTGAGTGAATTCATCCCTGAGAAGATAGGTGAACAATCTGGGGAAATGGCAGTGAAATCTTTGGGAGCTGAGAAAATCGAAGGAGGCACCTACAGTCTGATTCTTGAACCTTATGCCCTTGCAGAAATAATGTCTTACGTGTTTGCCAGAAGCGTCATATCAAAAAGCTATCAAGACAAAGTTTCATGTTTTCAGGGCAAGCTGGGCGAGAAGATTGCAGATGAATCACTCTCAGTTTATGATGACCCAACTCTGCCCGGTTTCATGGGTTCCATGTCTTTTGATGATGAGGGCGTACCTACGCAACGTCTCCCGCTAATTGAAAATGGTATTCTTAAGAATCTGCAATATGATACTTTTTATGCCAGCAAAGATGACGTGGCATCCACTGGAAACGCCAAGCGAACTGGCAATTTCCCCGGGCGAACCTATTCAAGCATTCCCTTTCCAGAACCTCATGATTTCGTGGTTGAGAATGGAAGCATGAGCAAAACTGAGTTAATCGAAGATACAAAGCTTGGAATACTCGTTGGCCGAATATGGTATACATATCCATTGCATCCTGAACGAGGAGATTTCTCGACAACAACCAGAAGCGGAGCATTTCTGATTAGAGACGGCGAGATACAAAAGCCAATAAGGCCTATGCGAATCTTCGACAATCTTCCTCGATGTCTAACGAGTCTAGGCGGCATCGCCAACGACACGAAGCAAGTTACGCCATGGTTCGGATACCATCTTGTAGCACCCACAATAAAATTTGACAAAGTCAAAGCAGTGCCGGTGTAGAGTTTGACGCTTGCCAAAACATAGAGTCTCAAAGAAGCTCGTCTTTAACATGAAACTATGTTGAAATGTCACTAACCATGTTGACAAAAGGGTGACACTTTGCGG
>JASFPO010000152.1:0-4076 GCA_050115935.1 Candidatus Bathyarchaeota archaeon | reverse complement strand
TGGTTCCCTCCTTTTAGTATGTGTTTTCTGGATGTAGTCTGCTCGTCTCGCTGCTTCGAGTTCTCGCCTCCTTTTCGAACTAGCATATGTAGTGCCTACTGCATTCAAGAGTTCAACGCCGTCTTGGCTCAGCTCGTAACGACCTCTACCTGTGTGTTTCAAGAGACCGGTTTTCACAAGTACCGCTAAGTGGTGGGCCAACGCTGTCTTGCCTAAACCGGTTGCTTTCTGAAGCTCTTTGAAAGTGTGCGTCCCTTTTGTTAGTAGGGTCAGCAATTGGAGCCGTCGTTTGTTGGCTAAGGATCCTAGAACTATGGCGATGTCTTCGTCAAACTTGAATAGAGTGTTTAAGACGGTGTCATGATCAATGTCGCTCATGAGTAGACTCGCATCCACCGCCTCATAGGCCGCATCTTTCTAATAAATATTTCGTATTTTGTTGAACATTAGTTCTAATATCACTGAACAAATACGTGAGAAACGCCAGATTGCACGCGCACGATCTCTACTCCTTTTTCAAACTTTGAAATATTTTAATGAAACTCTCTGTCCCAGCTTTCTTTCTGTATGCCAAGAGGCCAGCCCTCATGAAAGCACTCTTCTGACCATGTGCTGGATCAAACTGGTTCACAAACAATTCACACGGAAAATCCTCACAATCCGCACAGTGGTTGACTCTGTGGCTTTTGGCACAAGCATAAAGCTTGCATTCACCCCAGAAAGGGTGCCCATCCTGGTTCCCACATCCCGAGCAATTCGGTTTCTCTTCTCTGTTCAAGAATTCACAGGCTCCACAGTATGAACCACAAGGTGCAAGTAGGTTCTCATCCATCATTCATCACATCAATCTTTAGTATGAGCTAAGAGAAAATAAGGTTACTCTATCGTCGCCTTAGCAATTTAAGGAGAAATGTTCTGTCTGCAGTGGGCGGTCGGAAACTGGACGATGTTGAATAGTGTGATTGCCGACAATCGATCAGGTTTACTTAAACATACAAATATGAGAGAGAAAGCTTGTAAGAACTAGTTGAACAGGCAATGCGGTCTAATGTTGAGTTAGATAAGAAAGCTAGAAGAGCGAAACTTGGGAAGAGAGTAAAGGGAACGTTAGTTCTGAAGATTGATGCTAGCAACCCTGAGATAGACAAGATACGAATCGCCGCAAACATTATCCGGAAAGGCGGCACTGTAGCCTTTCCAACAGAGACAGTTTATGGCCTCGGTGCGGATGCTTTAGATGCCGAAGCTGTCGGGAGACTCTTTGAAGCGAAGAAGCGTCCACCAGACAACCCTATAATTGTACATGTAGCTAGCAAAGAAGACGCGTATCGATTAGCTAGAAATGTTCCCGGAAAGGCTGAAAGCTTAATGACAAGATTCTGGCCTGGACCGCTAACACTTGTTCTGAAACGTTCCAAGGTAGTGCCAGATGCAATAGCTGTGGGTCTAAATACAATTGCCATAAGAATGCCTGAGAACAAAGTGGCTCTTGCTCTTCTGGAAGAATCTAAGACACCTATTGCCGCGCCAAGCGCGAATCTCGCCGGCAAGCCCAGCCCAACCTCTGCTCAGCACGTGATAGAGGATTTGGCTGGAAGAATCGACGCCGTATTAGACGCGGGACCGACAAAAATCGGCGTAGAATCCACAGTCATTAACATGATTTCCAGACCACCTGTGATTCTGAGGCCTGGAGGAACCACCTATGAAAGACTGAGAAAGGCTTTAGGAAAAATCAAGCTGCATCCACTTGCCAAAGCAGAAGAAAAGGTGAGCATAGCCAAGGCTGTTTCGCCTGGAATGAAACATAGACATTATGCTCCAGAAGCCGAAATGATTGTTGTAGAGGGAAAACTGGAAAAAGTCATTAGGAAAGCTCAGAAGCTTGCTGAAGCTCATGCGGCAAAAGGGAAAAGAGTTGGTATTCTGGCTACTGATGAAAGTGCACTTAGCTACGAGGCGGATGTTGTCAAGTCGCTTGGAAGTCGAAGAGACCTCACTTTGATTGCGAAGAACCTTTTTGGGCTTCTTAGAGAGTTTGACAAGGAAGAAGTCGACATAATCATCGCAGAGGGTACATCTCTACGAGGCTTAGGATTAGCTGTGATGAACCGACTTAGAAAAGCTTCAAACTTCAACATAATAAGGGCTTAAGAGCAAGTGTTCCTAAGAATTCTAGCTCCATCGCCATATTTTTCTTCCGTAGAAAACCTCTGGCACTATTAGAAAACCTGACAAGGAGATTGGTATGACAATTGCCCAGTCAATCAGGCTTAGAGGTGCTGTTCCGAACAGGCCAGTATAAGGTATGAGTATTGTTCCCAGTGCTGATACAATCACAGCAAAAAGTAGAAACTTGTTAGAAGTCATCCCAACTTTAAACGCGTTATCCCTTTCCGAACGACAATTCCACACAATGACCAGTTCTTGCAGTGTTGCCTGAACAAAAGCCATAGCCCTTGCTTCTTCAATCGGACGTCCCCAAACATAAAATGCAACATAAAACAGTATCGCGGTTCCGAGAACTTGAGTTACAAACGTTGCAAGAATCGAAGCTATTCTTCCATGAAGTATACCCTCATTTGGATTGCGGGGAGATCTTTTCATCACATTTTTATCTGGCGGATCCATGCTTAGGGCTAACGCAGGTCCTCCGTCTGTTACAAGGTTTATCCATAGAATCATGCCAGCCGTAAGTGGCAGCTGTAAACCTAGTAGCGCGAAACCTCCTATAACGAGCAATTCGTCAAAATTACTGCGTAATAGAAAGAAAGAGAATTTCCTTATGTTGTCGTATATGTTTCGTCCTCCTTCTACAGCATTGACAATGGTTGCAAAGTTGTCATCCGCCAACACCATGTCAGCAGCCTCTCGAGTTACGTCGGTACCGGTAATGCCCATTGCCACTCCAATGTCTGATTGCTTCAGAGCTGGTGCATCATTTACACCGTCGCCTGTCATCGCAACTATGTGACCCTTCTTTTTTAGTGCTTTAACAATCCGAAGCTTATGCTCAGGAGAAACTCTGGCATATACAGTCACATCTTCCACCATAATCTCGAATTCTTTGTCGCTTATCTGGTCTAGTTCGGCGCCCGACAATACCTTCTCGCTTCGAAGCATGCCCAATTCTTTGGCTATTGCAACTGCCGTTAGCTTATGGTCGCCAGTTATCATCACAGTTTTTATGCCTGCCTGCTGACATAGCAGGTTTGCCTTCTTGGCTTCCTCCCTTGGCGGATCAATCATCCCGGCTAATCCAATGAAAACAAGGTCACTCTCAACTGTCTCAGCGTCAATTTTCTCTACCGTATCATTAGGAAGCTCCTTGTAGGCTATACCGAGTACACGTAAGGCGTCTCTGGCCAGTGCCTCATTGGCTGCGAGAATCGTGTTTCTCTCTCTTTCTTCCAGTTTCTTTCTCTCTCCGTTTCTTGAGAGATAAACGCTACGTTCTAGGATGATCTCTGGGGCGCCTTTTATATAGGCTACAAGTCTTCCTTCAGATGTTTTATGAATTGTAGTCATGCGTTTCCTTTCAGACGTGAATGGTACTTCGTGAACTCGAGGATATTCGGCTTCCAAGTCTTTTCTCGTCATGCCTGCTTTGGCCGCAGCTACGATTAATGCACCTTCAGTGGTGTCTCCTAGAATGCTTTCACCGTCATATTGAGCGTTACTACATAACGTACTGGCTCTAAGAAGCAAACCAAGGCTGCCATCTTCTTTTGGATCCTTGGGTTTTCCATGGAGAAGGAATTCGCCTTGGGATTCATAGCCTACACCTGTCAAGTTGACTACGTCATCATCCACGTATATTTTTCGCACTGTCATTTCGCCCTTGGTAAGTGTGCCAGTTTTGTCTGAACAGATTACAGTTGTGGCTCCAAGTGTTTCCGCCGATGCAAGTTTTCTTATAATTGCGTTACGCTTTGCGAGCTCTCGAGCGCCAAGAGCTAGCGATAGGGTGACCACGGCTGGCAAGCCTTCAGGCACGGCTGAAACCGCAAGTGCTACTGATATCTCGAATGCCTTCACGATACTTCCTAAGACTTCTGCTTCCATTTGCACGTTGA
>JASFPO010000151.1:0-4110 GCA_050115935.1 Candidatus Bathyarchaeota archaeon | reverse complement strand
GCGCACGCGCACGCACAAGCTGAGAATATCTATCGCGCAGGAATGCTGTCAAACTACTCTTCAAGTGTTTTCTTGATTTCTTCGACTTCTCTTGTGAGTGCATCTAGTTTTGTCTTTATGTCTTGAAGTTTGCTTGACATTATAGTCTCGAGTTTCTTATCGGGTTCAAAACCAGAAGGCACTCCGAATGTTACAATGAAAGCAACTAGGATAAGTAACCCAACGGGGATATATAGACCGAACAGAATATCTCCGATATACCCTTCACCTAACCCAACCCAAATGTAGACTGAAGATATTATGGCCACGGCAAGCCAACAACTCGCGATTACCACAGCTCTAGAGTTCATTGTTCTCAACATCCTCTTTGAGAAGTTTAGGGGAAATATGTATGTCAAAATCTTGAAGTTCATAGTATCTGAGTGCTCTTGCTTCACCCTCAACCAAGATTACTCGGCTCTTTACCATATCGGCGCTTTGGAGTTTCTTGAGGTGTACCTTTGCTAGTGCCCTGTTGATTCCTAGATCTCTCGCAATTTCACTTAAGTACATGTGTTCTCCTTCCCTAGCCAACAGATTGATTATCTTCAGCCTCAATGGATGTGCTAACGCCTTCAGCTTTTTTGCGAGTTCTTCCAGTTCCAACATACATTTTATCCACGATATTATATGTAATCAAAATGTTACTTATATATGTTTGTGTTACACGTAATGCATGCATGATCCCGAGATTGTTATTACAACTCACTCTGGAAACAAAGAAAATTCCCCTCTTCATCTGCGCGCGTGCTAGCTCACAAAGGAATCTTCTCGATTCCCATTTGCTCAACCATGCCTCTTACTGCTTGTTTAACGCAATGCGCGTGCGCGCGATGCTGTACGGTTTCCGTCAATTGTCCAGTATCATGAAAACTACTTTGCAATGCAAAGCTTTTTATACTAGCAAGTAGTTTGTAGACTAATGGTGGTCTGTGATGAAAGAATCGAGTTTGAGGGAAGTAGAGAAAAGGACTTACATGTCCTATCATCAAGACGGTTTGGTAGACATATTTGTCGGCGTTTATATTCTGTCGTTTGCCCTGGGCATCTTACTCTTCACTGTGACAGAGTTTAGCACGTGGTTCATACTTCCAGCAATCTTTCCTGCGATCATGGGTCCAATTTGGATTTCAGCGAAGAAACGAATAACTATGCCAAGGATTGGCTATGTGAAATTTGGAACCAGAGGAGCGAACAAGTTAATGGCGATCTTCATCGGACTAGTGGTAGCAGGTTTGGGAACATTTATGGTGTTTGGTTTGGCAGCATCCAGGGGTCAGGGTTGGGCATTAACGCTTAGGAATCTGATCATTCAAAACGGTATGATCATCATCGGTATTTCAGCGGCTGTAGTATCAAGCCTCTTCGCATACACTATGGGGCTGAAGCGGCTTTACGCATATGGACTACTGACCCTAGCTCTAGTTTTACCGGGGCATTTCATTGCTATCCCATTCGAGTATTTCCTTCTAACAATTGGACTTGTAGTTCTTGTCAATGGCTTTGTCCTCTTGATTCAATTCATACGAAAGCACCCACTTCCACAAGGTGGCAGGGTCAGTGTCGAAAAATCCCTCTAGCCTAAAGAACATCGATCGGTTAATCCACGAACCAACTAGATTAATGATCATGACCCAACTCTACGTAGTTGAAAGTGCAGACTTCCTCTTCCTCCAAAATCAACTTCAGATGACTCCTGGTAATCTATCATCTCATTTGAGTAAGCTTGAAGAAGCAGGTTATGTGGAAATAGTTAAAGAATTCATTGAACGAAAACCCCACACAGCGCTTGAACTAACAAAAAGAGGACGTGAAGCCTTCAGGAAATATCAGCAAAATCTAAAGCAGGTATTCACTGATTTGCAAATGTAGTTAATTGAGGTGCGTACTGCATTGGCGCGCGCGATTACCTTGAAAACATGGATTCCCATGGATGGCGATGCCTTTCTAACAAAAAACAATTTCATATTCTATACGTTTGGTTATGAACATCCACCTAACCGAGTTCTCGCCTTTCTAAAATACGTACCGACCAAGTTCAAATCTCACTTTCCACTGCAGTTTCTGTCCAGACGATGGAGACTTGGCGAAACTGAACTCGTGCGACCAACACAGCTCTATACCGCCAGCAATCTTCAAACGATACTGGAAACATTTCGACGAAACTTCACAGATCACATATATTCCTGTCCATTACGAGAAAAGCGTCTGGTTGCACCGCTTCGTAGTCTCATAAAAAGAGTTTACTCACCTAGCAAATGCTTACAAAAGTTGATTCAGCAGAAGAAAGGAAGAGACCGACTAGAAATGATGACAATCAAACTAGCAGCACTCCTTTCAACGGCATCTAATATTCCACTAGAAGATTTCGGAGTTCACGGCTCCATAGCGCTGAACATGCACACCAACAAGTCGGACATAGATCTAGTAGTCTACGGAGCACAAAACTTCAGAAGACTGGAGAAAACCGTTGATCAACTAGTTGACGAAAGGAAGCTAGAATACCATCATAGCCATCAACTCGACAAGTTTCGGAAACACAGGCTAAAGTTTGAAGCCAAAAACTTCGTGTACACAGCTGTGCGAAAACCAGAAGAGGTTGCATCCAGATATGGGGACTACAGGTACTCGCAGGTTAGACCAGTTGCTTTTACCTGTGCAGTCACAGACGACAGTCAAACCATGTTCAGACCCGCTACATACCACATAACCAACTACAATCCTCTCAATCCAACATCAGAAATCCCGAAAGACCAGAGACCGGCAACTGTGGTATCGATGATTGGACTCTACAGAAACGTTGCCACAAAAGGCGAAAAAATCGAAGTTTCAGGAATTCTAGAAAGAGTGGAACACATGAAGACTGGCGAAGTTCGTTTTCAAGTAGTTGTGGGTTCAGGAACTCGAGAAGATGAGTACATCTTGCCAAAATTGACCGATGCCTAGCTGATTTGCGACTATGTTCTGAAAGAAGATTTTAAAAAGCATAATAACGGAGCTAAAGCTATTCTAGTCTGTGGTCTTATATGGAAAACGTGTCAAGCGAGCTGAAGATCGACCCACTGAACTATGTTGTGAACCTAAAATCACCCATCGGGGTTCACCTTAGAAGGTACGTATTCAAGAAGGAAACTGACGCTGATCTTGCCTTAAAGAAGAAACTGTATGAGAAAACGGTTGCCGACCAGTCAACAGATGGGAGTTGGGGCCAGCTATTTGTTCGCACAGCTAACAATCTCTGGAACCTTGCTCTCCTAGGTTGTGATGCAGAGGATGGAAGCGTTAGGAAAGGGTTAGAATGGCTACTGTCGATTCAGAGACACCAATATAGGGGACACCCAGGTTTTTTCCACTCAAACAACAAAAAAGATCCCAGTGTGATGCGTTCAACATTCTATGGAGAATTCGGACCGGGCTGCACGATATTCTATCAAACAGCTTATGCAGTTCATTTGTTGCACATCTTTGGCTTTGATGACAACAGTCAAGTTCAAAGAGCCATCAGATCATATCTCCAGTTTTGGAGCCCTAAGTGGTGTGGTTCATGGTGCACGATCAACGTGTTACGTATTTTGATTGAGCATCCATTGAGCAGAGAATCCAAACAGGCTGAGAGCGGGTTGAAATATTTGGCTAGGCGACAGACCAAAAGAGGGGCATGGAAAGCGTTTCCTTTCTACCATACGTTTCACGCGTTATCCAGAGCGAATCATGCTCTGGCAAAGAAGCAGTTGAGGAAAGCGTTTCCATTGGTTGTTAATAGGCAGAATGAAGATGGAAGTTGGGGAAGAAAAGAGCAGGGGACTGAAACGTTCCTTGTCTTAGATGCTCTAAAGAATGCCGGTGTCCTGTAGCGGTCGAACATCTGTAAATGGCATATAATTTTGTCTTCTGGTGTCATCTGTTACTGCATGTCCGCTATTTCTTTCTGAAACACTACGTAGTGGCGGCTAACTATCCAATCGTTTTTTAAGTAAAATGGCACGTTAGCCCAACCTGCTGTGACATTTGACGCTCCTAAAGCCTTCATGCGAAGCATCGACTCTAGAAGCAGACATGAACCGATACCTC
>JASFPO010000150.1:0-4123 GCA_050115935.1 Candidatus Bathyarchaeota archaeon | reverse complement strand
AAGTGCAGCATTTTTCATTATTGTTATGATCGGGACTTTTGGTGAAGTGATATCTGCTGGCAGTTCCTCAGCTGTTTCATAGAGCATTTCAAGGTTTCGTTTGTATTGATACATGTACATGTATGTCTTCACTGCTTGTTCAGGAGTGGAAAATGTTGGGATCTGGTTTCTGGTGAAAATCTTGTTTGCTTCTTCTGTTTTGTGGCCCATGAAAGATGTTAGAATCGTCTTGTCATGCCCCTTGGTTTGGTGTATTTCAACAATGCTTCTCGCGATTTCAACGGGGTCTCCCATAGCTTGACCGGTGTAGATCACGATTAAACCATCAACATTCGCATCGTCGAGACATGCTTCGATCACCGGTTTATATCTGGCAGCTCTTGAATCGCCTAGGATATCAATCGGGTTTCCCCTGCTCCAATAGGGAGGTAAAAAGCTGTTCAGTTTCTCCATTGTCTCTTGACTGAGCTCAGCCAGTTTTCCATATCTGGCTATTAGCGCGTCTGTTGCCATTACTCCGGGACCACCTGCATTGGTGATTATTGCGAGGTTTGGACCTTCTGGCAAAGGTTGCATGCCTAGGACTTCAGCGGAATGAAATAAATCAGCAATCTCGTCAACGCGGACGAGTCCAGCGCGCTTAAACGCCGCGTCATATATCAAGTCTTCACCCGCGAGTGCTCCTGTATGAGATGAAGCTGCCCTTGCACTCTCGCTGAATCTCCCTGATTTCGCGACGATAATTGGTTTCGTCTTGGCATAATGTCTAGCAGCATTGATGAAGTTTCTAGCATCAGCTAGGCCTTCAATATAAATCAATATACTTCTCGTTTCGGAATCCGTGCCAAAATATTCGATGAGGTCGCCGAAGTCCACATCTATCATGGAGCCTATTGAAACGAAGTTGCTGAGGCCTATGTTTTGTCTAATTGCCAAGTCAAGAATTACCGCGCCCAATGCGCCGCTCTGAGAAATGAACGCTATCGGACCCGGTTTTGGAAGATTGGTCGTGAAGGTCGCATTTAGACGGAGGCTTGGACGAATGACTCCTAGACAGTTAGGTCCTATGATCCTTTGGTCATACTTCTTCTTCATTTGAATAATTCTCTTCTCTAGTGCTATTCCATCGGGTCCGATCTCTTTGAAGCCAGCTGAGATGATGATTATGCCCTTTATACCGGCCTCTCCGCACTGTTCAACTATTTGAGGGACCGCCTTAGCAGGAGTGGCGATTATGGCAAGGTCAACTGTTTCTGGAAGCTGTTCTACCGTCTGATATGCTTTGAGTCCAAGGATTTCTGATCTACGAATGTTGACAGCGTAGACTTTTCCTGGGTATTTCAATTCTGTAAGATTTCTCATTAATGTGTAGCCTACAGAACCTTCTCTATCGCTTGCTCCTATCACTGCAATGCTTTTTGGGTTGAGAATCTTGTCGAGACCTGAAGCGGACAAGATGAAGCCCCCTTTTGATTCGGATTAGTGAGATTTGCCAACTTAGATTAATACATTATGTTTGTGTGCGCATAAGTCATAAATACTGGTGGAATGCGCAGATTCCCTATGGTGCGGATTATGTCTAAGAAGATCAATACTGGAATTGGTGGTTTAGATGAGCTTGTTGGCGGTGGTTTTCCAGAGGGAAGGGTCATTCTGATTATCGGGGGACCCGGTACAGGCAAGACCATCCTTTGCAGTCAATTCTTGCACAAGGGAATCTATGGGAGTCATGAAAACGGTGTCTTTGTGAGCTTGGATGAGAACAAAGATAACTATTACTCTGAAATGCAGCATTTTGGATGGGATTTTCCCAGAGCTGAAAAAGAAGGGAAATTCGCATTCGTGGACGCCACGCGAATATCACGTCTAGCTATGCTTAAAGAGAGAATCTACAAGGAAGAGCACAGTCTCCGAAGCAAGCAACTCTCAATTGATAGACTAATCGAAGAACTAGAAAGGAAAGTCCAACAGGTTGAAGCAAAAAGGGTTGCAGTTGACACTCTTGCTGCACTCATGTACCGATTTCCAGATCCTGTTGAGCGAAGAACTGTAGTTGTAGACTTGGTCGACTCGTTGAAGGATTTGGGAACTACGAGTCTTGTAACCACTGAACTTCAGTATCTGGGTCTCGAGAGAAATGCTTTGGAAGAGGAATTTTTGGTTCACGGAGTTATTGTGATGCAGACACTGTTCTCAGGAGGAACACCTGTGAGAGCGATGCAAATCGAAAAAATGAGAGAAGCAAAGGTCAATCCTAGCCTTTCACCATATGCAATAAATGATAATGGTATTGAAGTGTTTCCCAACGTGCGGCTATTTGAGGAGAAGTAGGTTTTTAATAACTCTAAGAGCATTCTTATGACTAGCCTAGCACAAAGAATTCCGCGCGAGAATTGAGATTGAACTTTAGGTTTCATGAAGTCGAGAGGTGAAGAAAATGGCAAGATTGGCACAACTAAGACTCTCCATGGGAATGTCAATGTTGTTAGTTTCAATAATCTTTGCCGCTTTTCTCGTTGTCATAATGACGCTCTTACAGCTTCATTTTGTGTGGGCCTTTGTTATAACCATCATCTTCATATTGATCCAGTACCTGATAGGCCCAGCTATAGTAAGAGCATCCACAAATCTTCGATACCTACATCCCGGTGAACATCCATGGCTGGAATCCACAGTTAAAGATATCGCCAGCAAAAGCAGGATTCCCATGCCGAAGCTGGCAGTCGTTCCAGATGACACACCTAACGCCTTTGTTTTTGGAAGGACGACTAGCGACGCCACGCTAGCTGTTCATGAAGGTTTGCTGACTAAGCTTAATCAAGACGAGATTCGAGGAGTGATTGGACATGAGCTTGGACACATTAGGCACAGAGACTTCCTGATAATGACAGCGCTCTCTTCTCTTCCTCTCCTCGCTTACTTGACATTTCGAGGCACAATGGAAGCAGCTTGGATAAGTGGAAGAACATCAAGGAAGAGAAAGGAGGGCGGAGGCCTTGCGGCTGCACTGTTCGTCGTGTCGATCGTCTCCTACATTGTCTATATTATCTCCTTGCTATGTGTCATGAGGCTGAGCCGATTGCGAGAGCATTACGCAGATGCTTACTCAGCCTATGTGACAGACTCACCACGCAAACTAGCAAGCGCGCTCACTAAAATCACCTATGGATTGTCTCTGTCGCCGAAACCACCTCATGGCGCAAGAATGTTTTACATAGGCGATCCAGCTCTGGCAAAGTTGGAAGTTCAGGGTTTGTTGCAGCGAAAAAAGGATTATGATCTTGACAAAGACGGTGTCTTGGATGAGAGGGAGCTTGAGCTTGCCATGGAGAAAGAGGCCAAGTCAAGGTGGATATCTGTTAACCGCTGGTTTCACACTCATCCGCCAACTTTTCAACGAGTTCTCTTGCTGCGTGAAATAGAAAAGGAGATGGAAAGCGGTAGATACACAAGTGAGCGCGTGTACGCTCATGTTTGACTTCAAAGTGTTTTCGTGAACAAGATACGTGCATTTGTGATGTTAGAATGAGAATGACCATATATAAACTTCAGTTGTCTTATCGAAGATTGTTCCATAAAGAATAAGTTAATAAAAGCCTACAATAGAGTAGGAGAAGGGAGAACA
Organism: Candidatus Bathyarchaeota archaeon; assembly: GCA_050115935.1. Lineage (GTDB taxonomy): Archaea > Thermoproteota > Bathyarchaeia > Bathyarchaeales > Bathyarchaeaceae. The sequence goes on along the minus strand of JASFPO010000150.1, from coordinate 498 downwards.
GAGGACATGAGGAAGAAATATGTTCTTGGGTTAATGCTTTTACTTCTTCTAGTTGGCATGTCAACATTGGCATTTAACATTCAACCAACTAGCGCGGACCTCAAGACCGTAGAGAACCATAGCAAAAAAGGAAGCAACGAGCAACCAATTGTTGTTGAACATAAAATCTCATCTCTTGAACTGGAAGAATTGAAACGAGAACTTGGAGTTTGGGAAGAAGGTAGAAACTACAATCAGATAATTGATGGTCACGGAACAGGGCTACGTCCTCCAACAGAAGAGGAATGGGCAGAGATTGCAAGCAGCGCAAGTGTTGTTGAAGAGATTTTGCTTGATCATCAGCCTGGGGACCCTCCTCCTACTAGCATAGATCACACTACTTCACCATGGTTTCCGCCAATAGGAAACCAGGATGGGGAAGGTTCCTGCACCGCTTGGGCATTGGGATACTACATGAAGACTTTTCAGGAGGCAAAGGAACATGGATGGGACCTATCT
>JASFPO010000149.1:0-4173 GCA_050115935.1 Candidatus Bathyarchaeota archaeon | reverse complement strand
TAGTAGATATTCGATGATTCCGTGTTCAGCCTCTTCGAAAATGTCATAGCCAATAAACATGGATGTAGAGTACAGCATCATTATGCCAACGCCAGCCGCGTAGTAGTTGAAGTAGCTTCCAACAGCGGTTTGAACTTCGGTTCTCATCATGTTTGAAACCACAAGTCCGAAGAGGCTTATTTGAACTGTGAACCATATTGCTCTCATGATGAGGATGAATCTGTACCGCAGGAACATCCGTATGTCTCTTTCCACCACAAACCGAATTTTGTTCATTCATTTCCACCTAGCTGAGCTTGGACTTTTCTCTGCTTCTTCTATGGTGAGTCCTGTATAGTGGAGAAAGACGTCGTCTAACGAAGGTTCTTTCATTTTAATGAATGAAGTAGACAAGTTCAGTTTTGAGAAGAGGCCCAATATTTTCGGAATAATCTTCTCTGCTTGGTTAAGATAGATGCGCAGATGGTCTGGTTTAACTTGCACAATATCGGTGACTTCCTTGATGCCTCTTAGTTTCTCCAAGGCTTTTGCTGAGACATTACTCTCCAAGCGGACTTCCACAATGTCACCGCCAAGTATACTATCTTTGAGATTTCTCGGTGTGTCACACACAAGCAGTTTACCTTTGTGCATTATGGCAACTCGGTCGGAAAGATTGTCAGCTTCGTAAAGCTCGTTTGTGGCTAAGATTATTGTGGAACCTTCTTCGCACATCTTTTTTATCATGCCCCAGATCTTGTATTTGCCCACAACATCTATCTGTGCTGTTGGCTCGTCGATTATGGCTATTTTTGGTCGCTGTATCAAAAGCTTGGCTATTTCCACTCGTTTCTTCATTCCGCCTGAAAGCGAATGCACGCTTTTTCGTCTGTGCTCCCACAAGTCGAATTCTCTGAGTATCCATTCCACTCTCTGCTTTCTTTCTTGAGTTGAGAGGCCAACGACTTTCGCATGCCAGTTGATGATGTCCCAAGGCGTACTGACCCAGAGAAGTTTTGGTTCCTGAAATGAAATTCCGATCAATTGACGAGTTTTATCTGGAGACTTCTTTATGTCGAATCCGCCAACTGTTGCTGTGCCTCCTGTTGGTTTCAGAACCGTAGTGAGCACAAGAAGTGTTGTGGTCTTTCCAGCTCCATTTGGCCCGAGCAAACCGAAGATTTCGCCTTCTCTTATTTCAAGGTTTAGATGGTCAACTGCCGTTAAATCCTTGAACTTCTTTGTAAGGTTAGATATATTGATGATTGACGAGTTTGACACATTCTGCCACCGAAACTATTAGATGCTACCCTAAATGACAGGTCTTCAAATAAGCATATCGTAGGAACATGCACCAATTTTATAACGCTAGAAAGCATACAATCTACAATCCCTAGAAGGTGAAAAGTTTGGAAAAAGTTTGGAAGATTATGGAAAAGCATGGTATACCTGGAAGAGATCTTTATGATTTACCTATATCCAAGAAGAGATTTCCAGACAAATGCCACTACCGCATAGAGATTTCAGGCGTTGAACGTCCCTCTACGCTTGAAGCGTTAATTGACGAAATGGAAAAACGCGACGTACCGGTTCATAGGTTGATTTCGATGGTCATGGGAGCAACACTGCTTTCAGACGATGAAATGGAGCAATTCGCTAAAATGGCGAAAGACGCCAAACTTGAAGTCATTGTCACGCCTGGTCCTCGCACTCTTTGGGATTTGGGTGGACAAATACGAACACCAGAGGGTGCGGTTTCGGGCATACGCTTTAGAGGAAGCGACAACCTCGCCTATGTCATTGCTGACATAAAGAGAGCCATAGAATTCGGTTTCAGAGGTTTCCTTGTAGTAGATGAAGGTTTATTATGGCTTTTGAACGAAATGAGAAAAGCAGGTGACATTCCTAAGGATGTAGTTTTCAAAGTTTCAATCTTTGCTGGACATGCCAACGCCGCTGGAGCCAAGGTTCTTGAAATGTTGGGTGCAGACACTTTCAATCCAGTTGCCGATTTGCCGCTACCGATGTTAGCAGCTCTAAGAGAAGCTGTGGAGATCCCCATTGACGTTCATGTATATCTTTTCGATTCATTTGGAGGCTTCAACCGAATCTGGGAGACCCCTGAAATAACACGCGTGGCAGCGCCATGTTACTATAAGATTGAGCCTGGAGCCAGCGTTGGCAGTCTCTACAAGCCTTGGGTAAGCCCTGACCTTCTAGCATTCATGGCAAGGGAAAAAGTGAAAACCGCAGAGACGATAATCTCGCTCATAGAGAAAAACTACCCAGAAGCCAAATTGTCAAAGATAGGCGCAAAAGACCTCGCAATACCAAAGCCAAAGTGACCCAACTCTTCAAATTTCTTAAGATTAGTAAGCTTGGCCACACATTTAGAACTCGCTGACCACAATCTCAAATACAAGTTGAACGAAATCTAAATAGATAAGAAGAAAGTGAGCCAACAACCATGTTTAAACCAAGCGGAATTCTTCCCGCCTTAGTTACCCCGTTCTCCAAAGACGCCAAATTGAACGAGAAGGCCCTGCGAAGTTTGGTTAGTCGTTGCATCGACTTAGGTGTCAGTGGCGTTGTTCCCTGCGGCACAACTGGCGAGTTTGTTAATCTCACGGTTAAAGAGAGAAAGAAGGTTATCGACATCGTTGTGGATGAGGTTAATGGAAAGGTCAAGGTCATAGCTGGAACTGGTGCCAGTGGAACTGAGCAGGCTTTGGAAATGACACGTTATGCAAAAGATGCCGGAGCTGACGCAGCGCTAATTGTGACGCCTTTCTATTTGAAGCCAACCAGCCGTGGTATCTACGAACATTTTGACACAATTGCAAGCCAAATCGAACTGCCTATCGTGCTCTATAATATTCCGCAAGTTACGGGTGTTCAGTTGCCGTGGCAGATGGTTGAAGACCTAGCTCAAATTCCCAACATAGTTGGCCTAAAGGACAGTAGCGGACAACTTGGATACATACTAGCTGTTTTGGAGAAAGTCAGAGACAAAATCAATGTCATGTGTGGTCACGACGAGGTTGTCGTCGCAGCATTAGCCGCTGGCTGTTCAGGTGCAATCCTAGCTAGTGCCAACTTCATGCCAGATGTTTGGATTAAAATCTATGATTCAGTTGAGAAGGGTGATCTTAAAGCAGCACGTGGAATTCAGTACAGTGTTCAGAAAATAGCTAGAATCACTGCGAAAAGCGGTCCAGTTGGAACAAAGGAGGCATTGAACATGATGGGCATGAAAGTTGGACCTGTTAGACTGCCATTAAGTGTGGGAGGCGAGCTTACCTACGAAGAACGAGAGGAACTTCGCCTAGATTTGGAGAAAATTGGGAAGATAGCTCCTAAATTGATTAAATTCGAAATCGAAAAGAAAGTTCTGGAGGAACGGTTTGCCGCAATTGAGATCACGCCTGAGGTTATCCGTGATTTTCATCTTCGTGTTGGGGAGGCATTAGCTGGAAAAGAATCGGAAGTTGCCCATATCGACTTACTCATAGGCAAAAAAGAGGGACCAGTCGGCGAAGCTTATGCCAAGGCTAAGGCGGCACCTACGCCAGGACATGAACCGCTCGTAGCCATATTAGAGCCAAACCTCACAGTTAAGCCCATAACGCTAATTGTTCCCACAGTTACTATCAAAAGCATGAGACAAGCCAGCATGATATACGGTCCAGCTCAAGCGGCTGTAGCCAAAGCTGTAACCGACAGTCTTGCAGATGGAGTCATACCCAAAGAGGCAGTTGACGACCTCATTATTATTGCAAATATATTTGTCCATCCAACAGCTGTTAATCGCCAGCGAGTCTACATTAACAATTACAAGGCGATGCGCCACGCCATACGCAGAACAATGGAAGGCAGGCCAACTACTGAAGAGATCTTGGCAAACAAGAATCGTGCTAAACATCCTTTCAAATACACACCTTAAGCAAGTGTTTCCATAACACCTTTATTCAGCCACTATCGTTACAAGCAAACAAGATGATTCAGCCTTGGTTCAGACTATAAAGGAAGGCGACGACGTTCTACTTTATCTTAATCGAAAGAGAACATACTTAGTAAGAGTAGAGCGTGGCAAAAGCTTTCACACCCATAAGGGTTACGTTCAGCTTGAAGATCTAATCGGCAAGGAATACGGAACTCGTTTGAAAAGCAGTATGGAAATAGAGTTTGTTGCCT
>JASFPO010000148.1:0-4178 GCA_050115935.1 Candidatus Bathyarchaeota archaeon | reverse complement strand
GACGCGCGAACCCAGTAGGTTGGCCCGGGGATTCCCGTTCGCCCCTGCTCCCCGAAGCCGCGCTCACATCAGCTTGTCATCAAGAGCTTGCAGAGCAAGAAGGCCGCATGGCAGTACGCACGCCAAGCAATACGACTGCATGGCAACACGCGCGCTCTGCAAGCCGACGTAAAAACATAAGGAAAATCTTACCTGAAAAAAATGTTAGAGACTACAGAAGAGCAAATACTACTTAGTAGGAAAAGACCGAGAAGTCTACGTTGGATGGCTTGGCGGACAGCGGAAACAAAGTAGGTTGACCCAAGGCGCGGTTGCGAATTAGCATCGCCAAAACCGTCCCATATACGCCAGCGGACTTTCTTTTCCACGGTAAGTCATACAGAACCACAACCAATGCAAGTAATTTCCCGAAAGAAAATAAAAGCTCGCACATATGCGGGTTCCGTTGGCGATACAAATTAGGGTTCAGAAGGCGACTCGGTGCGCATGCAAAAACACAGTAGGTCGCTCCGGGCTGCCCAAATGTTGGGTGGATTCGACGATCAGATTGAAATCTAGTCGTAACAGTCAAAATAGTTGTGAGTTTGCAACTATACGAATGCGCCTAGGAAACGAGGTCGGTTCTGCTGATGGTGGGGTCGGCCGGATTTGAACCGACGACCTTTACCCGAAACGGCGTTTATGCCATCTCTACGGGTTTCTCTATCGCGCTCCAGAAGTTCTTCATTCCCAAAGCGCAAAGGGTCCGCAAACCCGTCTTGTCATTCTGGAGCCCGTCGTCATTCCTAGCTAGACTACGACCCCACCATATCCAACTCAATAATAAGATCCAGATATATGCGTTTCTCGCATCTGAAGAAAACAGCTTAGTGTTACGTAACAAAATTTATATCTGACATGCATGTTTCCTTCCTTCAACAGCCAGTCAGAAACGGAGCAAATCAAACGGCGCTTTGCCAACAAGACTTGTTCTGTTTTTGAGTTCGGCTTGTTCCGCGATAAGGACGAAAGAACCGCATGCCGAGAAGACTTTCAGAAAGAGACAGAAGACAAAGTTTTCTAACCTTCGTTCCAAAAGCCAGAGTTAGAGAACGTTTAAAAGTGAAAAATACAAGAATAAGAAGAGAATTCGCCATCGCGGAAAGAATGACTGTGTAGGAGGCAGATTTTGAAAATAAAGGAACTGAGAAATGGAATGCGAAGAGTGGACGTTGAAGCAAAAGTCCTCGAAAAAACACCCACCCGAGAAGTCATGTCAAGATACAAAGACGTGGTACACCGCGTTGCAACAGCCATGGTCAGTGACGACACAGGCCAAATCAAGCTCACACTTTGGAACGATCAAATCGAACAAGTAAACAAAGATGACAACGTCAAGATCGAAAACGGGTACATCACAACATTTCGAGGAGAAATGCAATTAAACATTGGAAGATACGGAAAACTCACTGTAAACGAATAACCACACCCTTGCTGAGTTAACTGAATCTTGAATAAACATGAAAAAGAGGTGAAACAATGCAACATGAAAGAAGAGGAAGAAGATATGGCCCAGGATTTCCACCAAAACCAGTGGAGATAGGCAAAGAATACGACGTAGAAATACAAGAAACCAGCCGACGAGGCGAAGGCATAGCACGAATCAAAGGACTTGTATGCTTCGTTCCAAACACTAAACCAGGCGAACATGTCAAAATACGCATAACAAGAATAAGCCGAAGATTCGCCGAAGCGGAAGTTGTAGGAAAGGCCGAAGAAAAAGCGAAAGCCGAAGCGGAAGTTGTAGAAAAAGAAGACAAAGCTGAAACAGAAGAAAAAGTGGATGCCGAAACCGAAGAAAAAGACGAAACGGAATAACACAAGATTTCAAGACGGCAACAGCTCTGCTTCAACCGAAACATTCTAGCTATCGTCTAATCATTTCTTCAAAAACACTTCTCTAAGTTTTCTAGTCCCACTTATCTAGCGTCCTCCATAATTCCTTTTTGTCAGATACACAATTTCGAAGAAAAGAGGATAACAAGTCAAGTCTTCTTTCTACGTCTCTTAGTCCTCTTTCGTTTTGTCTTTGTTTCAGGTTTTGCAGTTTCCTCTGTCGGTGGCAGAACAGATGAGGGGATTGGCTGTGACTCGGGTTTAGGAGTCTCCAGAATGGATATTATTGGTTTTGGTCTCAAAGCATACCCTAAGATGGCAAATATCAAACCTAGAGCGGCAGAAATCACAGTTAAAGCAGTAGCCTCGAATGTGCCAAGTTCTGGCAAATACGGCACTGCTTCGAAAATGACCAAAGCAGCAATTACAAAACAGACTAGAGCCAAAATGTAGAATCCATAATCGGCTCGCATTTTGCTTGCCCTCTAAGTGCTGAGTTATTGTTCACTGAAATCCTTTAAATAACTTTCCAGCAATTCCTGCCCAAATTGGCTAAAACTCCGTCTTTAATGTTGGAATTGACCCTTTTTGAGCATAACATTCCATATATGCGCTGAACAATGTACATAAGATTTATAAAACGCTACAGGCGATAACTAGATTTTTGTGAGTTCAAAATGGAAATGGAAGAAATAGCTCGGTGGTCGTTTATAGCCTTTGTAGTCATTGCAATTGTCATGGGACTCGCAGTCGGCTATATGGCTTGGGACGGTCAAGATGTTTCAACAACAGACGGGTATGTTCTCCTGATCATGCTAATCTTAGGAATCATTGTCGGAATCACGAGCATAACAACCAAGGAGATCACTCCCTTCCTCATAGCAACAATTGCTCTGGTAGTAGCCAGTAGCGCAAATGTCTGGTCCCCCTTACAACATGTTCACTGGTTGCTCTATTGGTGGGCCAAACACATCCTAGCCTATATCGTAGCATTCGCAGCCCCTGCCGCTGTCATAATTGCGATCCAACAAGTCTTTGCTATGGCAAAAGCAAAATAGAGCGATCTTCTCACAATTCCCTTATTTTTTTTAAAATTCAAGCGAAATCTAGATGTCAGGCATACTCAGCCCGACCGCAATTTGCCAACCTTCAAGTAGCTTGCACCGGCATGTAGTGGGGCTGCCCGGATTTGAACCGGGGTCAAGAGAGCCCAACTGGAGCCTTGACAATCTGAGTCTCCTAGCCTAGACCAAGCTAGCCCACAGCCCCATCTCTCTTTTCAGTAAAGAAATAAATCTACTAATAAATCTTTGAGTCACACGCTAACCCATCATACATCCATGCTTCGGCAAAATTTATTTGCGTCAAGGTAGGAGTTACGATGAGCGCAATGAAGTTTTCTTTCATAAGTCCAAGTCCAGCGCCGGAAACCCCAGGCAAAGTTGAGGCAGCTTGGCCGCCATTAGGAATTTTATACTGTGCAACGCTACTTGCTGAAAATGGAACAGAAGTCTCTGTCCTCGACCAAGCCGCACAAAGATTCACTTCCAGGGAGACTATTCAATGGATAAAAAGAGAAAACCCTGATATTCTTGGCTTTTCTGTTCTGCTTACTTCTTTCAAGGAAGCATTGAACCTGGCGCGACAGGCGAAGAAGCATAATCCAGACATAATCAGTGTTTTTGGGAACTATCAAGCAACATTCAACGCTGACAAAATTCTAGAGAACTATCCCTTTGTGGATGTAATTGTTCGCGGAGAAGGTGAACACACAAGCCTTGAATTAGCTAAATGCTTAGAGAAGAAGAGAAACTTGAAAGATGTCGCTGGCATAAATTTTAGGAAAAACGGCAAAACTGTGACCACACCTGAGAGACCACTCCTACGGAATTTGGATGCCCTTTCCATTCCAAGCCGAAGCCTAATTGACGCAAGATACAGCTCAGACATTTTCGGAATAAAAGTTGCGAGCAAGAAATTTACATCCATAGTTTCCTCTCGTGGATGTCCATTTGGATGCAGCTTTTGTGCGTGCACAACGTTTGCTCAACGCCTCTGGAGACCACGATCTGTTGAAAACATTTTGAACGAGCTGCTTTTCCTGCAAAGCGAAGGTTACGAACAGTTCCTTTTTGTAGATGACAACTTTACGCTGAACCCGAAAAGGGTAGTTGAGCTCTGCCAGAAAATAAGAAAGGAAAAGATGGAAATTGAATGGTGGTGTGATTCTCGGGTAGACAACTGCACATATGATATGCTGAGAGAAATGGTCAAAGCAGGATGCAAACTTCTCTATTTCGGAA
>JASFPO010000147.1:0-4253 GCA_050115935.1 Candidatus Bathyarchaeota archaeon | reverse complement strand
TGTGTCTAAAGCCTAACAGGCAAACGGTTTAGCGCAAGGTTAGTTGAGAACTCTGTTAAACGTTCTCACTACAATATCTCAGAGCATATTGCTTGTGATACCGCAGGTTCTTCCTTAGAGGCTGCCAAATGCCTGAAGACACGGTAACAGCATCTACATTTCTCTGGTTTTGGGTTCTTTAACCGCGAAGAGGATTATTAGGCTCACAACGGCTCCCAGAACTATTGCTAAAAAGAATGGATATGCAGGATCATAATCATAAAGGAATCCGCCTAGAGCTGATGATGGAACTGTTGCCAGAATATTCAATGTTACAATTGTTCCAAGAATTCTGCCTCTCTTCTCTCGCGGAATCATATCTGCCAACAAAGCATTGTACGCTGGCATTATCAAGCAACCTCCCACAGAGAAAATTATGAAAACAAACAGCAACTGAGTAAAATTCCCAGATAATATAAAGAAAACACTTGAAGGCATGAAGAAAAGGTAAGCCATGATTATGGATCTCTTCCTTCCGATAATATCTACAAGCTTGCCGAGAGGAAATCCAATAACTAGCGTGGTTGCAACCGAAGCAGTGTTCACAAGACCCCATTCAATCTTGCTGATCCCAATTACATCAAGCACATAAAGCGAGGTAAACATGCGAAACATGGGCTCTTCAAAGGCACTCACCAAGAACGCTATTGTTAGAAATTTAAGGGTCCTCGGCATGTATTTCCAAGCTTCTGCAATCGAGCCTAAAGAGTTCTCAAAAGCGGTCTTCAACTCTCCCAGTCTAATCTTCTGAGGGTTATCAATCGTTTCCCGGAGGAAAAGCAGTCTGATAATTGCTGCAGCCAGCAAACAGGAGAAAACTACTAAATAGACTATGCGCATGCCTGGAACTATGCCATATGCCTCCACTAGAAAGCCTGCAATTGCAGGTGCAAAGATTGTTGGTATGTTGGGAATCACGTTAGTTGCTGCGTATCCCATTCCGCGTTTTTCCGGTGGAACGGAGTCGGCGAGTATAGCATCGAGGGCAGGTTGGTAAATAAGACTCAGATTCGAAATGACCATTCCGATTAGCACGAATCTCCAGTCTGGAGCGAATGCATGGAAGAGAAATGAAAGAGCGATCAAAAAGGTCATCGTCACAATTATCTGTTTTCTACCATACTTGTCCGCTATATAAGCTCCAGGAATTCGGACTAAACCTAACATGGCGGCTCCAATGGAACCCATCAAACCAATAATGGAAGGAGGGGCACCGAGCTCTCTGAAATATGGAGATTCAAAGGAAAAAACCAGCGAGAAGGTAAAATAGACAAAAAGCCAACTAGCGATCAGAGTAAGCAAGTTGCCCCGCATGAACGAGAATTCTCTCTTTATCTTTGCTGAAACACTTGTTGACATCTTTGACTCCTAGCCAAACTCGATTCCATGCATATAAAGTTCACGAGAACATACGCATACCAATTCAATTCGTGTGTTTTTTCGTCCCCAAGGCGCAGATTCGATCTAGAAGAGATCTCTGTAACGGCGCTGGAACATGTAGAAAATCATCGTTAGGGCTATTCCTGCGCTCAAAGCTAAAGTTAGAACGTTTACTGGTAGTGCAGCAGCTGTGGCTCGAAGAGCATCCGCAACAATTGGTGCAGTGAGCATCAAGGAAGCAGCTGTTCCCGAAGCACCAACCACAATGAGGATGAGAATAAGATTATGCTGCTTGCTAACATCGGCTACATCCTCTTCATCGGCTCCATTAGACAGAAGTTTACGGCTTCTCCAATTTCCCAAAGCCGTATATCTAAGGTAGAAGTATCCTCCTACAACGATGGCTGTTATGGCTGAAAGCTCAGAGTAGCCAACTGACTCTGTGGTGGCAAGTAGGTGAATTGTACCTCCTATTCGTGACTCCGCCAAAATAGCAGGTGCTACTAATATGATAAGAAACTGGAAGAACCCTTTTCCTCGTGAGCTTGGCCTCGCCAAAATCGTGGTGACTCCCATCAATATGGCCAGAAAAGAAGTTACTATTGGAAACAACTCTATGGCTTCTAGGCCGATTGGAGAGAAAGCCACTGCTGAAAGCGCAAGAGAGAAGGCAAGTGCGACAGATTTCCTGTATTGAGAGAAGCAGACATGAACCAGAGGAACTGCAAGAGCATATGCAAGGAAGCGGTAGAAGCATACTCCATTTATCTGATATGTAGTCTCTGTTCTCTGAAAGGCATAAGAAGCAGCAACACTCACTAACGTGATGACCGTGAACTGCAACAACAACGATGTTTTCCTTGTCAGTTCCAGAGATATCTCACCTTGAACGTATAGTACTCAAGAGTGTGTTCTCCATACTGTCTTTTCTCGGGTTCCAATCTAACACTGTCAATCCCAGACTTCGCAGCTGGTTTGAAAGGCTTCTACTTCTCACATCAAGCATCTTGGCCGCAAGCATCTCCCAATTGTTGGCTTTTGGGATAATATCATAAGGCAGGACATTAATCAGCAGAATGTTGCGTTCTCTTCGCCTTCTTCTATAAATCATAAGTCGCCTTAACCCATGCAGGAGATCACTCCAATTATCCTGGCTTACATGAGTAATTACCACTATTCCCGGGGAATGAGGCATCAAATACCTTCGATTTCTCTCCACGGCCCTTGAAAATCCCTCAACCCAGAAAACCTCCAATCCAACCTTCGGAGGAGTCAGTTTGAGAAGACTATTGGCAATTCTGACAAACTGCTTTTTCCCTGTGTCAGGATGAAGGGTTTCTCCTCTGTGATTATAGACGTACATGCCTAAATTGTAGCCTTTGTTCAGAAAGTAGTATGAGATGCTGTATGCAGCCCAAATGCCATATTCATAGACGTTTTCAATTGAAGTGCCAATTATCAGATCAGGATTTGCGTTCAAGAACAGCCAGATTGACAGTTTTCCTTCGCGTTCATACTCATTGACTAGGGGATACTGCCTTCCCCAGCCTGCTGCCCTAGCTGAAGCTTTCCAGTTGATAATCTTGAATGGGTCGCCATAGAAGTAGTTACGGATTTCTTTGAAGTCGGTGCTCAACGGACCAATCTTTGTGATACTTGCGCTGGGATGCATTCTCTTGGTCGTAAGCACTGGCAGCTTCATTCTTCGTATGTTAGGCAGCGGAGGAGACACTTTTAATGGGACAGTCTCCTTAACCGAAACTCGGTTTAAGGCAAGTCCAAAGATGTGTCTTGTCTCCCAGCCTACTCCAAGCCTAAAATAGCCATATTTGGTGCACCGAATCTTGTAGGAAAAACCAAACATTTTCTCCTTGAAACCTTTAGACACCACTTTGTAGTTGCTTCCTTCGACAAGCTGGAAAGACTCGGGAATCTCATCGTAGATAACAACTGCACCCGGACCACCTGTTATCTTGCCTGCTATTTCTACATCTATGACCTCGTCGAGACTTGCTGAGCTTGGAAGACCAAGTTTCTTGATCTGCACCTCGATGGGAGCAACGTAGACCCCTATGAAGTAGATGAAAAGTGGAATGAATGAGGCGCAAATTAGTATAGAGTTGGCCAGAAGGAAACCCAGAAAGAAGATCATCGTGAACGCTGTTAGAAGCACACGGGTTTCCTTCGCGAGCAAATTCAAAGAAAATCACCTTGGCTTGTAATCTTTCGGAACGCTTACTGTGGCAAGAGTTTTCTCCACCACTTTTCGTTCGTCTATTCGTCTCATCACATCTTCTACTTTCAGTATTAGTCTGTGGGCAAGGGCATCAGTAGCAAGAATCTTGATGTCATCAGGAGTCACGAAGTCTCTTCCTCTTAGAAGTGCCAATGCTCTAGAAGCCTTAAGCAAGGCCAAGCTTCCCCTTGGACTCGATCCTACTTCTACTTGCGGATGTTCTCTTGTGTTTCTGACAATTTCTGCTATGTAGTTGATAACAACGTCATCTATGTAAATATCATTCTCTGCCACTTTTTGCAAAGCACGAAAATCTTCTGCAGATATAACTGGCTTGAGGTCTCTTGTTGGATCATCCTTCTTCCACTCTATACGTCTTTCAACGATGAGCTTCTCTTCATCTATAGTTCTTGGATAACCCGTTGAAAGTTTCATAATGAAACGATCTATTTGGGCTTCTGGAAGAGGATATGTTCCCTCATACTCTATCGGATTTTGCGTTGCCAACACAAAGAACGGTTCTTCACACAAATGGGTTTCTCCTTCAATAGTGACCTGTCGCTCTTCCATAACCTCCAAAACAGCAGATTGCGTTTTG
>JASFPO010000146.1:0-4348 GCA_050115935.1 Candidatus Bathyarchaeota archaeon | reverse complement strand
GTTGAATCAAATCGTAAGGAGTGGCCTAACATTCGAGCCAAAGTGGTAAAGCTCAGTGCCAGTCTAGGTAGGGAAGAGGCTGTTCGGCTTGGTCGTAACAGGGCTTTGGGCGAGGTTGTAGAGGTAGTTAATGGTTAGCAATGTTCTCGAAATGGTGAAGCTTCCGCGTCTTTTGTGGTGTTACAAGAATGATTCATAAATCGTTCGCTTCTTGGTTTATATGATTCAAACTTTGTTCAGAATCGTCCATAACTTATATTAGGAGTTTATGATTTTTAGTTAATCTTCAGTTCAATGGAGGTGAGAGCTTACATGGTTTCCGAGGGTAGAGGAAGGTTGTTTAGAAGAAAAGACGGCAAGTACCTGATCTATGTTCCATTAGACCTTGCAGAAGACAGTATGTTTCCTTTCAAAACTAACTCCTCCATAAAGTTGAAGATATCCTTCAAAATCGGTGATGAGAAGGTAATCATCGAACAATGGGAAGAAGAAGAGACCTAGACCAAAGATCCAGCAGCGAACTCAACGACAGTCACACAACCCCCTTCTTTATCTAAACCTTCATTATAATGAGCTTTTTACCTTAAGTTATTGAAGATGGCGAAAACCTATATTACATAGAATCTATCTCTGCAGTTTTTCTTTGCTCAGAAGCAGTTCGCTGTCCAAATATTTTGTCTCGTCATTTTCTTGATTTTGAGGGGCTTTTTCTAAACCTCTTTCTGTCTCTTTCTCATATAGGTTGATTTCTCCATCAAACAAGCTCAGGATTGCTCGAACCTCTTGTTGAGAATTCGCCTTTCTCATGCTTGAGATGACAAAAACCTATGACATATTCGCAGACACCTCAACTCTTTTAACTCGGACCGATCCATTTTTGCATCAATGGTGACAACTTAATGCCAAACACTCTGCCACCTTGGGAAATCAAGCGCAAGTTGGTAGTGATAGCTGAGGAAGAAACTAACCCTCGCCATGGGCATCAACCAGAACAGCGACCAATCCAAGATTACATTCGACTCGGCGTAATCAATCTCGACAAGCCTGCAGGCCCCTCAAGTCACGAAGTCACAGCGTGGGTTAAACGTCTCCTCAACATCAAACATGCAGGTCACGGCGGAACCCTAGAAGCATGAAAGAAAAAGGCAATGTTCCCTCATGCTGGGGAAATCCGAAAGTGACCGGCATCTTACCCATTGCGCTGGAAGAAGCCACAAAAGTTGTTCAAGCGCTTCTGTTTGCTGGAAAAGAATACATATGCGTCATGAGACTTCACAGAGCAGTTTCTGAAAGCCGTGTTAAAGCAGTGTTAGAAGAGTTTTGCAGCGTCATCTATCAGCGTCCACCTATAAGAGCTTCTGTTAAGCGACGGCTAAGAAAGAGAAGAATCTATTATACGCAGTTTCTCGAGCAAGACACCTGCAACGTGTTGTTCCAGGTGGGTTGCGAAGCTGGGACCTACATTCGAAAGCTTTGCCATGACATTGGCGAGATTTTAGGTGTAGGCGCCCACATGCAAGAGCTCCGCCGGACTAGAGCTGGGCCTTTCACAGAAGAGACCGATTTGATAGCGCTACATGATTTGGCTTACATGCAGTCGAGTTGGCAACAAGATAAGGACGAAACCTTACTGCGAAAATATATACAACCCATGGAAAAAGCGCTTGAACCTCTGCCCAAGATCTACACACGCGACTCAGCCGTAGACGCTATATGCCATGGAGCATCTCTAGCAGCACCCGGAGTAGTTTCCGTAGAAACAAGCATAGAGCCCAACGACATAGTGGCTATGCTGACTCAAAAAGGAGAAGCAATAGCCCTAGCAAAAGCGCTTGCATCAACCGAACAGATTCTTAAAATGAATCATGGACTCGTAGCCAAAACCTCACGTGTGCTTATGCCCCGTGGAATATACCCAAAAGCGTGGCAAAAAAGCTCCTAGTTTCAAAAACCTAAAAAACAACTCCTAACCTTTAAACATGCTAGAAGCCGGGGTCTCCTAGAGCAAACAGCGCAAACGCAAAGCGGGAAACCCGGTAGGGAGCAGACAATACGAAACAACGTATGGCTCAAGCCTGGAGTCCAAAAAAACCCGCAGAAAGCCTGTGGCCTTTCGAGGCCGCGTGGGTTCGAATCCCACCCCCGGCGCCACAAACCTACTATGCATGCGCGTGCATATGGGGCGAAGTTCAAATCTCTCCTAATCCACTTTTAGATTCTTCCATAAGTCATAAAAAATAGAGAAGATATGTAATTATTGGTGAATGCAATGGTTAAAGTCTTTGTCGTTTATGACACAAAGCATGGCAACACAAAGCTTGTAGCAGAAACGATCGTGGAGGGAATGAGAGAAGTCGAAGGAATAGAAACCGCTATCAGCGATGTTGAGGAAGTCGACCTTGAAAGGGTAGCTGATTATGATGCGATATTGATAGGATCGCCAAATCATTGGGGAGGACCTGTCCGTGGCATTAAGAAGCTTATTGACAAACTTGGCAAACTTGACCTGAAGGCCAAATGGGCAGCTGTTTTCGACACATATATCAAAGAAGATTTCGAAAAGGCTGTGAAGAAGATGGAGAAACGAATAAACGAAAAGGTTCCCAGATTGAAACTGATTATTCCTGGGCTGTCTATAAAGGTTGCAGACATGAAAGGCCCCATCGTAGATGGAGAGCTTCCAAAGTGCAAGGAATTCGGAAAGCAGATAGCAAATAAACTTAAAACTTGACCACCTATCTTGGAAGAAACTTCCAGAAAACAACTCCTCATCTACTTACATCTGCGAATTCATAGTCACTAGGGAAGTCACACCATAGATCGGGCCAGTTCGGGAGATATCACCAGCACATCGCCGGTTCGAATCCTTCCTTCAGGCGCCATTGACCTATTTGAGTGATTCGAATGAATTTAGATTAACTTAAGTCTGTAGCCAACATTTTTCATAAATGGTGAAGTATGTTTGAGAAAAGATGTGGATAATTGGAGTTTGTCTGTGGAAAAGGAAGATACTGGATGTGCCCTTTCAAGGTTTCTTATCGCGTTCGACGAATTAAGAGCACGATTGGCTCCATCTAGATATCCCAACATAGAGATTAGCGATGAAGGACACCTATGGTTCAACGTTGACACTTCAATAGGCGCAATCGAAGTTATTGCGTTGCCTTTTGGATTTGAAGCAATTGAGCATCCGTCTATTCTGGTTTCGCTTCCAAGCAAAGCAGAAGATGTCAGCCCAGACTTTTTGAAAGAACTGCATCGAATCTACAATAGCAATCGCAGATTCAAATTATTTGCAGGTTATTCTACAAACCAAGAAATTCTGTTTGCCTATCGACAAAATGAGCATCCTCCATTGGTACATGCTCGGAGTTTTGGTGAAATCGTAGAAATGAAACAGCATGATGCGTTTTTCAGTTACTTGGGAATCTGCTTTTCTGTTGTCGGTGAAATTGTTTCAGAAGTTGAGCAGCTGATCAGAGAGATTTTGTTGAAGCTTGAAGAGAAAGCTAGCATCTCTCCTGAGTAAATGAGGCAGTTGACTTCCCTTGTTGATGTCTCTAGAATGATACTTCAAATTTCAACAGTATTCCGAAAACTCCAGCTATCTTTACCTTGTAGCTTGATCCTTGTTGATATGCGCCGTTGATGAAAGCAGCTTCTACTGTAGATGGGGCTATCTGAAGGTTTTGTTGAAGAAGTTTCGGGATATTGTTGACATAGGCGTTTGTTATCTTCACGGCTTTACCTCCAGAGTTTTTCAACATAGCGGATATGTGAGTGCTGTTTACCGTAGCCGATTCCAATAGAAGATGCTGCATCTGGGTGTTGTAATTCTGTGTCATTGTGTCAAGAGAGCCAGTGACATAGCTGTAGAAGAGAATTCCGACAATTAGCGAGACAACGACGAGCATTACGCTGCCCAGTACAAGGGAGTTGCCCGTTCGGGATTTCATTAGGGCTCTCATGGGTGTTCACACCACACTATTATGTGCGTCAGCATAGACTGTATGTTCTAAGGCATATAAGCACCGTTGATTCTTCGGAATCCGAGTTGAACTTAATATGCAGAATCGCCTTTCGAGGATGCAAGAAATAAATAAGATTACTTGGAAACCTTTACTGCAACGAGATGATTCTGAAATGAAAAGAATCTCTTTCGACACAGTGTCGCACGTGTACGACAAGACAAGAGGTCCACCAGAACATGTTAAGAAGCAACTATTTGGCACTCTGGTCAATGAGTTGAGCAACTACAAAACCATCTTGGATGCTGGTGTCGGAACTGGCAGATTCGCTAAGCCTCTGCAAGACAGCGGATTCGAAGTTGTTGGAATAGACATTGCAA
>JASFPO010000145.1:0-4413 GCA_050115935.1 Candidatus Bathyarchaeota archaeon | reverse complement strand
AACAGACCATCCGGACGCTCACGGGCAAACGCCGACTGATCGAAACGGTCGCAGGACAACTGGAACAGCGATTTAACATCAAGACGACCTTTGCCAGAGACCTGTGGCATTTGCTCAACAGAATCATTCGTAAGATACTTTCTCATACCGTTGGTATCGTGCTGAACATGAAAATGAATATCCAACCGTTAAAGATTAGGCTGCTAGTAAACTAAAACTCGCACAACGCGTTAATTTCTAACATTTTTTAGGACTCGATATGGAAAAAATCGCTGTCTGTGGTAGCAAAACGGAGACACGAAGTCACTTGGTCTTGGCGGTGTTTTTCGGCTCGCGAAAAAAGTGACCTTGAGTGTGTTCTGTCACTCTTCCAAAGCTTCCCTTTGCGGCAGTTTTGCTCGCCACTCTTTGGCTTGTTCCGGCTCGTTCCAGGCTTGGTACAGTTCGATTAGGTTGGCTATGACGCGACGTTGACGTTCTTTCACATGGCAGAATATTAGGACACTCCTCAATCGAAAGAGAGGAGAAACAGGGAAAACAAAGTATGCCTAAATGAGGAAGCCATATTACGTCTACTCGACCACGATGTCACCTAGTCTTGGCGATGTTGTTCAGCTCCTAAATATTTGGCCTTTCCGGATGTGTATTTCCACTTCCGGGTATTCTGAAGAAGAGCCATTCAGGAGACCTGAATCCTGCCCTTTGAGGTGTTTGTTGAAAAACGCCAGGACATAGTCACTCAGAATCCTCATGCAGCGTTTACCATCTATCTTTCCTATGACACCTGAAAGCCGTGCAATACTTCCATATCCATGAAGAGAGAAATCCGAGAAGTTCATGTGTCTGGTCCCTCTAATCAGGACCAGATACGCGGGTTCTTCTGATCGCTCGAAGAATGTTCGATTTAGCATCTTGTTTCTTGCCCCAACGTTATCGTGATGCATGAACATGAACGGACGACTCAGACTCCTCTCAATCATTTCACCTAACTGAATGCCATCCATGTTAATGCCGGCCTTACATCGTTTGTCGGTCAGACAGGCTTGGCCAGAAGCGGTTCCACCCATGGAATGCCCGATGACACCGATGCGATCAGTGTCTAATCTTCCGGCGAACAATCCGTTTTCGCTGTTCATCTTTTCCAACTCGTCGATGGTGAAGCTGATGTCGTCTGCCCAAATGCGAACACTCTCTATCGACTTGGGACGTTGGGCGCATATGGCGCGAAACAGCAACTCGAGTTCTTGACGATCTTGTGTCTGGACAATCTTCTGTTCTATGTGTTTAGCCGCTTTCCGTTCGGTGCTTCTTAGTTGATACTCTTTGTTGAATGGATCAAAAGCCCTTAATGTGCCATCCGTTTCGATAAAATATGGTGTTTCATATGCGTGTCCGATACTCACAGCAACATAACCGTGGCTTGCTAATTCTTCCATCAGAACAGTATTCTGCAGAATCCCACCCCAGTAAGCGTGGGAGAATATTACAATTGGAAACCGTTGCTGTCCTTCCAGCATTTCAGCGTCTCGGTAAGAGTGAGTTTCAACCAGGGAAAGGTGGTAGAAGATAAATGATGGAAACGACGTATGGCATGTGAGGATTCTGCCTCTCTCCTTGGCATTTTCAACATAACTGATGGGTTTCCTTCCTGCCGGCGATTCTGCCGGATACCAGACTCGCGCACACACCTCGCGATGATCGTTCGGATCGGGCGTAAAGGTTTCTGAACGATCAGTATCGATGAAATAGAGATTTCTGGTTCCTATGGAATAGGGTCCCGATGGCTCCGGTAGCCATAAGTGGGGAAAAAGAATCGGGAGAGCCGTTGCGATCAACAGCAAAAGACAACTCGTTATGGCACCGGGAATCCGTAGCCATTTTCTGTCAATCAGCATGGATTGCTCTGAAGACAGGATTGATCGACGAACATTAGTCAAAGTAAAGAGTGCAAGCAGAAAAGACAGGAAGTAAGCTGCAACCATCTGCCAGCGATATCCTTCGATCAGTAGATGGAAAATGACCAAAGCAATCGAAAAGAAGGGAAGTAGATGCATCCATCGATATCGTCTTTTCGCCGGTACAAAGAGGAGAACAACGAATACTGCTATAGTGCAGATCAGCCAGAGTTCTATTGTCCTCATGTCCAATCATCTCCATTTGGCTCTTTTGATACTCGGACACAATTACTTCTACAATGATATACGATCCGGAGTCTAATTCTATTCAACTTATCTTGAATTTTCTTGTGAGCCTATTCATGTGTCCTAGAAAAATGAGCAGGCAAGCACTGAATTCGAAGCTATGTATGTTATTCTAATAAAGAATGCCGGTTCAGGTATACATACGTGTATGCTACAAAGCAATTGAGTTTTAGTCGTACAACATTTCCTTTTTTGCCAATGTTACCCTCCGTGCAAAATATATGATGAGTCGCCTTGCTTTTTGCAGGTTTGCTTTGTTAGTCTTTGCAGTGTTTTAACTAACGATAGCGTACAATATTGTATGCACAAGGTTACTCACGCTACCGAAATACGTGACCTTGCGTAAAATGGTCTGCCGAAGAATTTTATTCTTGCCGAGGCTGCTTCGAGCGAAAATAACAGAGGATACCCTTTCTCTTATAGGATTGGTTTGAACGAGGGATGGTTGCCAAAGCGGTGATGGGAGGGGAATATTATTACGTGCCTTATTTGCTATGTCTGGATATACTCCGGCCGGTCCTTTTTCTGTTTCGTTGACCAAGCGGTTCTTTTACGGTCAGTGGGAAATGCTGAGGTTCTCTCCATACGCAGATATTGGAAGCTATCTGTTCGTCCATGGCAATGTTGCTGTCCTCGCACTCAACTACATAGGACGGGTATCTTTGGTGCAACGTAGCAATTGCCCCCGGTCTTATACATAGGCTGTCTATTTTATGAAGCTGCTGGTCACTTTTGCAATTGATATAGGCAACTCGTGCGGATTGGCCTACCTCTAATTCGACTAACGGCACCACAGAGCTCTGAGCTGTCCGGCAAGATTCTTTGCAGCATTGGCCTTCCGGTATCGGCGATCCGTGTGGACAAGCCTTTGGATGCCCAAGTAAGATACAGATACTGTCCACCAGTTCCGGCGTAACCGTATGCTCAAATTCACAGGCCCCCGATTCGAAATCTCCACCAAGGACATCGTAAAGTAATCTTTCGGCAAGTCTGTGGGCACGAATTAGCTGCCGGGCATAACCAGCACCTCTTTCTGTAAGAGCGATCATATTATTGTCTTGGCTTAGCTGAACCATGTCTTCAAATGAAAGTTCGTCGATTATGGCAGCATCATAGTTTTCATTCATAATGCTTTTTAGAACAGCCATTGAATCTGTGCCATCTTCCTTCATATAATATAGTCGCTCAATATGCTCATCTTTTTCTCTCTTATGATTCATCACATTAGTCCTCTCATAACCTGAAAAATACAACCAACGCACAGTTCAATAGTCCTGCGATCAGAAAAGCGCTTATGTTTATGATAAGAATCATTGGGACAGCCCGCTTTGGCCCAAGTTCCTTGAACATAGCTACGATGTTGGCAACGCAAGGAACAAACATAGTGGTAATAGTTACAGCAACTATGCACTGAATGTAATTAAGATGTCCTCTTTCTATCATTTTGATAATCATTGCAGCGGCGGCTTCATGTTTTGCCATACATAGAATGAGAGCATCTACCATTTGCACAGGCAACCCCAAAAAGCCCTCCATAAGAGGCTGGATTGCGTTCTTGAGGCCTTCGAGTATTCCCATCTTATCGGCTATAAACAAGCTTATCGCGGCCAAGATGAAAATATGCAATGCTTCTTTGAGAAACCACCGCATCCTGTAATAGGTCTTTTTCAGCACCGCCTTTGGGTTAGGCAGGCGTATGGCTGGTAACTCCTGTAAAAAATCGCTCTTCTCTTCTTCCTTCAAAATCCTGTTTAAAGTCACTCCTGCTGCAATCTCGACAAATGCGAGCACAGAAAAAGCTATTACAAATGCTGTTATACCTATCCTACCGAGTATGCTCATGTTCAATGCCATTTGAGCTGCACAAGGGATAGCGAATGCAATTAAGTATATTGCAATACACCTTTCCTTTCTTGACGGCAGACTTCTTGTTGTCAGAGTCGCCATTGTCTTACAGCCAAAGCCAAGGACCAAGGGCATAATAGCACTACCACTTAATCCAAGCTTGTCAAAAACTCTCTTTGTCAAGACACACAGATTAGGCGTATATCCAATGTCTTCAAGGATATTGAATGCAATGAAAAAAACTGATAGTATAGGAAGAACCGTCAATAGCGCATTCGATAGACCTAACGTTAAAACACCGTAATCACCTATCAAAAAGTCGTTAAGCCACTGGATTGTTACAAGGCTATCGATTTTACTTTCAACG
>JASFPO010000144.1:0-4431 GCA_050115935.1 Candidatus Bathyarchaeota archaeon | reverse complement strand
TGCCTGACAGTTTTCAAGGCGGAATGAACGAACATGGGTTGTTCATGGACATGAACGCCGTCAATCCCACAGGATGGCAGAGAGACTCAGGTAAACCCACTTTCAATGGAGACCTTGTGGAAAAGATCCTAACAGATTTCGCAACGGTGCAAGAGGCTGTAGAATTCTTCCAGCAACATAATGTCCCTGATTTAAACATATTAAAGGTGCCTATAGCGGATGCAAAAGGCAACTCGGTCATCGTTGAATGGGGACAGGGGACACAACATTTCATCTACAAAGAAGGCAACTATCAAATCTCAACTAACTTCATCCAATCAGACTATAAAAACTCTGACGAATACCCCTGTCAAAGATACCAAATCGCTGATAAGATTCTAAGGAATGCTGAATCTGCAACCGTTGACGTAATTCGCTCAGTTCTTTCCGCCACCCATTTTGACATCCGTTCTCCAACTCTCTACTCGAACATTTGCGATCTGAAACAAAAGCAGCTCTTCCTCTATTTCTTTCATAACTTTGAAGAAACAGTAGTTTTCGATTTAGACAAAGAATTGAAGAGGGGAAACGCATCATACCCGATCCCGTCGCTTTTTCCCACAACACCGTTTGCAGCTCACCAGTATAACCAACTAGGTTCAAAGATTGCACAATTGCTACAGAAATCCTGATGCAAGCCAATGCTCGCGCGCGCATGACTTACCAAACTCAGCCATTTCGATTATCAATAGTTATAAAAAAAATTTATTCTCTCACCGCTTCGCTCTCGGCTTCCCAGCCTCGTTCAAGAAAGGTGCAGTTCCTATAATCTTGTTAAATGGTGAAAAAATCGTTGATATTATGATTGACAGAGGTGTAGGCGTTGAGAAAATTCCTCTCTTCATGTATTTGGAACGTCCTGCCGACTTAGTTGAAGAGGAGTAAATGACTTAGTTCATTCGAAAATGTAGAAACGCACGCTCGTATATATGATAGGTAACTCCAGCTTCCCGCGCGCATCGCTCACGCTATCACGGTAAAGCACAAACGCTCATATACTTTGGGTGCACTTTGACTAGGATGCAGACAGAGACAGTGCATAGCTTCTTGCCTTTCTGAGGACTACGAGTAGCACGGCGACCACGACGGTGAGAACCGCTGTGATCGCTCCTAGAATGTACATCATATTTGTGGTTTGTTGGTTGAGGATCTGCTGTTCCTGTAATTGATCGGCTACTTGCTGGTTGGCTGTTTCCAGTTCTTGGTTGGTCGTCTCCAATTCTTCGTTGGCTGTTTCCAGTTCTTGGTTTGTAGCCTCTTGTATCTCTAACTGGCTTTTGTAGGGCGATTCTATGTAGAGTGTAGGACTGTAGGCTGGATGGTCTGACCATCGCCACTCAGAGCCTTCGATCCAAATCTCGGTTTCGGCTTTTACATGAAGAGTTGTGTAACCAGGGGCTATGTCCGTTGGCAGGTTGAAATGAATGTTGAAAGTATAGGATTTTCTTGGCAGGATTTCCTTCGGGGGGTCAGGATAGTTGTAGAATGTTTGTAGGTAGACATTGCCGTCAGTGTAGTAATAGTCTATGGTTGCAGATAGCTTATTGACCCTGATCGTGAGGTTCTTATCGTTGTATACTGTGACTGCGATGTAACCTGTTTGACCTGGATAATACCAGTCTTTGTCGAAAGTGCATTCAATGATTGTCGCAGCCTGTGCGATCGAAGAAATCAGTACCAGAGAGCACACTAGCATCAAAGCGATTGAGATTCGTTTCTTCCACATTTAGATTATTCCCTCTGTGGATTTCTAGTTTCTTCAACGGTAAGAGTAAAAGGATTATGAATTGGCAGTTCGGATTCGGAATCCAAGTTCAGCGCGCGCTGTCATTTGCTACTATCCTCCATTCTCACAATATTGCTTCTCTAAAACAACGGTCGCAGAAAACGAAAAGAGAAAGTGAGTCGGGTTACAACCAGCACGCTAGCCGTTGCGGATTGCATGCCGGCTTCAAGAAGATAGAACCTAAAATCCTCAATGTTCTATGAGGAAACAAAGCTTGAAGAAAGATAACAAGACTACAACAATAACTCTAATCTCTCTTTTTTCTGTAGTTTCTGCCGCAAATCATAAAATCCAGCTTAGTGCAAACAAGGATGATTGGAGGCAAAGGGCATGATCATTCAGGAAATCAGGAGTGAACTGAAGAAACGTTCTAACCCAGAGGAAAAGGAGAAGAGGCTCCGCTGGGAGAAGCAGTATCAGGAATTTCCAAAGCTCTATGGAATCCCAATCCCCGTTGTTAGGCGACTGTCATCAAAGTTCTTTCAAGAGATCAGGAAGAAACCGAAGAATGAGATCCTGCAATTATGCAATAATCTGTTAGAATCGGGTTATTCAGAGGAGAGGATTATAGCATTTGACTGGGCTTTTCGTCTTAGAAAACTGTATGAGCAGTCTGATTTTCAGCTTCTCGAAACATGGTTAGAAGAACATGTGCACAGTTGGGGAGCTTGTGACGATCTCTGCACACATGCCCTTGGAGCTTTCGTTTTCCAGTTTCCTGGGTTCATTCAGAATGTAAGAGAATGGACAAGATCCAATTATCGTTGGACAAGAAGAGCCAGCGCAGTCGCTTTGATCTACTCAATAAGAAGAAAGAAAAATCTTAGAGCCATTTTTGAGACTTCTGATGCCCTCTTAACCGACCAAGACATTATGGTGCAGAAAGGCTATGGATGGATGCTGAAGGAGGCAAGCAACAACTATCCAAAAGAGGTTTTTGATTATGTTATGAGGAACAAGAGGGAAATGCCCAGAACTGCACTCAGATATGCCATTGAGAAGCTGTCTCCCAAACTTCGAAGAGAGGCAATGACAAGAGATTGAAGAACAAGCAATATGAAGTAAACACTGAGCATCTTACTCTTCTTTTAATGTTCTGATTCTTTCTTTGACCAGTTACAGCCTTTACTTTGTTTCTCTCGCCATCTCCAACATATTGAGATCAATAGTGGCTAGTTTCCTCTTTTTCAAAACTTGGAACCCAAATCTCTTATACAGTTTGACATCTTCTTCAGTTGTTTCCAGATAGATCGGAATCTCTTCATTGTCAGCATATTCAATTATCGCCCTCAGCAGTTTCCCTCCAAAACCATGTCCCTGTAGCTTTGGTAATACTCCGATTGTTTGAAGATACAGGTAATCCCTTTTTAGAATCTCTTTTTGATCTTTAATGACGGGAGCAAGAATCTCTTGGAGTCTACGATTAATTTTTCCAAGCTTCATTAGAGGTCTAAGAGCTCCACTTCTCAATAGCCTCCAATATGTCACATCTGTTTGTTTGTACGGAAGTATAATCGCTATTCCTTCCAGATTATCTGATGGAGCATACACCCCACCATATTTCAAGGCAAACCTTATAGAAACCTCAAAAACCAAGGGAAGCTTCTGTCTTCTTTCATCTTCATCTGGAATTGCCTGAATCATTAGTGGACCATCATGAAAAACTCTTCCTAGAACCAAGCTTGCTTTTTCAACATCACTCTTGGCTATTTTGTATAAACCAGCAAGCATCATCTTTTTCATCTTTAAAACAACCATGAAGATAGAACATTTCTCCTTAAATCATTAATGCAACCTCAAATGAATATGTCACATGCAATAATGCGAAATTGGTGATTAGCATGAATACGAAAATATTGGCAACTATTATTTCGTTAGTCTTCTTCGTTGGAGCACAAATGGTGCCAGAAATCAAGTCGAAGACCTACGAAACAACCCACTACGGAAATTGTGGAAGAAAGGTATCCTATCAAGTTGAAGCTCCGATTGATGTAAAAATCGGAGAGAGCTTCTCAATTGATATAACCTTCGATGTCAAAGAGGAAATACGGGCTTATACATTTCTTATCTTCATTAGTGGAGCGGGTGCCAGCTGGACAAATTACATAGCTGACGATGGTGATGTGGTTTCTGCGGGGACCATAGTTAGAAACGCTGGCGTAACACCAACCGAAATCGGAACAGTCTGGGTGGAAATCATTCTTGGATTTTACGACAGCAGTGATCACTTCCACTTTGGAAGTTCTAGTTTTGGAATAAACATGCCTCGATTCAAAACCTACAATGAACTGCAATCTGAGAACTCCGAATGGTCGTACAATTACACCTCACTTGAGCAGTCTTATGACAACTATAAGCAAACTCACAGTTATTCAGATTCCGAATACAATTCCCTGAATTCCAGTTCAGCATTCATTAGAAACTTGATGCTCATCTTCCTAACAACAGCGATAGTCTTCGTCGTTTCAACTATCTACTTCGCCACAAGAAAACCTAAAGTCCAACACACCTAAACACTAGAAACTTTTCTCCTCAGATTGCTCGTGCTCTGAGGAATTTCCATTTGCCGAAGACATTCTTTTTGTATTCGTGAAGCAAATACAATT
>JASFPO010000143.1:0-4521 GCA_050115935.1 Candidatus Bathyarchaeota archaeon | reverse complement strand
CAAGCAGTGAAAACATACATGTACATGTATCAATACAAACGAAACCTTGAAATGCTCTATGAAACAGCTGAGGAACTGCCAGCAGATATCACTTCACCAAAAGTCCCGATCATAACAATAATGAAAAATGCTGCACTTGAAGATCGGGAAATACTTACAGAGGAAGAGGCAAAGGCCTTTCTTGCGCACTATAACATTCCTATCGTGAGAACACAGGTCGCACGAACTGCGGAGGAGGCGACTATTCTAGCTTCGCAGATGGGTTATCCAGTGGTGCTCAAGATCTTATCTCCTCAAATCATTCACAAAACTGATGTTGGCGGTGTTGCCCTTGACCTAACCAGCAAGACAGAGCTTCAAGAAGCTTTCGATCGCATCATGAATCGGGCAAAGGATAGCAAGCCAAATGCAGAAATTCTAGGGGTCACGGTGCAACCCATGATCAAAAAGCATGGGTACGAGGTTATTATCGGAGCAAAAAGCGATTCCCTCTTCGGCCCAGCAATACTATTCGGCATGGGGGGCATCGGAGTGGAAGTCTTCAAAGACGCTGCTGCAGGGTTTCCACCATTAAATCGAGCCTTAGCCAGAAGGATCATAGAGGAAACCAAGGTCTACCAACTTCTTAAGGGTTACAGAAACATACCACCAGCTAATATTCAACTTCTCGAAGAAATACTAGTGCGTTTCTCCCAGATGCTCATTGACTTTCCCCAACTCAAGGAGGTGGACATCAATCCTCTGTTCATAAATGAAAAGGAAGCCTTGGCTTTAGATGCTCGTATAGTGATAGATAAAGAAGGGGTATTTAGGAAAATTGAACATCATAAACACTTGGTCATAAGCCCGTATCCAACAAGATACGAAGATTTTTGTAAACTTCAAGATGGCCGAATGGTGCTCCTGAGACCCATCAAGCCTGAGGATGAATCCTTATGGTTGGAGATGTTCCAAAACCTTTCAGAGGAAACGATACGTCACGGGTTCCCACAAAATATCGAAGAAATGCAACACGAAGCCAGAGTTAGATACTGCAACATCGATTATGAAAGAGAAATCTCGATCGTAGCTGAATTAGTCGAGGAGGAACGAAGAAGGATCATCGGAGTTGCTCGACTCACAACCGAGATGAATGGAAAAGCTGGCGAAGTGACAACAATCGTTGCTGATCCCTGGCAGGGTTTAGGATTGGGCAATAAATTGCTGGATCACATTATTGAAATTTGCAGAGACAGACAGCTTGAGACAATTCAGGCAAGGACTCACTCAGACAATCAAAGAGTCATCAAAATGATGAAAAAGAGAGGATTCACCATTGAATATTTAGGAGATGGCACAATCAAGGCGCTTAGAGATTTGCGTTCGCGCACGAATTCCTGAACGAGAAATCATCACTCGACGGTGCACCTACCCATGCTGGAAGTTTAATCTTTTGTTAGATCTTTGCAATCACTTGATGTCAGAGCATTTCCGGAAGAACACCTGTTTTCCGCACGCTAGTATACGAAAACTTTTCAAACACAGAAACGAATCTAATGAAGGATGCAAATGTCTTCAGACACTGGTGAAAGCGCTGCAGTGAAAAAAGCCAAGAAAAGAGAAAGAGAACATAACTGGCTCGAAGCAGCAAAGTCTTATGAACAGGCGTTACGTTCGGGATCCTTAGCCACTCCCCTTGCTGCTGAAACTTGGGAAAGAATAGGCTTTTGTTACCGCCGCGCTTCCACGCAGGCTGAGGATTTGGAAAATTTCAGGAAGATCAGGCAACTAGCAGTAGATGCCTATAGAAATGCTGCCAAACTCTTCGAAAAAGAAGACGGTTTGAAAAACAAGGGTAAGGGTGCACATTGTAATGCCATCGCCGAGTATGCACGTTCCTGGCTAGCATCTAGTCCTTCAGAGAAAAGGGAAATTCTTGAAGAATGTCGCAAGTTTGGAAATAGCAGCTTGAAGGCATACGAAGATGCTGGAGATAAGTTGGGTTATGGAGAGATGTGCAACGACTTATTATTGTGTCTTGTTGAGAGTCTACGCGTTGCGCCTGACTCAAAAGAGATGCGAAACATCGCTCAAGAAGGAATAGAGTGTGCTGACAGAGCCATCGCATCCTTGTCAAAGCTTGGTAACAAGAGTGAACTCCTTCGTGCATATTCCACAGCTAGCCTTCAGAGCTTTTACGCGCATACCTGTATGGAAAAAAGGAAAGAACTCATGCGGAGAAGCTTACGCTACTCGGACAAAGCGCTGAAGCTTTCCATTGAGGTTGATAACCCCTACTACGTTGCCATGTCAAACTGGACTGCAGCCATGAGTAACCTTGTTTTCACGGAAAAAGCTGAATCAGCACTGAAGTGTGCTAAAGAGATGCTAGTACAGGGAACTACTGTAAGGGACAATTATCTGAGGGGTGTCGCGTCCTACATACTTGCATTTGTTACCAACTGGATGGATCTGGGGGAAGGAGACCCCGACAAAAGGAAGGAAGGACATGAAAAGATCATCAGACACGCTGAAGAAGCCATTCGCTACCTCCAATTGGTCTCTCAAGATTTCTTCATCGCAGAAACCTACCTGTTCTACGCTGAAACCTACTCTTCACTAGCACAAGATATCGTAACAACCATGGAAGAAAAGCGCAGCATGCTGAAGAAAGCGGTGGATAAGGGCCGCAAAGGACTGCAGCACGCAACCCGTTCAGGTTCCCCAGACGCTACGGGTTCTACTCTTCATGCACTTAGCAAAGCACTACATCTCCATTCCCGCTTGGAAACTGAAAGAGATGAAAAGACAAAACTACTAGAAGAAGCCTTGGCTCATAGAAAAGAATACGTCAAAATTGTAGAAAGAGCATTTCCGTCTCACGATTGGATTTATGGCGTCGGTAGGAGTTATGAGGGACTAATAGAGGCGGACTTAGCTAAAGTTGAAACACACAAAGACAAAAAAAGAACTACCCTTGAAAGCGCAGTTTCGGATATGGAAGATGGTGTCTCACACTGCAAAAGATGGATTTCATCCCGACCCGTGCCTACATATATAGCGACTGTTGGCGGATTTTCTGACTGGTTCGGAGGAATACTGAATGAACTCTATCTACTAACTGGAGACAAGGAAATCATGATCAAAGCAATTGAGGTTTACGACTACGCATCTGAGCAATTCAAGAAAGTCAACTTGCCAAGTCGTGTTGCTGAAGCCTATTGGAAAATGGCAAGAAACCAAGACCGATTAGGTAAGAACCAGCAGGCTGCAAAAAACTTCGAAAATGCATTCGCCGCGTACAAAGTCACAGCTCAAAAAATACCACATTTCGTTGACTTCTACATGGACTATGCTGCTTACATGAGAGCTTGGAGTGAGATTGAGAGAGCCAAATTCGCCCATGAAAATGGAGAATACACTACTGCAATGAAGCACTATGAAAAAACCGCAAATCTGCTGAAGGAATCAAAATTATGGAGTTACCTGTCTTCGAACTTTCTAGCATGGTCACTTCTGGAGCAAGCAGAGGATTTGAGTAGAAAAGAAAGTAGTGCGAAATCAATAGAAGGCTTCACGAAAACGAATGAGCTATTCCGAGAAGCCAAGAAGTCTATACAAGATGCACTAGACCGAATTGAGAGAGCAGACGAAATAGACCTAGCTGAGAGACTCATCAAAGCTTCAGACACGAGAGGAAAGTATTGTCTTGGAAGGATTGCAGTTGAAGAAGCAAAGATTCTCGATAGGCAGGGCGACCACGCGGCAAGCTCAAGAAAGTACGAAATCGCAACTGACACGTTCCAGAAGATAGCGAAGGTGGAAACGGAACAGACACGCAAAGAGCTCAAGCCACTAGTCTATCTCTGCCAAGCTTGGCAAAAAATGATGATGGCTGAAGCAAGAGCATCACCAATAATGTATGAGGAGGCATCAGAGCTCTTCAAACAAGCCAACGAACACGCCCTTGATCAATCGACAAGCCTCCTTGCCTTAGCCCACAGTAGCTTCTGCAAGGCATTAGAAGCTGGAACGGAATTCGAAATCACAAGAGACATTGCAATGCATTCAACAACCAGGAAACACATAGAGACCGCTGCAAACTACTACTTCAAAGCTGGTTTCAAGACGGCCTCAGAATACGCCATGGCCACGCAACGCCTGTTTGACGCATACGTTTACATGGACAATGCTAAGAAGGAAACAGACCCGGGAAAGGAAGCAAAATATTACACAATGGCTGAAAAAGTGTTACAGGTCGCAGCGGAAGCCTTCACGAAGGCAAAGCACTCTGAAAAAACCGAACAGATTCAGCGGCTTTTGGAAAAGATTAGGGACGAAAGAGAGCTCGCTGTATCTTTGAGCGAAGTTCTGCACGCTCCGACCATTACATCATCGACAGCGAGCTTCGCGACGCTAACTCCAAGCGAAGAAAGGGCTGTAGGTTTAGAAAGGTTTGAACACGCAGACGTTCAGGTCAAACTAGTCCAACCTGAGAAAGAAACCAGAGTCGGTGAAGACCTCACATTGGAGATGCATGTT
>JASFPO010000142.1:0-4596 GCA_050115935.1 Candidatus Bathyarchaeota archaeon | reverse complement strand
GTGAGTTATGGTCCTCTCATCTCCTTGAGGAGCCCTATCATCACAACTTCAGCTGTTGGGGAATCACATTTCGCTCTCAGGAAGAGAAGAAGGAAGAGCGCAAGATTGCTGGGCCTGTAACACTTGAGGTTTCCAAAGTTCTTCCGGGTCGCATTTCAACAGGATACGAAAAGCTTGACAATCTGTTGCTTGGTGGGATTCCTAAGAACTATGCAGTGGTGTTGACCGCGCCTTCTTGTGACGAGAGGAACCTGCTGATAGAGGAATTCCTTGAAACTGGGGCGAAAAATGACGAGGTCACATTTTATGTCACCACTGACCCTGGAAAAGCGAAGAGCCTTGCGAAGGAGTTTCCAGCAAGCTTCTTCCTCCTCATCTGCAATCCCCAAGCGGACCAAATCATCAAGGACATGCCAAACGTCTTCAAGCTGAAAGGAGTGGAAAACCTAACTAACATTAACATTGCTTTGACCTCAGCGTTTCGTGGATTGGATAGACCGCCAAAAGCACCAAAACGAGCTTGTATTGAAGTTGTCTCAGACATTTTGCTGCAGCATCATGCTGTTCAGACCCGGAAATGGTTGACTGCACTCATCCCCGAGTTGAAGGCAAAAGGGTTCACAACTCTAGCAGTAATGGATCGCGATATGCATTCTCCACAAGAAGTCCATGCAATCATAGGTCTATTCCAAGGAGAGATCAGCCTTTACGAGAAGAAAACAAGGGAGGGGCCAGCGAAATTCCTAAAGGTCAAGAAGATGTACCATCAGCGATACTTGGAGAGCGAACTACCTCTGAGAAGAGGAGAGCTGGACACAAAAGCCTCTCAAACTGCATCAACTCCAATCCATGCTGCACTTCAGTTTGAGTTTGAGTCCAAGGCAGCTGAAATGGCCTTCAACTATCTGGTTCGAGCTTTTATAGAGGATTATATGAAGCGAAGGCTCTTCATTCAAGAGGCGGGTTGGCGAAGTTTCGTTCAGATTATAAAGGGCGCAGGAGTGTCTTCGAGGAGTGTCTATGGTAGTGGCGGACGACACGGATCAGCGATATCTGAACTAATCAGACGCGGACTGGTAGAGACAAGAATCTTCCCTGGAGAGAGAGGGCGAGGAGGAAGAATCGTTAAGGCGCGGATATCTTACGAAAGGGAGACCATGAAGCGATACGTTGACCACAAAGTTGCTATGCGTGGGTGAGACCGATAAAAATCAGAAACCACATTTTTGGCATTAACCACCCAAATCGAATATTTGGCGACGTCTCCATCCTTTTTCTTTGATTTCCGATACCGATTTTGAAGAAGCCTTTCGAAAATCTGTTCTTTTCGCCTTTGTCCCCCAGATTACCTCTAGATTCCCGCAAAAAATGGTAACATATTTTTCCCGTACTAGGAATAGCAAGGAACGAATAGGAGGTGAAAAAATGGAAAAGAAAGTTTTGATGTCAATTATAGCCCTACTAACACTTTCTATGCTGATAGTTTCACCAGTAAAGGCAAAAACAGTAGAACTCTATGAGAGTCACGTAGAAA
Source organism: Candidatus Bathyarchaeota archaeon (assembly GCA_050115935.1). Classification (GTDB taxonomy): domain Archaea; phylum Thermoproteota; class Bathyarchaeia; order Bathyarchaeales; family Bathyarchaeaceae. The sequence goes on along the minus strand of JASFPO010000142.1, from coordinate 3,062 downwards.
TGGAGATGATTGACCCTGGAACAATGTGGTTTAGTGAAGAAGGCGTTATGCACCTGAAAGGTTCTTATTGGCTTGGAACAGAAGAAGTAATTGTTCCAGACGGCTTAGGCACTGCAACATTTGAGGAATGGTATAACCATTTATGTCTTGACCCAATAACTGGAGAAGGAACCCTGAGCGCAAAATGGCGACTCACATTTCCAGAAGGTTCCATTGAGGGCAGCGCGAGAGGCAAAATCACAGAGGGTTACCTACTCTCAGGCACATTTGTGGGTACACATGGTTCAGGTGATTTCGCAGGTGTAGTGAAAATGGGGTCATTTGATGGAATGCTGACAAGCGAAACGACTGCAGTAGCGGAAATATCGGGCATAATAGTATATCCTTAGGATGAATGAAGTATTAATGGAATGGAAACCATAAGTTGGGATTTGAACCTGTAATACTCTCTTTTTTTATTTTCTTTCTGTCATATCCATACTTGGTTGGTAATCTATTTCTCTAATGTCTTCATTAAAAATGAATATCAAGCAAGTAGTCATCCTCAGTCTGTTAATCTAAGAAATTTCTTATCCTCAGATTATTGATGCACGCGCGATACTAACCCACTACAAAGCAGAATTTTGCGGAGTGAGAAGGCCGCCTGGCAATACGCACGCCAAGCAAGCTGTTTGCAAAGCAATACGCGCGCCCTGCAAGCCGACGTCAAAACGTCGGGAAAACCTTGCCTGAAGAAAATGTTGGGAGCCGATGGAGTTTGAATATAGGCTAGTAGGAAAAGGCCGAAAAGTCTACGTTGGAGGGCTTGCTGGCCTGCGAAAACATAGTAGGTTGACCCGGGCTGCCCGAGTGCTAGGCGGATTCGGCTACAAGGTCTAGAACTAGTCGTAACAGTCAAAATAGTCGTGAGTTCTATACCATACAGAATGCGCCTAGGAAAGGGGTCGGTTTCTCCAATGGTGGGGTCGGCCGGATTTGAACCGACGACCCTGACTCGGCTGGCCACGCGCGGTGCCCCACTATATGTTTGTTCCATGAGATTGCTTGCTCCCGCACGGTACGATGTGCTGACGGCTATTTATTGCCCTCTAAGGGAAAAGCCGAGGCTGCCAACGCACACGAGTGTTTGTTTCATGTTAAGGTTCTGAAGGGATCTCCTTGTAGGTAGAAGGAGGCCCAATCAATGAAGCTATGACGTTTTCTATTGTAGACGATTCTGCGGGCATTTCTGAGAGCAACAGCTGCTGGCTCGCCTTCTAATAGATGCTTGTAGAATTCAATGGCAAAGTCGCGAGCAGGCATCTCTAACACCCCCCACCTTGACAAGACAAGAGTCGTCGCTCCTGCATACATAAGAGCCCGAACCAACCCAAACATCTCATCACCTAACGCGACATAGGCAATCCCTGTTTCGCAGGCCGAGAGATAAACAATCGGCGAACCTTTGAACTTCACATTCTGGATAAACTCAGTAGCAAGAAATTGATCAACTACGTGATCTTCCTCTTTCTGTTCGCTACAAGCTTTGCATTCCCCTGTTTTTTCTGTGTGCAATGCCAAATAGCTGAGCGCTGGGTCTGCTCCCATGAACTTTGCGTGTCCTACGTAATGTAATACGCTAAGTGGTTCTTTCCTCACTTTGGTAGCAAAGGCCAGTTGGTTTGCCTTCTTGTGAGGCAATACACTATGTTGTATTTTCTCTTTCTTGAGCATCTCAACTATAGTATCCACTCCTTTTTCCGCCTCATTCAAATCGAACAACGGATTCTTCACCAACAAGAAGGCCCCATCTTTCAATTCTGCATCCACTTCATACTCGCTCTCTATTTCCATTCTCTTTTGTACACACAATCTGGCTAAATCCAAGCTGAAGATTGTGCTTAAGGCATACTTCAATCCCCAGTAACCGTCACCGTCGAACATTAATTCAAAAGGTACCCAGTTTAGGAATTTGTCTGGAACAACAATAAGATGGCTATTCTCGTCTTTCCGAGTTTTCAAACACCGTTTTATCTTCTCTCTAATCTCCTTGGGAACCAGCGTGCAATACAATTTCTTGGACAGAGTGTCAAGTTCTTTGTTAATCTCGCTTCTCTTCGTCATTGGATTGCGCAATTCACTAAATATAGAGCGACAACGTTCTGCTAATCTCCAAACATCTTCGAGATTGACATCGTGAACCTTATGATTGATGTTACCAGCTTGGTCAACCAGAAAAACAACTAACTTGTTCGTCAATGGAATGTGTGATATTGATTGGTCGATTTTGAATGTTGCTGCATCATCACTCCTTATTTCTCGAGCAACCATTAATATGGCAAATTCAAGGATGCACCATTTCTCATCAGCAGGTAATACATCCATTGCTCGTTTGAGAACTTCGTATTTTCTTGTGAGAGGAGCGCTACCTTGATCAGCGCAATTCACGGAAACTTCAAAACGCAGATCATTAACTTTCTTGTAGAGTGCTTGGAGTTTTCTTTTAATATCTTCCATGCTGTTGCTGAACTCAGATGGAGTAATCTCCTTCAACTGTAGCTTCTCTCGTAGAACTTGCTCATTGGCTGTATATTCTTCAATTTTCTTCAAACTCTGTTCTTCCTGGTTGATTAGCTGCTCGGCTTCAGGGCACGGTGCTCTTCCGCCCCCTATCTCTAAGGATTCAACAATTGTATTGCATTTCGCCAACTCGATGCAGTTCAATGCCTTCTTCAAATATTGTTTATTCCTCGTTTCTTCGTACAGTAGAAGATGTGCAGCGCACCGCGATTCTGATACTGTGATGTATTTTCTTATCACCTTCCGTCGGAACCTAGGAGCTCTTACATTCATTAGGACTCGTTCATACAATCCATAAGAAATGTCCAAGTCCTGCAAGACTTGCTCAAGATTGTTGGAAGAACCCTGAACTAGCCGAGCTAAAGCCATGCTATGATAGATCTTAGCCTCATCCTCAATTAAGTCAAGGTCATCAAAGATTCTCAAAGCGGACTCGTAGCTTTTCAGGGCCTCAGCGGGTTTATGCAGAGCAAAAAGAACCGAGCCGATGTTCGCTTCAGAGC
>JASFPO010000141.1:0-4614 GCA_050115935.1 Candidatus Bathyarchaeota archaeon | reverse complement strand
CCTTCTCTTTCTTCTGCAATTGCATCAAGTTCTCTTGCCACTTCCGAATTGCTGGGGAGTGCCCTTGCTCCCAGATTCTCTGCCGCTCTCTTTTTGGCTTGTTTATATTCTTTCTCTTGAGCCGTGTAAAGTAGAAGAGCGGCTTCCCGTGCAACCCTTTTCTTTAAAAATGGTAGACGCGAATTTTCTTCTTTCAAAAAGGATTATCTTCCTTCAGAAAAAACCAAGGAAAAAATTTCGATATGTCTATCCTGCCAATGGAGGCTGAGCAACCAACCTAGATTTTCGTATGCCAACATGGCGTAGGGGCGAAATTTTCTTTGCTTCATTGTAAACGTCAGATGCGATTTTTCCAAGCACAACTTCTTGGACGAATTGATCGAAAGTGAGCGCTTTAGCCTTCTCTTCAACAATTCTCCTCATAATACTGCTGATAACATGCTCCTGTGTGGTTCTTATCCGCACCAAAGTGAAAGCGCAAACAGCAACCCGTAACTTGTAGCCGTCTTGAGTTGTGACACTAAGAATCTGATCCACTCTTGTGGTTCTCCTCCGAACAAGACTTCTTAAAAAGTCTCGCGAGTACTCGTGTCCCTTAAAAATTGTGTGTGCCTTTTTGTCTTCCACCTTCAGAACTTGGAAAAACATCTTCAAATATTGATGCGCAAAATCGTTAGTCAAATCATAAAGCGTAGCATCCATAATTCTTCCAACCAGCTTATTTGGGTCGTCAGCTGGAATCGAGCCTAGCTCAGTGTTACCAAAATAGGGCGGAGACGTCACTGCATACCAGTCTTTGCTTCGCCATTTATCACGTACACGTCTTTTCGGGGGCAAGATGAACCTCCGTTGTGACGAGAAAATTAGCATAGAAGTATTAAAAGGTTTATCATTTAGGCTCTATCTTCTCTATTCCACTCATGAAAGATCGCAGGACTTCAGGAATGAGCACCGAGCCGTCTCTTTGCTGATAATTTCCTAGAATCGCGACCATCGTTCTGCCCGTGGCTAAGGCAGTGGAGTTAAGGGTGTGAACAAAGCCCTTTGGCGGCGCGCCTTCTTTTTCTCGATATTTTATATTTAACCTTCTCGCTTGATAGTCGGTGCAGTTGCTACATGAAATTACTTCGCGGTATCTGTTTTGTGCTGGCATCCAAACTTCGATGTCATATTTCTTAGCAGCAACTGTTCCGAGGTCACCAGTGCAGGCATTGACAACACGATATGGCAAGCCCAACTTCTGGACAAGTTCTTCAGCGTTTTTAATAAGTTCCTCATGCATCTTCCATGAATCTTCAGGTCTACAGAAGATGAACTGCTCAACCTTGTTAAACTGGTGAGTTCTAAATATTCCTCGTGTGTCTTTTCCATGGGCGCCAGCTTCTTTTCTAAAGTTGGCGCTGAATCCAACGTATTTTGTTGGGAGGTTTCGGGCGTTAAGAACTTCATCCATGAACATTGCAACCATGGGATGTTCTGATGTAGCTATCAAGTAGAGGTCTTCATCTTGAATCTTGTATAGCATTTCTTCAAAATCGCTCAGGGCGGTTACGCCTTCGTATGGTCTTCGTCTCATCATAAAGGGAGGTTCAATGGGAGTGTAGCCTTTCTTTATCATATTGCCAAGCGCGAACTGAATTAGCGCCATGTCAAGCATGACGCCTTCATTCTTTAGGTAGAAGAACCTGGCTCCTGAAACCTTGCTTGCTCTTTCAACATCAATTATGCCTAAGTTCGAAGCCAAGTCAACATGGTCTCTCACTGGAAAATCGAATTTCGGCGTGTCACCCCATTTTCGGATTGGAACATTATCCTCTTCTCCTTCGCCAAAGGGCACCGATTCATGCAGAAGATTCGGAAGACGCATTAAAATGTAATCAACCTTCTCTTTGCTCTCATCCACAGATTGTTCTACTGCTTTTATTTGGCTCTCAATTCTGCGCGCTTCCCTGATTTGCTGGTCAGTGTCTTTGCCAGCTTTCTTTGACTTGGCAATCTCTGCGGTTGCGAGGTTCATTTTGTGTCTAAGCTCATTTAGCTTGGTCAGTTGGCGTCGCCATTGTTCGTCGCATTGGAGCAGCTCGTTCAGCATTCGAAGTTTTTCGGGGTCTCTTCTCTTTTTCAGGTTTTCTTTTACGGTGTCTGGGTGTTCTCGCATGAGTTTGATGTCCAGCATGTTTTGACGCCTTAGGCTTTTCTGTATCCGAAGGATGATATTAGGTTTTATGCTAAGCAAAAGCTTCAGATAAAAAAGCGAATTTTGAAGAAAAGCTTCTTCATAACTCAGATATTCTCAAAGCAGAGAGAAATGGGTTTCTGTAGCTATCATCGTTCACGTTGGTAGCATTATTGCCGACAATCAAGACAACGAATCAGCGTCTAAGTCTCATTCTTGAATATGAAAACCTATATATGTGCAACAATCGGGGACGTTTGATCTCCCATACAGCTTTGTTACCTCGTCTCAGTTCTGGTTGTTCTTCCGTTCTCTTCCATTCCCCTGAAGTCGGGCTCTTACACCAACCTACAACGTTGTCAGTTGACTCGCTAGGAAACTCCCAGTCTTCAGGAAAGGTGACTTCCACATGAAGCGATTCTGTTGGGTGACTCACACGATGGCGATATCTATCTCCTCTGATCTTCCATGTGTTCACTTCATGGTTTTCAATAAACTCAATCTTGAATTCGTCGCCGGGTTTCAAGTATCGAACTCTTGGTCTGCGATTTGGGTCAGTCAAGGGAATTGAATGAGTAATTCTATGTGCTTTGTGGCAATCTATAGGAATGACCTCTTTAGAACTGAATATAGAAATTGGAGACTTTCCACTCGGGGTCACGGTCACATCTACAATCTGCTTTCTCTCTCTTCTGAGCCTCGCCTCGTATAATCGGTTTCTTTCTGGATCAGTCCAAGACTCAAACTCAAATTTCCGCCGATTTTCAGCAAAATTGACCCCTTCCAAGGTGCGCTTTGCTTCAGCGCTTCCGTCAGAATTAATCTTCAAACGATATGCCCATTGCTTCATGTAAGCATCATCTTGCGAGATGTCCCTCATCAGTTCTAACCTTCTCGCCAACCAATCAAAAATGATAGCCACGAGTAGACAAATGAACCATAGAACAATCGCAAGCAAGACCACTGCAACCCTGAAAGTGAAATCTAGAAAGGAGAAGATGTTCAAGAAAACTGAGACGAAAAGCGAGAATATGGGTGTCGAAACTACCCAGACCCACCAGGCACGCGAACGCTCACTGCGATTGTTCTTGCTACGACTCAATCGGCTACCTTCTTAGCCATCATCGCCGTTACCCATCAACATGATACTCCTATTTGTTTGCTCCAACATGGTTAATACACATTGACACTATAGAAGGTTGTGAAATATTCTTCTATAGTTAGATTATAGACACGAAAACCACTTTTATTCCTCCGTCAATAAAAGTCTTTTGCAAAATCTCGTGTGCAGAAAACTCTCCTGAAGAGAAGTCTTAAAATCACACTATTTTGCTAACATGTTGTCACGCACAAGCGTGATCATAATGGCGATAAATCGCATTCGATTATCTGAACACATCTTCAAGCGTCATTCTACAATCTTTGGGGTTCTCAAATGCGTACGTTGCGGTGAGCTTCTGAAAGTTGGTGACTCTATAATCTCAAAGAAGAAGCAATCTCTTTTACCACGAATGCTTGATCAGAGCGCTTTTCATGGTGCAAAGCATTGTTGGAGAAGAGAGTTCTATCATGAGAGCTGCTGGGAGGCAATGTTCTTCTGAATAGTGATCTTGATTCTCTGATCATGCTGGTTTTAACGGTTCTCGGCTTTGGCGTTCTTATCTTGTTGTTTCTGGTGGTCGTGTTTCTATTTCTCTGAGAAAAGAAAATCTTAAGAGCGCTGGAATTGTGTGTTGGAACGCGCGTATCTTCCTCAGCCTTCATACGCGCTGGAGCATGGAGAACTTTTGATGCTCGTCTCCATGCTCAAAATGATTTCTCTGCCTTTGTGAAGAAACCTTCCGCAAAGCCTGCTAACAATGCGTCCCAGTAGTTGCCGAATTGAATGGACTTCTTCTTTTCTCTTTTGGCGATTTCAGCTAGGGTTCTGCAAAGAGCTTTCTTGATATCGTCTTCATTACTCATTTTCCTTTCACCTCCCATAGCATATTTTGATGAGAATTATTGGACTTTCCCCATCACCTTGTCCCATCGCTCCTTCAGCTCGTCTTGTATACCTTCCATTTTCAAGTCTGTTGTTAGAATTTCAGAAGCTAATTTCACCGCTTCTTTATGAGGAATGTTCAACCAGTAACAGATGCCATAAAAGATTGCTCCATTCACGATTTCGGTATAGTTGTACTCTTTGCCTAAGAGAAGAAGCAAGCCCCTAACAGCATTTATGATTTGGTCAAGTCCTGGCTCAATAGTGATTGTTCTTCTAGTCATCTAACCACCCTAGATTCGCCTCATCTAAGAATATGAGAAGCTAGATTTAAAAGTCTTCCGCTCCGAAAATTACGGCAGAATCTCCTAAAGCTTAAGAGCAACTCTTCGGAAAAAATGGAAGGGAGCTTCATTTGGAGCAAGAATGGACAATACGTGCGCATATCTGGGAC
>JASFPO010000140.1:0-4638 GCA_050115935.1 Candidatus Bathyarchaeota archaeon | reverse complement strand
AGGAGGCAAATAAATTTGGGGATCGATGTCCAGTCTGCCGCAAAAGGCTAACAAAAGGCGTAGAACAACGCGTCGAAGAACTCGCCGACCGTCCAGTGAAGTTTGAACCTCCAAACACAATAGGCTACATGCATCTTCTACCTTTATCAGAGATAATTGTAACAGTCCTAGGCGTAACATATCCGGGTATTCAGAAAGTTTGGAAAATATACAATACTCTAGTCGAGAGATTTGGGAGCGAATACGCTGTGTTGACTGATGTCTCTGGAGAAAAGATGTCAGAAATTGTTGATCCGAAGATTGCAGAAGCAATTGTGCGCGTGAGAGAAGAAGAAGTAGAAGTAATACCTGGCTACGATGGAGTCTATGGGCAACTTCGGGTTTTCAAGGAACAAAATGAAACGGCATCACGAAGAGAGAAAACCAAGCACCAGAGCTTGTCTGACTTCATGTAAGTTCCCTTGACAACGATAATTTTTAAATTGTAGAAAGAAACCAAACCTAACAACCCCAATAGAGACAAAGAGGCGATCAAAATGGAATACTCTGAACTTATAGAATTGATTCCTCGTGAAAAACGGGAAAGAACTGCAGATAAACTGATTAACATAATCCTTTCATCTAAGAACGACACTAAAATGCCCAGCAACATAGCAAGCACAATTCTCCACCAATGGCAGCAAAACCTTCTTCTCAACGAATCTGGACTTTCCACACTTCTTAAGGCTGCGGTTTTGCTCGAACAAGAAAAAACCCTCACAACATTGAAAGAACTGCAACTGAACGAATTAGCCCTCAAAATCAAAGGAGGAGTCTAAAAATGGTTAAGTTTGGCATAGAGTTTGTGCCAAAAGATCCTTACTGGAAGCTAACCTATTACACAATTCAAGCTGAAAGAGGAGGGTTCAGCAACCTCTGGATGACCGATCACTTCAACAATCGCAACGTGTACGTCGCACTCACCACTGCTGCTATCTACACAAACAAGATAACACTGGGTCCAGGAGTAACTAACCCATACATGGTCAACCCGATCTTCACAGCGCAAGCCGTAGCCACCTTAAACGAGTTGGCTCCAGCGCGTGTAGTTCTAGGCATCGGCGCCGGAGACAAGACAACACTTGCCAGCGTAGGAATTAGAATGCGCAAGCCGCTCACCACAATCAAAGAAACTGTGAACATATTCAGAAAGATTACCAGTGGAGAAAATGTAGTCCACGAGGGGGAAATTTTTCAAATAGCTGGCGCAAGATTCCTCTTTAAACCGAGAAACAGAATTCCCATTTACATTGGAGCTCAAGGGCCAAAAATGCTTGCACTAGCTGGAAAAATCGGCGATGGCGTCCTCATAAATGCTTGCCACCCAAAAGATGTTGAATACGCTGTCAGCCGTGTCAAAGAAGGAATCAACGAGGTTGGAAAGCAATTCGCTGAAGTCGATGTCGCAGCTTACACTTCGTTCTCAGTGCATGAAGATCTTAAGAAAGCGACAAAGGCAGCGGTTCCGGTTGTAGCGTTTATCGTAGCTGGCAGCCCAAACCAAATACTAGAGAGACATGAAATAGACCCAAAGAAAACTGAAGAAATACGTGAGGCATTAAAGGCAAATGATTGGGGTCGAGCTTTTGGAGCGGTTTCCCAAGAAATGATTGAAGCATTCTCTGTCTGTGGCACACCCGACATGTGCATCGAACGCATAAATGAACTTCTCAAATCAGGGATTTCTCAGTTTGTCATAGGCTCGCCAATAGGACCAAAAGTGAAGGCTGCGATCGATCTTATAAGCAAAAAGATAATTCCCGATTTCGCGATGTAACCAAGCTAGCCTTTAGATTATTCACTCTTAGTTTTTCTTTTTGTCACATTTCTGGATCTTGGAAGTTTCTTAGGCTTTCCTCTGAAGATTCCGAAAATCAGTGCGCCTACACCTCCAAGCACTAAGAGGAAGCCTGGAATCACGTAAGGATAGATGGTCTGTTGGTTTTCTTCTTTTTCCTGCACAAGAACATTTCCACTAAGAGTAACTGGAAAAGAGTTCTCATTCTCTATGTCAATATAATATGTTCCTGTAGATCCGATCTCCACTTTTTCGTTGAAGCTACTTCTTGTCTGAGGATAAGGGGAAATTGGAGTTTTTGAAGGGTCTCCAAGATGCCGAACAATTGATAGCGTAAGTTTCACAGGGCCCGAGGAGGATATGTTCAGTTGAAACAATCTATCAGAGTCCATCAATGATCCATAGAAAGTCCCATTTTGAGGCTCTAATATCTTTGACTGGAGATCCCATGTCTTTGCAGTTGATATCTCAAAGTGGGGTTCTTGCGCTGGGAATACGAGAATTACAGCTCCGACGGCTAGCAAAACTAAGCCAATGCTAACAATTATTTTTTTGAGAAGCGTCCCCTCCTCGTTCAATTTTCACTTCGTAATGTAATTATTGATTTTGATAATAATAAGTGTAACTAAAGTTGGCGAAACCTGTCTTTGACTCAACAGCAGCCGATTTCCACCTTACCTGCTACACTTTAGTTTCGAAGCAATCTTCAGCTGTGCTGTGGTTAGATATATAAACCTCGTTTAAATTTTATTATATCATTTCAGAGAGGAGAAAGGATATGGCGGCTTGGAAACAGATAACCGTCAGGACAAACCTCTACAGCCGTCTAGAAGGACATATAAGATGTACAAAGTGTGGTCAAGAATTCTCGGTCGGAGACGAAGCATGGGCACACCTATGCCCACGAAAAAAAGAATCCTATACCCAATACTATTGTATGGTTTGCTTCTCACAGCTCTGGCTGTAGAAGAGGTCTGCTAAGGTTCAGAGTAAGGTTTGTTTGCCTAGAGTAAAGAATGCACGTGCATTGGTGACTTCTTTTGAGGTTTCCGCCAGCTGATCCTATGTTCTGTCTTTCTCTTTAAACGTAGAATATTTAAACTACAAGAGGATTTCTATGTCAACGAGTGGTGAACGAGAGGGACTTCAATGGAAGCGTTGTTAAGTGTTAAGGATCTGAAAGCGTCATTGCGCGCTGATGGGAAATATGTGAGAATAGTGGATGGGGTGGATCTTGCCATAAATAAGGGTGAAACCATTGGTCTTGTCGGCGAGACAGGAGCTGGAAAGACAGTTACTGCGTTCTCAATTCTGAGAATTATCCAACCTATAGGGGAAACTCGACCTTTGTGGAAGATTGAAGGAGAAGTTCTGTTCAAAGGTAGGGATTTGATGAAATTGTCAGAAGAAGAAATGAGAGATATTAGAGGCAAGCAGATAGCTCTAATAACTCAAAACCCAATAGCCTCTCTTCATCCTATAGAGGTAATCGGACACCAAACTGGTGAGACCCTAGAAGAACATCAGATGGCTGAAATCGAAAGGATAAAGAAACTGGTTGTAGAGCACTTAGGAAAGGTTGAAATCGCAGATGCCAAACGACGCTTTTCAGATTTCAGACATCAGTTCAGTGGTGGAGAAGGCCAACGCATTCTTCTCGCCATGTCACTCATCCGCAATCCTTCACTGCTTATAGCCGATGAACCAACAAGTGCTTTAGACGTGACCGTGCAGCGGCAGATTTTGGAGCTTCTGAAGGCTATGAAACAACATTTCGATCTCTCTATGCTTCTAATCACGCATAACTTGGGAGTTATAGCTGAGATGTCCGACTATGTTTATGTCATGTATGCTGGAAAAATCGTTGAACACAGTGACGTCATAACAATCTTCAAAGCCCCTCTACACCCATTTACAAGAGGCTTGTTGGCAACTATTCCGAGAATTGACCGAGACTTTTTCAAGTTTGAAGGAATACCCGGTGAACCTCCCAACCCGCTTTATCCGATTTCTGGATGTAAGTTTCATCCAAGATGCAAGTATGCTAAGGAAATTTGCAGTCGGAAAGTCCCTGAAGTAGTAGAGGTTGACCCCAAGCATTTCGTGGCTTGTTTAAGAATAGACTCGATTCGGCGCTCATGGAAAAACCAAGCTGCTGAATGATTGCAGAGCAACCGTTGGCCTGTTGTTGAGTTCTTGTCGTATATTCTCATTGATTACTGGTTGCTTGAATGTACAAAACTATCTCAGAGATATTGACACCTGTTATGAAACCTGTAATCGTGATGAACCACACAGGGCCACTTAAGATGCCAGCTAAAAGCAACGGAATTGCTATAGATCCAAGCAACATGAAAAAGGCGATCAGTATCATTTTCCATGAAGCACCCTTCATTTCCTTTTCTTCAGGAGCATTTCTGCTGGTGAGGAGTGGATAGAAGCGTTTCTTTAGGAAAAAAGTGATGGCTGTGACCACAAGGGTCGAGGCGAAATAGTAAAGCATTAAGGTAATGTCAGTAAGCAACAATGAGAGAGATAGGATTGCAGATAATGCGATGAGTACACCACTGAGAAGCACCCTGTTTCTAGAGTAAGGGTACCGTTCTCTTCTGGAATTAACGCTCACTGGCTCCACCAAACACTTTTCTTTCCAAGGTAAACCTGTCCGAATATGTACAAATAGAGAGAAAAAAGAGGGGGTTTATTCTTTTGTACGTAGATGGCATGCTACAAATCTGCCTTTGGCAACTTCTATGAGTGGTGGTTCTTTCTTGCGGCAGATTTCCATGGCATACGTACAT
>JASFPO010000139.1:0-4653 GCA_050115935.1 Candidatus Bathyarchaeota archaeon | reverse complement strand
AGAGGTGATATACCTGACAAAGGGTACAGTGGCGAGATGGCTCGGCGGGAAAGGCTACGGGTTCATTAAATGCGAAGATGGCAAAGAAATCTTTGTTCATAACTCGGATATTCAGGGCAAAAGCAGTCTCAAAGAAGGAGAAGAAGTGGAGTTCGAAGTGAAAGACATAGGTAGAGGACCGAGAGCTGTCAAGGTTAAACCGATTTCTGAATAAGACGCGCTAACATTTAGCGCGCGCACGCAGTTGCAGGCATGTTTCTGGTCATCTCAAGACCTTTCAAACATGGTGATATGGTTACCCTGTCTGGCCAAACAGGATTCGTGAAGGAAATGAAACTGATGCACACAATTCCGCGAACAAAGGATGGAAAAAAGGAGATACTAATACCCAGTGGAACCATAATTGGAGCGACAATAGTGAAGAATCTAGAGGTGCACACACGAGAAGGTGACACTGCAAAGTGACGAAAAAACAATCCACTTCCAGTGTCGACGCCAAAATGATAGCTTATCTAAGCAGTTATCCTCCGAGAGAGTGTGGTATAGCAAACTTCACAAGAGATTTGGTTGATGCCATAGAGAAGCTTCAAGAATTCAGACCGCCAAGAGTCGTCGCCATAAATGAGGAAGGTGCAATCTACAACTATGATAGGAGAGTTAGATTCCAGATCGAACGGAGCTTCGTAGACGACTACATCCAAGCTGCTCGCTACGTTAATCTATCCGGAATCAATCTGGTGAACGTCCAACACGAATTCGGGCTTTTTGGAGGAGAGTGGGGAGAATACATTAACTCATTTTTCAAGGGTATTCAGAAACCGGTAGTAACTACACTCCACACTATCGTGTCAAACTTTGGGTCAACTGCTCAAAAAGTCTTACGAAGCGTTGTACGCCATAGTGCCTCAATCATTGTTATGACGAGAACCGCTATGAGATTATTAAAGAACTCCGGCGCTCACCCTGATAAAATCAGCATTATTCCTCATGGTTGTCCCGATGTTCCATTAGTCTGTAGTGAGAAGCCAAAGGTTACCCTTGGTATGAGAGGAAGAATAGTTTTGTCTACCTTTGGTTTGATAAATCGCGGGAAGGGCATCGAGTATGCTATTCGCTCTCTTCCTTCACTGGTTGAAAAAGAACCGAGAATTCTCTATCTCGTGATAGGAGAGACCCATCCTGAGGTTAGGAAGACTGTGGGTGAGCGTTATCGGAGGAGGTTGATGAAGCTAGTTAATGAACTCCGATTATGGAAGCACGTGAGGTTTCACAATCGTTTTCTCTCAAAACAGCAACTAATAAGGTATTTGCAGGCAACAGATTTCTATATTACTCCATACGTTGACCGGAATCAGATAAGCAGCGGAACGCTTGCATATGCTCTGGGAACAGGCAAGGCCATAATATCGACTCCATACCTTCACGCTGAAGAGGCTTTAGCAGAGGGACGTGGATTACTGTGCAAGTTTAGAGACCCTAACTCAATTGCTGAGTGCATAGACATGCTCCTAGAAGATGAAGAACTAAGGCTCAGCTTGGAGAAGAAAGCTTATACTTACAGTAGAGACTTCACCTGGTCAAGAGTTGCAGAAGAATATGCCAGGTTGTTCAACCATCTCCTTGAAGATTAAGAGGTGACGACCATTAATCCAACTATCAAGTTAGATGGTCTCAAGGCTCTAACAGACGATACAGGCATAATGCAACACACCAAATTCTCGATTCCAAATAGAAAAGAAGGCTACACAACAGATGACAACGCGCGAGCACTAATCGCGTGCACGAGGTTTCTTCAGCTTCATGACGATTCCGATGTAAGAAGGCTGGCTAACACATATTTGAGTTTCTTATTTCATATGCAGAGACCCGATGGCAGATTCCACAATCTACTCAGTTTTGACCGTGGTTTCCTCGATGATGTGGGATCAGAAGAGTGCATGGGACGAGCTCTCTGGGCCTGCGGGCATGCGATTTCAACTGGTTTCTCTGAAGGAATTAAACGCACATCGAGGGAGATCTTTGACAAAGGCTTTCAACACGTATCCAGCTTCAAGAGTCCTAGAACCAAAGCTTTTACGATTCTAGGTCTTTGCCATTATTATGAGGCTTTTCTTAATGACCCGAATCTCCCTAAGAACATCGCGTCTTTGACTAATCAACTCATACAAGGCTATCAGCATTCTTCCTCTGCTGACTGGTGCTGGTTTGAACCATACTTGGCCTATGCTAACGGCCGTTTGTCGCAAGCAGTCTTTAGAGCATATGACATTGTTGGAGAGGACAGATATCTTCGGATCGCCAGGAAGAGTCTTGACTTTCTAGTGAGACTTCAAATGATTGATGATAGATTTGTCCCAATTGGCAACAGAGGATGGTATAAGAGAGATGCGCAGAGAGCTTTGTACGATCAACAACCAATTTAGGCGTCGTGTATGGTAGAAGCAGCCTTAACTGGCTTTAGAGCAACTAAAGAGAAGCGGTATCAAAAAATAGCCCACACTGCATATGACTGGTTCTCAGGAAAGAACTCGAAGAATGTAATGGTTTGGGACCCTAACACCGGTGCCTGCTATGACGGGATAACTCCTCAGGGACTAAACTTGAACCAAGGAGCAGAAGCTACAATATCTTATCTTCTTGCTTCACTAGAACTAGAAACTCTAGTTGAGTAAACCAATGATTGGCATGCGCGCTCAATGGGAAACCTTTAGTTTGTCGGCTAAGTATACTAAATAGACCTCTTAAGGAAGTTGAAGGAGATTAGTGAGGTTAACAATGTGCAAAACAGCCTAGAAACAGTCGTGGTGGTCTGCCAAAATTGAAGGTTCAAGATTTGATGGCGGAAAACGTGGTGACAACAAATGAGGAGACGACAATTGAAGATGCAGTCAAGTTACTCTTCAAGAAACATGCTGAGGCACTGGTGATAATAGATAACGGAAGAAGATGCAAAGGGATATTCACAGAGCGAGATATCCTTAGAAGCGTCGCTAAGAAGGTGCCCCTAGACACGCATTTAAAAAAGGTCATGTCAAAAAACGTCTTGACAGTGAGAAAAGAAGATTCATTTGCGAAGGCTAAGAGGCTCATGGTTTCACATTCCATACGACATCTGCCAGTAGTAGATGAAGAAGGATACTTAGTAGGAATGATGACAATGAGGAAGATCTTGGATGAACTCGTTGGAATACCAACATTTAGGAGCTAAGAAGCAACATCTATATGTGACACAACTCCTGAATCAATAGTCTCCATTCACAAACAAAAAAAGCCACATGACTCCAAGATGACCAGTAGGAAGGCCACCAATGAAGAGATTTCCAGAGAACCCTATTCTTAAGCCTATCGTGAGAAACACTTGGGAAGCTCGCGCAGTTTTTAATGCCGCGACTCTTCGTCTGGACGGACGGATCCACATTCTATATCGTGCTGTCGGCAACGATGGAGTATCTCGACTTGGTTACGCCTCCTCGTCAGACGGTTATCACATTGAAGAGCGATTGTCGTCTCCAGTCTTTGGGCCAACAAACAATGCTGAAAAGGGTGGCTGTGAGGATCCTCGATTGACCATGTTGAACAAACAGTGTATCATGGCATACACAGCGTTACACGATCTTGTTTCAAGCACTCACCAAGTCGCTTTGACGTCCATAGCAACAGATGATCTGCTCAATAAGCGGTGGAATTGGGGTGAAAAAATGACACCATTCAAAGGTGTTCGAAACAAGGATGCAGTGATTCTCCCTCATAAAGTTGGTGGAAGCTACGTTATGTTTCATCGAATTGACCCAGACATTTGTATCGCATATTCCAAAGACCTCCGCAATTGGTTTGACATAAAGGCAATAGTTGGACCTAGATTGAAGAAGTGGGACAGTTGGAAGGTGGGTGCAGCCGGTCCACCAATAGAAATCAGCGAAGGATTGCTTTTCATATATCACGGTGTAAGCTATGAGAAAATATACCGTCTTGGTGCCATCCTTCTTGACAAAGATGACCCTGAGCGAATTCTGTACCGTTCTGAAAAGCCAATTTTGGAACCCATAGCAGACTATGAGCGTTTTGGAAGAGTTCCAAATGTTGTTTTCAGTTGTGGGTCGATTCTGATCGATGATAAACTCCTTATCTATTATGGAGGGGCTGACACGGTCGTATGTGTTGCCACATACGACATAGGCGAGCTACTGCTCTGAAAAACATATCCTGTGTTTCATTCGAAGTGCATTGAAAATCCTGCTTCTATGTATCCTCATATCTCTCGATAAGCGCGCGCAATTTCAGAACATGCGCGCACCTCCATAATAAGCACAGATGATCAGACATGAAATAATAACCAAACTACTTATTTGGTTAACACATAGATAACCGCAGAGTATACTCCAAGATTCTACGATATTACTAAAGCTCGAATTCATCGCACTTTAAACGGCGTTCTATACCCCTTTGCTACCAACTTCTCGTGAATCACGCTTTTTAAGGCGCTTAATCCTTCTCCAGTCTTTGCACTCACAGGGAACACTTTATCCGCAACAGCTGAGATATGTCCGTTGCTGATCCTGTGCATGAACTCTCTTAGGTTAGCATCTATTTTCTTCTTGTCGGTCTTATCTATTTTGTTAGCCGCCACCAAGGGAAACTCACGTAACGTCTTAG
>JASFPO010000138.1:0-4677 GCA_050115935.1 Candidatus Bathyarchaeota archaeon | reverse complement strand
CGGTGGTCGCCGTATCATTAGCACATCAAAGGAGATATTTGACAAGGGCTTCAAACACACATCCAACTTCGAGAGCCCAAGAACCAAAGCTTTCACGATTCTTGGCCTTTGCCATTACTATAAGACCTTTGGACATGATAAGAATCTCTCCAAGAACGTCCTGTCCTTAGCTAATCAACTCGTAGAAGGATATCAGCACTTCTCGTCTGCTGACTGGTGCTGGTTTGAGCCATATTTAACCTATGCCAATGGTCGTTTAGCCCAAGCACTTTTCAGTGCATATGATGTTGTTGCAAACGACAAATATCTTCAGATCGCTAGGAAGAGCCTTGACTTTCTGGTGAAACATCAGATAATTGACGACAGATTTGTGCCGATTGGTAACAGAGGATGGTATAACCGAGATGGTCATAGAGCATTGTACGATCAGCAACCAATTGAGGCATCGTGCATGGTAGAAGCAGCCTTAACCGGTTTTAGAGCAACTAAAGAGAAGCGGTATCAAAAATTAGCCCACACTGCATTCGACTGGTTCTTGGGAAAAAACTCGAAGAACGTAATGGTTTATGATCCCAAAACTGGTGCTTGCTATGACGGGATAACTCCTCATGGACTGAACTTGAACCGGGGAGCTGAAGCCACAATATCTTATCTTCTTGCTTCACTAGAACTAGAAAATCTAGGTGAGTAAGCCAATGACTAGCGTGTTACGAGGTCTTTGCAAAGCAGTCAGATTGCGCGCGCGCAGTAAAAACCCTGCTTCCCCTTATCCTCAATTCTCTCGACTACGCTCATCCTTAGAAAAAGTCAACAATCCCTCAAAAACTGCCTTGATGGTAGAGCACAGGCTTCTACACAAGATCCAAGGCAAAAGGGCGGATCCTTCGAATTCCATATATAGCTTGACCTAAATATCTTCACCAGTAATCCTATTCTTCCACATGTTAATCTCTCCTTTTTGCCAGAGGTTTATCCCCAGAAGCAGAATCAGATCGTTAGAACCAGATCGTTAGAACTGTACGGTAAATCCTCTTCTTGAAACCCCTGCTAATATTAATATTCTCAGCATGTCTTATAAACCTTGTATTAAGACACAAGATGTATATATCCAAGCTAATACCTGAGATAAGAAGAGGGAACTAAGAACTAGAAGACTAATCAGTTCCTTCAATTCACAAGACTTAATTGCAACCAAGAACCCGCTGAAATCTGAGACATATGTCAAAGTTCAAGTATCTAAGAGTAGTGGACAAGAAGCCTGAAAAGAAGATACGCACCAAGAAGGCAGTAAAATCAGTTTCAAAAGAGATCGTGGAAGAATTTAGGGATAGTGAGCTGAAATATGCTTTGGTGCTAGTTCCACAAGGAAAGACTGTCAAAGGCATTGCAAGAGGCGTAGGCAGAGTGATAAAGAATATGAAGCTGAGGAATATGGAAGTTTACGTTACTACTGATGATGAAGTTGCATTATATAGAAAGTGACATTATTTTGATAGCTCTGCGCGAATCCAGCAGATGGTTTCTATCAAAGACATAAAGTTTATAAAACCTCGCGAGAAGACGACAACGTCTTTGCTTTAGCATCTCCTGACCGTCGACCACGCATAGCATACGTCCCTTTATTGTGTCGTAGATGCATATCAGACGTCGGCGAGAATAGGGCAAGCGAAATACATCTTGGATTGGATGAGTGTGAATCCTGTCAGTGAAGAAATCAAGCGCAGAATGCCGAAACTGGCGACTAGCCTAGTGCTAGCTTCGGCCTTTTGGTTGATTAGCGTTATCATTGCACCTATATTAGGCAGTGTTAACCAGCAAAGTGGATTCTTGGTGGGATTTGCAACGCTGTTTATGGCAGGGATCTTTCTGGTAAGAGCTTTGTTTAATGCCGTGCAGATAGGTGACAAGACAGTGAGGCTTTTCTTGAGGGGTTTCGGCATAAAGGAGAGAAAGGCTCGAGAAAGAGTTCTGAAGGATTCTATATGCATAATCGCTGCCATTCTGTGCTCAGCGGCGATATCTCCTCTTCTTAACAACTTAGGTAGTGTTGGAAGTTCAGTTCAGACAATCACTACGTTAATCGTCCTAGGTGTCGTTCTTCTGTTTGTGTACGACATCGGGCGGGTTCTGCATCGTATTGTTGAGGAAAAGGCAGACTCTCTATCAGAATGGCTCATTGAGTCTCATAACGAGGACACAAGATAAGTGAGATATATGGCACATGAACTCCACAGCTTGATTCCTGAGATCTGGCTTCGGTGTTCCGTCGCATTCCCTTGTTTTATCTAGTACAAGCCTCAGAATCATGCTCATTCTTCTTGTTGACTGATGCCTTTCTTTAGTCTCACGAACTTCCTCTTCTTGAAACTCCATTCCGACGTTCTTTTCTTGAATACTTCAACCAAGCCTTTGTTCCTCAACATTGGGATGACGCCCATCATCTTAGTGGGAATTCTTGCAGTCAGCATCTCTCCCTGCCTTTTGATGAAATTGTAGACTTTTCTCTCAAAGTCAGTTAGTTCCCTAGACAAATCGAAGCTCTCCTCTCTTACTCACGTCTCCATGGCTTTCTCGTTGGAGTTCCTTCAGAAGATTGGGCCAATCTGACTAGATGGGTTACATATCCTGCAATTCTGTTTTTCAACTTTTTCGAAGCAACATTTGTCAAGGCTTCCACGAGCTGCTTATTAGAACTGAAGTCATCGGTGAACTTGTTTGGAAATCGAGCCATTAGATCTTTTGCAACATTCTTTACTATTTGTGATCTCACTCTTCCCAAGGATAATACAACCCCTAGAACTCTTTGTACTCACCCTGTGTGCACGCTATTAAGGACCTTACGGCTCATCTACATTCCGTGCCACGCTTGCCCTGCATGAGACAAAGCAAGTCAGCGGAGAACTCGCCGCCAATGGGGTAAAGCGGAATCCGTCTAACGAGGCGACCAGTTCTCCACTTCTTGTAACTATGATTGAAGTTGATATAAGTCTTACTAATTTTCATCAGAATCGAAAATACTTATATCGTCTGAAGACCATTATACATGTATGAAAACGGGGTGGATGTTTGGGCAGAAGAACAGTGAAAAGCGAGGAAGAGCTCAAGAATATGATGCTGCCTGTTGCCAACGATGTCATGGGCATAGTAACAAAGATGTTGGGCAATGATAGGGTTATGGTCAAGTGTCAGGATGGACATAAACGGCTCTGCAGAATTCGAGGAAAAATGAGAAGAAGAATGTGGACGAGACGGGGAGACATTGTTCTTATCTCTCCATGGGACTTCCAGTCTGACACTCGAGGTGACGTCATATGGCGATACAAAAGAAATCAAGTCGAATGGCTAAGAAGTAAAGGATACCTTACAATGGAAACTATTGATTAGAAATAGGGATGGTGTGGATCTGTTGGAAGTTACTTGGAGTTGTGGTTGCTAGATGAGTGGCAAAACTATTGGAGAAGGACTCGTTAAGAAGGCTGAGGTTATCTCAGCGGTTAGAGACTACGAAAAAAAGAGAATTCGAAGGAGAGAAAAAAAGGTGGATTTCACCGTTTCTCCATTGGGTTCCGACGACAAGATATTGATACGTGTAATAACCGAAACCAAGTCAAAGTCAGGGAGTGTTAGCGTGGATACTGTTAAAGATATGAGCGAGGTTCTCAAGGAGAGAAGTTACGACAAGGGCATACTTATAGGGAATCGGTTTACCGAGGCGGCGAAAAGAGAGATGAAGCAGGAAAATATCGAAGCGGTTTCAGAAAGGATAATACCCCACTTCAAGGCCGAGCGGCTTTACTTGGCAATAGAAGGATGCATGGAGAATCTGTGTAGGGAGAAGTGTGGTCACGTTCCAGAGAAGGAGTCTGATTGTAAAGGTTACGTCGATGGTAGATACTCTTGTGACGTTAGGTTGATTAGCGATAATGCTGGTTTTCACTTGGATCGGGGTTGGTTAGGTTTTCTGGAGAAAGATTTGGCGAGGCTTTTGGCGATCGAAAAGGCTCCAGGGGATTAGCGTTTGAGAATGAGTAGACAGAAAGAGCTGGTGGCAGAATCCTGTGAGCTAAGCAATAGCTTTGCTGATTGATGTGAGCCGCACGCGCCTTACGCACTTCTTTAGTCTTTCTCAAAACCCTTTTTGAAGACCTTTTCTCGCCACTTTCTCTTCCAGCTCTTCCATCCTGTCTTTACAAGTTTTTCTCTGATCTTCGGTTTTTCAGCAACCCATTCTAGAAGCGTCCAAAAGCGTTTCTTGTCTTCCAATCTCTCTCTTGGCACCCCTACTTCCTTGCACCACTTCAAGTAGCCCTTCTCGACCATCTCTTGGAGTTCACCTTCGATCTCTACTTCTTCCACATTGAATCCTTGGTCTCGTAGGTGATTACGTATGCTAGAGAGAACATATCCTGAGCAGATTTTGAAACGGGTTTCCCTGTCTGGTTGCATCACCTCAACGACCTCATCAGCAATATTCACGGCATCATCCAAATACTGCTTGTTTTCAAAGTTGGGCGGCTGGAAAGAAGAGACCGAGATCCTGCGTTCCAAGTACCTGCGGTCAGGCAGTTTGAAAGTGCCAATTACCACGCCCAAAATAAGGTCTCCCCATCCCGCATCATCCATCAGAATTTCCTTCCCAGATATGAACCGATCCAACCTTATAATCCACACACCAAT
>JASFPO010000137.1:0-4697 GCA_050115935.1 Candidatus Bathyarchaeota archaeon | reverse complement strand
CTACCCTTTGGATTTAGCCATAGTTGAGATCTTAGAGAAAAAGGGGGCAATGACCGACGAGGAACTGTTCGATGTGCTCAGAGAAACACGCGAGGATTTGGGCTTCGGAGCCTTGAACAAGACATTGATGAAGATGGAAGTCCATGGCAAGGTTTACGTTTCGTCTTTGACCAAAGGCAAACGTCGAGTAGAACTTGTGAAACGCAAAG
This sequence comes from Candidatus Bathyarchaeota archaeon, assembly GCA_050115935.1. Lineage (GTDB taxonomy): Archaea > Thermoproteota > Bathyarchaeia > Bathyarchaeales > Bathyarchaeaceae. The sequence continues at coordinate 4,488 of JASFPO010000137.1, read as the reverse complement.
AACCGTCGCAGTGACCACTCCCACAATTAAGAAAATAGACTACGTCAGTCTTCACAGTTTTAAGTAAGAGTTAATTCACAGAAAAGTCTAGAAATTCTGAAGCCCATGCGCGTGCGAATTACTGTTTAAGATGATAAGCAGTGTGGAACAGAGAAGCGGGGTTGGATATGCTTGAAGAAGGCTCCACTAAAATGGGAGCGTCCATGGCGATTTGTGGGGGCTCATGCGCCCACTAGCGGGCTCTTTCGAAGCGTGTTAGTTTAGGTGGACCAACCTAGATTTTCTCTTCTTCGGTGGTTATGCTAGAACTCTCCAGCGCCTTAAGGCCCCATTCCGCCGGGACCACCCATTCCTGGAGCGCCTCCCGGTGGCATCGGCGGGGCTTTCATCTTTCCAGAAGCAATGATGTCGTCAATCTTTAATAGCATAGTTGCTGCTTCAGTCGCCGACTTGATAATCTGTTTCTTGACAGCTAAGGGTTCAAAGACGCCTGCCTTCTCCATGTTTTTTGCTTTGCCTTCAAGAACCTCAATTCCAGCCCAGAGTTCGCCCTTTTCGTGGCGGGCTCTCAGCTCTGAAAGAATATCAATGGGGTCTGATCCAGCGTTTTCGGCAAGGGTCAGTGGTATTGATTCTAACGCCTCAGAGTAAGATATCACCGCAAGTTGTTCTTTTCCTAGGAGGGTCTGTGCATATTGTCTCAACGCTCTGGCTACTTCGAGCTCTGGTGCGCCTCCTCCGGCCATGATCCTTGGTTCTCGAACAACGTCACGAGCGACGCACAAGGCGTCGTGTATTGACCTTTCGGCTTCGGCCACTATTCTTTCGGTTCCTCCTCTAATGAGGATGGCAACAGATTTCGGATTCTTGCATCCTTCAATGAAGGTCATTTTGTCGTCGCCGATTTTGCGTTCTTCCACTAATTCGGCGTAGCCTAAGTCATTTTCTGACATATCGTCTAGGTTGGTGGTTATTTTGCCACCCGTTGCCTTTGCAAGTTTCTCCATGTCGGATTTCTTGACACGTCTAAGCGTCAAAATCTGTTTTCGAGCCAAGAAATGTTGGGCAAGGTCGTCTATGCCCTTTTGAACAATGATGACATTTGCGCTGGTCTTGGCGATTTTTTCAACCATATCTTTCAGCATAGTTTCCTCTTGCTGTAGGAAAGCTTCCATCTGTTCCGGACTTTCAATGTTGATTTTAGCGTCAAACTCGGTTTTCTCAATCTCTAGCGCTGCATCAAGCAAGGCGATTTTGGCTTTCTCAACCCGTTTTGGCATGCCTGGATGAACAAGTTCTTTGTCGACAACCATGCCGTTGATGAGCTTGGTGTCGCTCAACGATTCACCGGGTTTCTTTTCAACCATAACGTCGTCGATGTCTGCCTTGAATTCTTTTTCACCCTTTTCGGCAACGTGGAAGATTGCTTGCGAAGCAATGTCGGCCAACAGTTCCTTGTGTTCAGCCACAAGTTTGCTGGCCATCGACGTGACTGCGACTTTTTTTAACCATTGACTGTCTAGAGAGCGAACTGGAATAGCGATCTTTTCCAAGATTTCCAAGGCTTTTTCTCCAGCTTTTCTGTAGCCGTCTATGATGACTGTTGGATGAACGCCTTTGTCGATGAGTTTTTCAGCCTTGCTGAGAAGTTCACCTGCTATGATTACGGCGCTCGTTGTGCCGTCGCCGACTTCGTCGTCTTGTGCCTTAGATACTTCAACCATCATCTTGGCGGCTGGGTGTTGAATGTCCATTTCGCTCAAAATGGTTCTGCCGTCGCTGGTTATTGTGACGTCGCCAAAGCTGTCGACGAGCATCTTGTCCATGCCTTTGGGTCCCAAGGCGCTCTTTACAGATTCAGCAACTATTTTTGCTGCCATAATATTGGCGCGTAGGGCGTCTCTCCCTCGAGAACGGGAAGCTCCCTCTCGCAATATTAGAACAGGGGTTCCAGCCAATTCAGTTGTCAATTTCTAACTAATCCTCCTCAAATTGCGCGAGTGCACATCTTTACTTATTAAATTACTTGCCCTTATTATAAAAGAGAAAGATTTAAACTCATTGTTTGCTAAGAATTTAATTTAAGAATGCGCGCGCAATTGAAGATGGAAATCCTAAGTTTGATGAGGGACGTATATGAGTAAGGAGGATCTTGTGGCCAATCCGCTCTGGCCCATTCTTGTAGAGACCGTTCACGCCATGATCATGTACCCCCATCACAAGGCCTACACTAGAGACGTTGTCCTTCACGAGCAAACAGACGTGACTGAACATGAATTGGCGGCAAAGATGGGCATATCCCATGGTGAGGCTCTAATTATTCTTTACGAACTTCGAAAGCAGAAATCTAAAGGACTACCTGAAGACGAAAACTCTAACTAAACTTGATGGTGTTGGAACATCTTCGTGAAAGCGGTAGATGACAGGAATGCGCATGCATATAAAGCTACACGTATGAAAATACACCTGCTCATGCAGACTATTTCTTTAGCGCTTAAACTCTTAAGCCTTTAAACCAATACGTTTATAAGTCAGTAAGCACATACTACTTTATAGGGATAAGCAAATTTAAGGTAGACCAAAAATGACAACAGACACAAAAGTAGCTCTTGACAACAGGCAAAAGAAGTGGCGAGAAAGAGCAAGGCAATTTGCTTATTGGAAAAACATCTAGCGCGGCCACGCGCGAGAAAAACGTGTAACAAAAACAAACGATGGATGGAGATTGAAATGGGTCGGATCAGCGTATGGCTCTCTGATGAACTGGAAAAGAAGCTCAGGTTCAAGACTATTGAGAGGTTTGGCGGGAGAAAGGGCGACCTATCCAAGGCTGTCGAGGAAGCCGTAGAAACATGGGTTGGCAAGGGAAAATAGATTTTTTAACAAAAGGGCCTCTACGTTGGTCATGGGCGCGCGCGTGCATTTTCGGATAGCGCGCATGAGATGTACTCCGCTACTTCCAATTTTCTTTAAAATGGCAAAAAGGTGAGTGTTAGATGAAGCACGCATAAATATGGAAGTGAAAATCGGTTATGTCTGAAAAAGTAATTTGGATAGATGGTGCTGGATGGAGCGATCTTCTATTAGGTGTAGTAGTCGGTGCCCTTTATCCTCCAGACCCCAGATACATGGAGCGCAGGATCCCAATTTCATCCTTCCAGCCGCCAAACTTCGAGAATCGACAATATTTGCATGACACAGTGAAGATTGCAGATGAAATCGTTGAGGTCATGCGGCCTGACATTGAGACCCGTTTCAAAGTATGCTCAGGATACGTTCTCTCCAGCATACGTAGACGCTTGAGAGACCGGGGATTCAAGGTGGAAGAAGTGGAGGCTACAGGTGCGCTCCAAGAAAAGGTTGAACGAAGCTACATAAGATGGTGCAAAGAGATGGGAGTTTCAGCAGAAAGGCTGGAAGATAGAAGACGTTTCTGGACATTTCTAGAATGGGTTGCAGAAAGACCTTGGCTAAGAGAAAAACTCGTAAAGACGGGATGGAAAAGTTGGAAAACGAAGTGGCGAGAAAGAGCATTTGAAGATAGGTTTTTAAAAGATTAGAAAAGCGATCATGTGCGCGCCTCGGACATTCCTTGACCACCTGTGCCCGCGCATTTCCCTTCCCTGGTTCAACTAGGATTTGATTGCCGGTATGGTCTCTGCCAAGACTTCTCTCTCATCAACAAAAGCTTTCAGAATAACACCTTCCCTTAGTGGTATATGTCGGTTGGAGATCTTGTCCTTATGTTTCCTTATCCCATTTACATCATGTTGTAAAAAGAGATTGAAGTGGGTGCCTGTGGAGGATTTTCGTGCTTTTTTGGCGGTGTCTTCGTACACAGAAATTGAAACAACGTCAACAATCCCATCTGGCTGACAAAAATGGGCGTTTATGCTGCCTCGGCAGAGATAGGTTGGGGGCATACTTGACGTTAACGCTGTTTTTGTGTATGATGATCCGGGAAAGTGCGAAGTGAATTGCACGAAGGTCTCCGGTTTTATTTTCCCGCCTTGAGCGACATAGAACTGCTTTACATCTACTTCAGTCAATTCTTGTGCATTCAAAGCTCCATAACTAAAAGCTATTCTACTTTTGTTGATTTTAAATGCCATGCTTTTAACTTTAATTATCCTTGATATTTAGCTCTTCGTGCGCACGGAATTCATGTCGCCCTACGCAGAGAATATGATGGAGATCCATATGCGCGCAAGTTTCATTAATATGGGATTTTTCCCATCCTTAATAATTTAAGCCCAAACCCAAACTGTCTTTCTCTCACTCTCTCTCCTCAGCACTTTGAGTTTTATATCATGTCTTCTCGTCTCAAATGAAGCATGTGTTCGGAAAACTTCTCGTTTCAACTAAGATGTAAATGAAGTAGAGATATCCTTTGCAACAATCACTTTTCCATGAAAGATGCATATACACGCAAGCATGGGGATATCCATGTCAGATTTTCTGAGCAATATAATCGATGTATGCTCGTTT
>JASFPO010000136.1:0-4708 GCA_050115935.1 Candidatus Bathyarchaeota archaeon | reverse complement strand
TCCTGGATTGCCTGGTACAATCTCTTGCTTTCCGCTTTTGTGCTGTATGATGATCACTGGTAGGTCTTTTTCTCTGAAAAGGTCTATTGCTGCGTTTATGTATTCAATAGCGGATTCTAACGATTTTGCACAAGCTGGGCCGATTCCAAAGAACTCATTTTGGACATCTATTACAAGCAAGGCAGGGTTCATCTACACACATCCTTATGGAACTGTAACGACGGAAATGTCGTTTTAAAGCTTTTCTAAAGCGGTGATTTGCTTCCTATGGGATGCTCTGAATACTGCGCGCGCAAGTATAGCCTCAATGAGCTGAAAGAACCCTTAATATTAGACCGGAACCAGAGATAGAAATAAGTGCTGCAAATTTGTTATCTGTCATTCCCCCATCCAAGTTTGAAGAAGAAGACATTCAGAAACTCATACAAAGGATGATACATAAGAGAGGTTCCATTAGAAAAGAGCTCTTGGAAGATATCACACAAAAAAGCATGGTTTGGATGCCATACTATCGAATACAATATGATTACAGACTATCTGGAGAAGGCCCTCGAGGACATAGCACTGCGGGACGAAGTGAGACAGCCTTAAACGCGATGCTTTGTGGATCTGTCAGAAGTAAAGAGGAAATTATCGCGTTGTTTAGACCCAACTACTTGAAACATAAGGCAATTGGGCATTCGCCACAATCGGAAGAGATTATAGGCCCGACTGCAGACTTGGATTTTGATGAGACCCTAAACGGACTTCTGAAACATCTTAACAGAGTAGAAGCTAAACTTCACAAACTTAGATCGACGTTAAGCAAGAAACGGATACGCATGAGAAGATATTCTATGATAGTGCCCCTTTTGGGACATCAAAAGAAGAATGAGAAAGAGCTCTCTGAAAAGGTTGCAGGGCTTATCGCCACAAAGCACATCTTGAGCATGTGCTTGAATGTAAATGATAAGCTAAACTCAATCAAGGTTACAAGCCACAATATCTTTCATTATCCAACTTTTGTAGCTAAATTGAAACACACGGAGAATCAGGCTGAGAGATACATTATCATAAATCTGGTCGGAAGTGGGACAATTAGCAGGAACTTGAGTTGCGATAAGCGACTCACGGAACTCTGCAACAGGAATAATATGTGTAGAGAGATGCTTGGCAGATTACTTTCTTAGATGGCAGGCTACGAAGTGTCCTTCCTTTACTTCGATGAACTCAGGATCCTCTTTTTCGCATATGGGTTGTTTGTAGGGACACCGGGGGTTGAATCTGCATCCTGGTGGAGGATCAATTGGGGTTGGAACGCTTCCCTTTAGGATAATTCGCTTCTCTCTTATTTTTCGGCCAGGAACAGGGATAGCAGACATTAATGCTTCTGTGTATGGATGCAGAGGGTTCTTGTAAATGACTTTGGAAGAAGCTAATTCCACTAACTTGCCCACATACATCACAGCAACTCTGTCGGCCATGTGTTTTACTGTACTTAGGTCGTGTGAAATGTAGAGATATGTTAGTCCCAGCTCTTCCTGCAAGTCTTTCAGCAGATTAAGTATTTGAGCACGAACAGACACGTCCAAAGATGACACAGGTTCATCAGCCACGAGTAGCTTTGGGTTCCCTGCAAGTGCCCTTGCGATTCCGATTCTCTGCTTCTGTCCCCCACTAAACTCATGTGGATACCTATAGATATGAAAGGGTGCTAGCCCCACTTTCTCCACTAGTTCTCTTATTCTCTTCTTCCTTTCCTGTCCTTTTGCGAGGCCATGAATATCAAATGGTTCACCAACAATATCTGACATTGTCATTCGAGGGTTGAGTGACGAGTAAGGATCTTGAAATATCATCGCCATTTCTAGCCGTATTTTCTGCATCTCGCTCTTGTTTAACTTGAAGAGGTCTCGACCCATGTAATGAACTGCGCCTGCGTCCGCTTCTACAAGTCGCAGGACTGTCCTACCGAGGGTTGTCTTTCCACATCCGCTTTCTCCCACTAGCCCTAGGGTTTCTTCCTGATGTATATTGAAGCTTACTCCATCGACGGCACGTATAGCTGCCACCCGTCTGAGAAGGATTCCTCCTCTTATGGGAAAGTGCTTCTTTAGGTTTATGACTTCCAGTATTGTTTCTGACATCTTGGATCATCTATCCTGCAGGCTTGGTTCGCACGTTTGAATCATACAGGAAGCAGGCTACCTTGTGCCCCTTTTCTATTTCAGTGAGCACCGGGTCTTGGCTGCTACAGACTTTCATTGCGTGTTCGCATCTGGGGTGAAATCTACATCCTGGGGGTGGATTGATGAGACGAGGCACGGTCCCGGGAATGATGCGAAGTCTTTCCGCCTCTACATCAAGCCTAGGGATGGATTCAAGAAGAGCTTGGGTGTAAGGATGTTTGGGTTTCTCGAAAACTGTCATCAGGTCTGAATATTCTACAACTCTTCCCGCGTACATCACTGCAATTTTGTCGCAGAGTTCACTTATCACTCCCAAATTATGTCCTATGAGTAGAACAGAGGCACCGAAGTCTTTTCTCAGCTTTTTCATCAACTCGAGGATTTGTGCTTGGATCGTGACGTCCAAGTTTGTTGTGGGCTCATCTGCAATGAGTAGCTCTGGGTTGCATGAGAGAGCCATAGCAGTCATGGCGCGTTGACACATGCCTCCGCTGTATTCATGTGGGTAGTCTTCCATCCTCTTTGACGGGTCGGGTATACCTACCAGGTCCAGTATCTCAACCACTTTTCCCTTTATCTCTCCTCTTTGTACATTTTGATGCAGCTTGATGGCTTCAGCGATTTGGCCTCCAACGGTGAAGACCGGGTTCATGGAGGACATGGGGTTTTGGAAGATTAACGATATTCTTCCGCCTCGTATTTGTCTCATCTCGCTTTCGCTTTTGCGCAGGAGGTCTTCGCCTTCAAACCATATCTCTCCTCCAACTATCTTGCCTGGTGGTCTGATCAATCTCATAACGGACAGAGCTACCGTGCTTTTTCCACATCCTGATTCGCCGACGAGGCCGAGAGCTTCTCCCTTGTTTATTTCTAGGTTTACTCCATCTACAGCTTTTACTACACCTTCTGTGATGAAAAAGTAGGTCTTCAAATCTTTGATTGTTAGAGACGTCGATTCACTCATCTTTTCAGCGTCCTCTTGTTGTTACGTCTAGAGCGTCTCTCAATCCGTCTCCGAATAGGTTGAACCCTAATGAGGTGAAGAACAGTGCTAGTCCTGGAAATGTTATCATCCACCATGCAGACCGTAAGTAGAGGTATCCTTTCTCTAGGAGTACTCCCCAGGAGGGTGATGAGGTGTCACCAAAACCTAGGAAGGTTAGAGTTGCCTCCCAAAAGATGAACCATGCGATATCCATGGTTCCAATGACGATAATCGTAGACAGGACATTAGGCATGATGTGGCGTGTTATGATTCGCCAAGGAGTGGCTCCCATCGATTTGGCAGCTTCAACGAAGGTGGTTTCTCTCAGAGTCAAGAACTCGCTTCGTACTACTCTTGCCATGAAAGGCCATCCGAAGACTCCCATTACGAGTACAATGACATGTATGCTGCGCGCCTCGAACAACACGATGGTTACCATAAGAAGTGGAAGCGTAGGCAAGGTCAGTATCAGATCTGTAATCCGCATTAGTACTTCATCAATTACCCCTCCAAAATAACCTGAGATCATCCCAATCGCAAGACCGATCAGCATCTCCACAGCGACAGCGGCGATTCCTACATATAGCGAGATTTGAGCTCCATACAGGACCAGGGTAAACATGTCTCTGCCCTGAGCATCCGTGCCGAACAGATGTTCCATGGATGGAGGACGGCGCGAACGCCCCATCCAAGCGAGATCATACGGCGCGATTACAGGTGCGAGAAGCGCAAGAATGATCATGAACATAACAATACCAAAACCAGCCACCGCCAATTTGCTGGATTTGAGCTTCCGCCACACAATAGAAAGTTGCGTGGCTCTAGAGGGTTCGAAAAGTTCTTCAGGTTCTTCGCCTGACTCCATGTTTGACTGGTTAGTCATGTGTCTTTACTCCATCTGGATCAATATTGTCAATCATACCTTATCCGTGGATCTGCTATTGCATATGCAATGTCTGCAGCCAGGTTTGCGAAAAGAACCATGACCGCAATTATCATGCTTAGACCCATCAGTGTGGGAAAGTCTCTCTTCAGGGCTATGATAACCATGAAACGTCCTAATCCGGGCCAAGAGAATATTGTCTCGATGACTGCTGCACCACTGAGCAAGACTCCCATAGAATAGGCTTCATACGTTATAACTGGAAGCAGAGCGTTTCTCAGGGCGTGTTTGTAAATTACAACTCTTTCTCTCAAGCCTTTAGCGCGGGCCGTGAGAATGTAGTCTTGCCTCATCACTTCTAGCATGCTTGACCTCACCATTCGGAAAAGATAAGCTGTCCACCCCAAGACGAGGACAGAAGTTGGAAGAATCAAGTACTGTAAGTGATCAAGGAGTGAATGAATGGGTGTTGGAAACTCTATGCCTATAGTACTAACCCCGCCTGGAGGAAGCCATCCTAGCCACAATGAAAACACTAGGACTAAGACCAATGCGATCCAAAAGCCGGGTAACGAGATTCCAGCTATCGCTACTAGTGAAGATATCGCATCAGCAATTGAGTAGTGCTTAACGGCGGCAATGACTCCGAGGACAACTGCAATCACCACTGAC
>JASFPO010000135.1:0-4759 GCA_050115935.1 Candidatus Bathyarchaeota archaeon | reverse complement strand
CTTCGTCTAGCATCTCGTATGTCTTCTACTTTGTCTAGCACAACCTTTGAGTCGCATGGACCAACGCGGTTTATACTTTCTAAGCTAGCTGCGATAATGGCTGTTGAAACTCGATCTAGGCTTGTTGGGATAAGAATTGAACCATTAGTCTTGTCCTGCTTGGATTGCAATTCTATTTCTATTCTTCCTATACGCCCTGACTTCTGGAGTTCACGCAGATCAAGTTCGGAACCAAACAAGCCTTCAGTTTGACCGAAAACTGCTCCAATAACGTCTGGTTTCTCTACAACTCCTTCTACTTCAAACTTGGCACGAATTACATACTTTACTGTAATAGTCTGGGATGATCCCGTAAACGTCACCTCCAACTAAACTGTTTTATGGGTGAGATCCCGTAACGACGTAAGCGTGACTTACCCGTTTGCACCTTTAACAGGGCTTCTCACTATTATATTTTGCTAATCACTAATCCGTTTCTTTAACGTTTCTAAGTAGGTTGGCAGGCCTTCCACATCTTTGACCTCACGTCCGACTAAAGCGTGAAGCTTCTTCCAGAAGCTAACGTTGACTTTTATTCTCTTCTCTTCCAAGCGTTGCTGGAGGCGTTTTGTCCATTCTTTACCTCGTCTGTCGAAATCCAAAAGCAGGATTGCTTCGCTCATGTTTTGTTCTTCAATCTCGGTGAGTATGTCGAGAAAGGACTTTCCAGCGGTCTTGACCGAAATTGTGTTGCCTTGGATGGCTAGTTGCTTTAAAGCTCTTATGTCGCTCTGCCCCTCTACGACAATCAGAGCGCCCTTGTCAACTTCTGTGATGAGCTGTTCTATTAGTTGCAGAATCTTCTCAAATCGATTCTTTAGTTTATCTGACAAGTTTTCTACCTTGTAACTCGGGCTTTCTTCAGTGTTTCTAGCCCTTCTCTTGCTTCTTTGTTTGTTGCAAAATATCTTCTGACAGGAGCCAGAATCTCTATTAGCTCTTCAGCCACAGCTTTTTTCAGATCTAAAGGATGCAGTTTTCCATCTCTGTAAGTCTTCACCAATCCTTCAAAATTGCTGAATTCGGTGGTGCCGCCGAACTTAGTTGGTCTTTCTACGTGGAACGTTTCCGTTTCTCTGAATATTATGTGCTTGCAGATGTCGATTATGGGGTTGAATTCGATTGCTTTCTCAGGGCAGAAGGCATTTGTGATTTTTGTTCTTATCTCTTCTGGTGAGTCATATATGAAGACGCAAGTTTGAGGCTGACTTTTGGACATTTTGGCTGATGCTAGTGCCTCTTTTTCTTCACCTTTTGAGATAGGCCAGATGGCGGGTTTTGCCAGTCCCTGCAATAAGTGATGATGCACGCAGACGGGTTTCCAGAAGCCGAGTCTTTGACCCAGTTCCCTAGCGACAACATTTGCTTTTCTCTGGTCTGTGCCTAACTGGCATATTTTGACTTCCAGTTGGAATATGTCTGCTACCTGCATCGGTGTGTAGAGGAAGTCTGAAACGTAGTTGGCTTCAGTTTCTTTTCTGCCAGCGATTTCTAGCGTGCGTCTCGCTCGAGCTATCGTCAGATTTTTTGCAACTGAAATTGTTTTCGCCCAGTAACTGAGGTCTTCATACAACTGGTCGGAGTAGATGAATTCAACTTTGTCTTCGGGTACTCCAAGGGCGATCCATGAATGCCTGAAAAGATCTGCTGCTTTTCTTATTAGCTCCAGGTCGCCGCCGAGCTTTCTGTTGATCCATGCATGCCAAGTTGACAAATAAGCTTTGAACCGTATTCCCGCCTCAATGAAGTCTTTCATCTTGTAAGCGCAGACTACTCCTGTTCCTAAGTGTACGAGTCCAGATGGTTCCCAACCATTGTAAGCGATCGGATGATCATCTACTTCGAGAAGCTCTCGCAAGTCGTTTGGTGTTAAAACCTCTTCAGTTGGCGGTTTGGTGATTAAGGCGATCCTTGTTTCGATGTCCATGCCTGTTTTGCCTCCGAGTGACTGCTGTAATGTTCCTAAATGACAAGCTTAAAAGTGTTTTATCGCGGGCGTTGTTTCCCAGCGTAACTAACACACAACTTCACAGGTGGAGCATATCGCTCCTCTCTGTTGAGCTCTCTCTGACGTGGGATGTTATGGCGCCCGCGCCCACCGTGTCTCATGTCTGGGTAAATCCTTCTTCATCGGCAAGTGAGGACTCACCGTTCTCTGTTGGATCCGTCTGCATGAGTCCTTGTTTAGAGGGTTCCGGTGGGGTCGCTCACAAAAGTCATCGCTAATTAGTCATAAGGAGATGGTTGAGATAAGATTTTCCTTTTACTTCTCACTGTCAAGTTTCTACTAGATCTTTCAGTTTCTTTATTGTTTTCTTGTCTACCTCCAGGCTTAGATTTTCAATGTTGTTTTCCCAGAATATCTCTTGAGCCGATTTGCAGACTGGGTCTCCTTCATAATCTGCAATGAGATAACAGAAGGCATTTTGTCTTTCCCCATTGCTTGCGATGTAGAAATTCTTGCATATGAATTTCAATCCTTTCACTTTGATGCCCAGCTCTTCCTGCATTTCTCGTTTCAAAGCTTCCTCCTTACTTTCACCTTTTCTGACATGACCTCCAGGCAGACATACTATACTTGGGTCCACCTTTTCATCTGATCTGCGACGTTCAACCAGAAACCTGTTTCCGTTAAAGATTACTCCGACAACAACATCAACTTCTTCTGATTTCATGTCCTCAACATCTCTCCAGAGCATGTATGTGGAATCTGAGTCTTCTTTCAGTTGCTACAATCTCTATGTGAATGAAGTTACGCGCGCCCTTATATTTAAGAGGGGGGCATCCTGTAATTGTTTGTTCAAGCCTGAGGTGTGGCCAATGGGGTCATATAGATAGAGACCAGCAGTGGTATCTATAGTCGCAGTATTGATTTTTCTCCTTGGACTTGTTGGATTGTTGTTGGGGATTGTCGCAGGTGTTGGAGCTTTGCTTCTATCTGTCAACGCACCAGCCTTCTATGTTCTTGTCTTAGTGTTTTGGTATACGGCTGGACCCTGTTTGATTCTGGCTGGCTATAATCTGTGGAAAGGGAAAAAATGGGCAGCTCAGCTAGCTGCGACAATAATTCTCTTCGATTTAATCGTGGGGACAAGTAGAGGGAATATCAGCTCGTTGGTAATTGATATGGTTTTCCTCGGATGCATTGGCTTAGCCTGGAAACACCTACGGTGATCATCAAAATTGTTCGAACGGTAAGCTAGGCTTTTCGTTGATTTCATCTGATTTCTTGAAGGTTGATTTCGAAAGCGCCAGCTGGGTTTCTCAGATCGAAATTGCTCAATACTTGTGGGTGGATTTCACCCATTATGCCGATTTTCCCGTTTTTGGAGTGAATTGTTGCTGCTCTGCCAGGTATGAAGCTTGGATGTGTAGCTTCTCTTATCTTACATTGCTTTAAGCCCATGTTAAGGAGCAGTGCTTCCAAGCACGATTTTATTTCGGTGAAGTTGGCGTTGGGATGCGTCGTGACACATGCAAGCTTGGCTAGGTCTCTTGTTTTGGTTTCTGCTCTTTCGTCGAATACAACGGCGTAGCCAACTTCAAAAATCTTCTGCGGATACTCAACGTGGGTGTTGTGGCCGAGAAACTCCATGAGACTGGGTAAAAGCCAACTTCGTAGACAAGTGAGAGTAGACATTCTGGGATTAGCGATTTCCACAGTCTTCTCAGGTTTTCTGTTCATCTTTGTTTGCAGAGCTTCTGGGCTAGTCATTGTGAACGTTAGAATCTCTTGAAATCCTAAGCCCACCATGACTTCTCTAACGAGATCGCACAGTTCACTATGAGGCGATATACTTCCTGTGGTGGGTAAGCGTTGCCACCTTGGCTTGATTCTATTGTAGCCATATGCGATGGCTATGTCTTCCGCGATGTCAACCAGATGCATGACGTCGATTCGATAGCACGGAATTTCCACGACAATGACGCCTTTCTGTGTTTTACGTATTCCGTATCCAGCTTTCCTCAGTAATTCAGCTGCCTCTTTTGGCGTGATCTTGAACCCAAAAAGCTTGTTGACGTCTGCCAGATCTAAGCGCATTGTTTTTGTTTTCAGTTGTGGAGTGATAACATCTCCTAAATCTTTATAGGGATAGTGAACCTTCGAAGTGAAGATTCTTCCTCCACGGTCTGCCAACGAGATTGCCATGAGATTCAGTGTGTTCAGAACAGTGGCGCGGGAGGTTCCAGTTACCTCAATCAACACATTGTGCGTGCCTTCTGTAATTCTTCCAAGGTCATTTGAGTTGATGATAGGCGGGAAAGAAAGCACATGGTCTTTTGAATCTGAAAGCAAAGGCCAAACATCATGTGATCGAACGATGTGCCCGTGCTCTATGCCTTTTGGATGCATCTTAAGAATCTTCTTTAACGTCATCTTCTTGTCGAAGTCTAAAGGCACAAAACTGACCTGCTCAGGCTTTGCTGCGCTATAGCGAAGTGGAGGAGAGATTAGATCAAAATCATAAAGTCCAATGGAGGTTCTTCTGCGGTTCCTTCCATACGTTTGGTCCAGCTTGTCTTGTAAACGCATGGCTCCACGAATCATTATGTCTGTGAACTTGATGCCCTTTAAGATGGCACAACCGATGTAAGGTCTTATGTTTTTCAGTCTCGAATCCACATGGATTTCTACGCCAGAACTGCCAGCGATAGTATAGTCTTTTAGCCCCTTCTCTAGCTTCAAGAAGCCTCGAAGCGCTCGAGATAGTCCTTCAAC
>JASFPO010000134.1:0-5121 GCA_050115935.1 Candidatus Bathyarchaeota archaeon | reverse complement strand
GCTAGTGCTCCTCTGCCCATTCCGCCTCTCGCCATTAAGCCTGCGACTAATCCACCGGTTAAATGGCCAATTATTGGGAGCATCCATCCAAGGATAACAATGATGACGAAACCTACGAAAGCTCCAAGCCATAAACTGCCAGAGTTGCGTCCCAAATTAACACCTTTTTTCTTCTTAATTCTCTTACATAATATAAGGATTATCCGATTCTCCCGCACATTCTTGAATTTCCTTGACAAACTCCAACACTGCTACACGTTGAACTTCACCGTTCAACCTGTCTCTCTCGCTGCAAACTGCTCTTCTAACTCCAATAACATCTGCTCCTAAACCAAACAATCGCGGAACATCCTGCTTGTCCAATGATCCAGCAAGTGCAGCTATTAGATTCAAATCGTGTGCTTCATCCACGAATTTTCCCAACTCCTTGTCACCAATAAAGTCGAACAGTCTGCTTTGAGAATCCTTAATCTTAACATCAATCATTACACCATCTGCTTCAGACTTGTAAGCAACTTGAGGAAGTTTCAATGGATCCAAACACCCGATTCTGTTGAAATCAGCGTAGCCAGCGGCAATTATCCTTGAGGCGTTATTGAAGTCCTTTACAGCTCTACACACTTCCTTCATCAAAATAACTGCCTCTGTAAACGTTTTCACGCCGAAAAGCCCCACTTTCACATAAACCGCTCCAGACACAGCAGCGCCCAAGGCTGCAAGAGATGCTGTTCCAGGCAGGTTTGGCATGTCACCGACAGTAGCGCTTACTTCCACATTGTCTGGAACAATTGCCTTAACCTGCTTAATCACTCTGGGAAAGTTAGCACCTAAGGAACCTTCTTTCGGATTTTTCACATCGATTATGTTCGCTCCTCCCTTAATGGCTTCTAAAGCTTCTCTCTTGCTTACCACACTAACCAAAAGCTTCATCTACAGTTCGCCCATCCGCCATCGGCAATATCTCTTAATCCACTGTTTTGTGCTTAATTTCTTTGGCAATTACGTCAAGAAGTTTCCTTGAAGCTTCTCGCTTTGTTGTTAGTGGAACATGAAGAACTTTCCGCTTCTTGTCAACAATGAAGATTTCGTTGGTTTCAACGCCGAACCCGACGCCCTTTCTAGACACATCATTTGCAACAATTAGATCAGCCTTCGCCGCCTTAAGCTTTCTATAAGCACTTTCGATCATTTTCTCATCAGATACATTATATTCTGCCTTAAAAGGAACAAGAAAAACTTCTGGACTGACTTTTTTTACAGTGTCTACAATCTTTGGTGTGGCTTCAAGCCTTACATTGAGCGTAGAGGTCTGGGTTGTCGAAACTTTATAATCATAATTTTTTTTCAACGTCCAATCAGCAGCTGCAGCTGCAGCTATTGCAACATCATATGCATTAGATTTCAGTTCAGAAACAACCGCTTCATACATCTCCCTTGTAGTTTCTACACGGATCACGTTGGCTTCTCTAGGTGGAGCAGCTGTTCCCGAGCCATAGATGAGAGTAACTTTGGCACCTCGCAACAACGCTTCTCTAGCTATTTCTAACCCCATTAAACCAGAGCTTTTGTTTGTGATTACTCTTACAGGGTCTATGTACTCTAAGGTTGGACCTGATGTGACCAAAATCTTTGTTCCAGCAAAATCTTTTGAGATCGACACTTTACGGATAACAGCTTCCAAAATCTCTGCTGTTCCAGCAATTTTCGCCTTTCCTTCTTCGATTCTTGGTCCAACGATTTCGACTCCTAAGGCTTTCAGTTTCCTAATGTTCTCGATCAAAATCGGGTGACGATACATGGATTCATGCATGGCTGGAACAATCACTAGGGGTATCTTTGAGCCAAAAGCCGTGGAAGCAACCGATGTCACTGTCGTATCATCAATCCCCATGGCAATCTTACTTATCGTGTTTGCAGTTGCAGGCGCAACGAGAATCAAATCAGCCTTTTCATCGTGTTCACCCGCTAACGCTACGTGTTCAATTTCCCCGGTTAGCTCAATCACAACAGGGTTTCCCGTTGCCCATTCCATAAGGTATGGGTGAATAATCTTCTGAGCCATAGGCGACATTACAGCGAAAACCTCCGCGCCATGTCTCATCAATTGCCTGGCAATCTCTGCGCATTGAACTGCAGCGACACTACCAGTGATGCACAAAACTATGCGTTTTTCTTTTAACTCTATCCCTTTTGTTTGAACGATGTCTTTTGAAGGATGAACCACTCAGAAACCTCCATCTATTTGATTTCCTTTCCTTTAAGCTGCTGCATGATTCGGATTTCTGACAAGTCTTTTTCGTTCATCTTTCACCGAACTCCTGCATTAATCCACTAGTGATATGTGTGCTCTTTATCGGGATAGAGACCACTTGAAACCTCTTCTTTAAACTTTGCAACAGCCTCTTCGATCATCTTGTTCAAGCTAGCATATCTCTTCAAGTATTTTGGAGTAAAGCTTTCGTCGAATCCAAGCATGTCATTGATTACTAGAACTTGTCCATCGCAGTATTTCCCTGCCCCAATCCCGATCGTAGCAGCCTTGACAGTTTCAGTGATTCTCTTGGCAAGACTTTCCGGCATACATTCTAGTACCATGGAGAAGACACCGAGCTCATCCAGTCTTAGTGCATCATTGAAGATTCTTTGCGCTTCTGCGGGTTGTTTACCCTTTACACGATAACTTTCTGCAGTTTGGGGTAGAAGCCCTACATGTCCCATAACTGGAATTCCAGCTTGCAACAACGCTTGGACTGCTTCTGACTTGTTTCCTTCAATTTTCACTCCATGTGCTCCAGCTTCAAGGAATCGTTTGGCATTTCCTAATGCTTCTTCCGCCGTTGTGTCGCTTTCAATTGGCATGTCCCCGACTATAGGAGTGTTTCTTGCTCCTCTCGCTACGACTCGGGTATGATAGAGCATGTCTTCAATTGTCACTCTTTTCGTGTTCTCGTAGCCTTGAACTACCATCCCTAGGCTGTCACCAACAAGTATGAGGTCAATTCCTGCCCTGTCAAGTATTTTTGCCATTTGGTAGTCGTATGCCGTCAGCATGATGATTTTCTTCTTGCCTTTCTTCATCCGAAACTCGCCAAGTCTCACTTTTGTCGTGCCTCCAAGAACCTGATTAGATCGACTAATGTTTCGTTGACGGGTGTTGGAACACTATGCTTTTTTCCTAACTCCACTATCTTTGCGTTTAGAAAGTCAATTTCTGTTTTCTTATGTTTCATTATGTCTTGGCACATAGAAGAGTAGTTTGTGTAGCTTGAGACTTTTCGTTCAACACATTCTTCAAGATTTGGCTCGAAATTTATTCCTTCAGCTTTTCCAACAGCGATGGATTCTCGGATAATCTTATGTCTAACCTCTTTCAGGCTGGCAGCTGTAATCTCGTTGTTCTTAACCTGCAAAATGGCGGTTAACGGGTTTATCACACAGTTAACAATCAGCTTCTTCCATATCTCTTCTTGCATGTCATTTGAGATCTTGGTTTTCAACCCGCTTTCGCTGAAAACTAATGCAATTTTCTCTGAAGTTTGAGTTGGCTCCAGGAAAGTTTCTCTTTGCCAAAAAGAGATTTTTCCGGGTTCAAAAAATTCCGCGGCTAACGTGGCGAGGCCTCTTATGACTTTGGCTTTGCCGTCAACAATCTTTTCCACAACATCTTTGATTCCTAGCCCGTTCTGTAAAGCTAGTAAGATTGTGTCTTTTCTTAGCAGAGGCTTGACGCCTGCAACTGCACTCGCGGCATCTTGTGCCTTTGTAGTCAAAAGAATCAGCGTGTCTGAAGGAATTTCCTCGATTGCAGTTTCTCCCTTTATGAAAAATCTGCCATTAGCGCTGCCTGAAACGGTTAAGCCGCTCTTGTTGACAGTGTCTACATGAGATTTGCGTCCGATCAAAATGACATTGTTGTTTTGTGAGAGCAAGGCTCCATAGGTGCTTCCGATTGCGCCTGCGCCTAAAACGAAAATTCTCTGAAAACTCAATTGTCTCCCTTCTGCGAAATTGATATGTAGGTTCCCTTTTCAGCGAGTTTTAGGAGTCGCTGGCGAATGAGGATCATGGCTTCGCTCAGATTTTGCTTATTGCTGAAATTGGCTAGAATGTTTTTCGGTTTGTTTTGATCAGGATGCGTTTTTAGTTTTTGGGCAACCTCAACCAGAGTAGGCAGAGCTCTCACGATGTTGTCGACTATTGTAATTGAAGCAAGTTGAGCAGTTCTCGACAAAGGATTCAAATCAATAGCTATTACTCTCTTTCCCATATTTACAAGTGCTTCGGTGCGGTCTCCATCTTCGAGCGGAACGAGGACAACATCCGCAATCAATATGCCTTCTGGGTCAACTCGTCTTCTTTCACTCCCAATCTCCGCTATTCTAGCGGAAGATGCTTCTCCGACACCTAAGATTTGACTGGCACCTTCCTTTTCCAGCAATCTTTTGATAGCCATTTCTCGTTCCGCCGAGCGATAGAAAAGGTTAACCTCCATCTTGGCTTCCGTTACTTCTGCAAGCTTGGCAATCTCCTTGGCACCAAGAGCCGCTGCGTTTCCATTAACAGAAATAACCGGATGTTTGGCGGTTAGCAAAGCCGCTGCAGCAGCTTCTATTGCTTTTGAGGCGTTTCTTGTGGTTCTTTCGCCTATCAGATAGTCGAAGGCTTCTCCTCTTCCGTGAGCGAACATACCTGCTTCAGCGACAATTTTAGACCTGTAATGTTTAATCAGTTCTTCTCGAATTCGCAGAGAGTCTGCTCTTGGATGATCTGACGGCGTTACTGTTTTTCTCTTCATAATAGTCTGGCTCCTTTGAAGTCTATTTCAGTTATGATCACACTTTCTTCGGAAGGTGCATGTTTGCTGAAAATTCTGTGGATTTCCTCAACTTGCTCTCTCTTGACTATGGAGAAAACGGTTTCTCCAAGCATGGCCATGCTGCATGTTACACCTAGGGTATCTGTTTCTTCTAGAACTGCTCGTAATCTTTTCGTAATCAATCCTGTGTGCTCTGCGAACTTGCGGGAGAACTTCATGAGATTCAGAGGTGTGGGATGTCTAGCCAACTCATCAACGAAATCTCCACCCAATTTGTTTATATGTTGTCGGAAGCTCTCATCTTT
>JASFPO010000133.1:0-5130 GCA_050115935.1 Candidatus Bathyarchaeota archaeon | reverse complement strand
CCACTCCCCCCGCAATTGCATTGTAACCATCCGCTAAACCCTATTCTAATATGCAATGCTCCACCTCTCAGAAACCAGAGCACACACCATCAGATGCGCACGTTAATTCTTGAACCCGTTACCCGTAGAAGCTCTAAGAGAGAAACACGAGATATAAAGCTGCCAATAAAGCAAGAATGGCGCATGTCGCAATACCCTTCCAACGTGGGGCTTTTCGTCTTTCACCCTTAACATAAATCGTTCCCGAAAAAAACCAGATTGCAGGAAGACGAAGCAGTATCTTCTTATTGTCCTCATCGATCATTCGCGTGGCTTCACTAGCGATCTCTCTATGAATGGGTTCTCTCGCAATCTCACTTGGCTCGACACCCGTTATTGAACTCGAGAAATATCCGTAAAACCAGTATCGCATAAAGGTGTAAAACAGCATTGTCAACAGAACTTCCAGACCAGCAAGCAAGCATATCATTCTCCAGAAATCAAATGACAAGAAATCAAGAAGCAGAAAAGAGCTTAGCCATTTCTGGAGCGAGCTCTGAACAATCCCAAGTAAAGTGAACAAAGCTACGGAGAATCCGATTGTGAGAGCACCATGAGATGATTGCTGAGAACCACAGTAGCGGATAAGAGCATTCTTTGCTCCATTTACTTCTTCTGGATTGGGTTTGACCACAAGAACACACCTGAATGCAACCTTTGTTTGGACGCATTAATAGATTTTTTGTCGCGCGCAGAATGAATTGATACAGATGAATGGATTTTTGGCGAGTAGAGAAGCCAATACTTGCGCGCGCATTAGTAGATGTAAGGTATGAGTTTCTTCGTATTTCTTTGGTATTCTCTATAGTCCTCGCCAAATGCCTCAATAAGCATCTTCTCTTCGGTCCTTATGCGGAAGAGAAGGAAAATTGTCCCCACCGCTATGAATAATACCCCGTAAACACTTGAGAAAATTAGGACAAAACCAAAATTCCTTAATGTTTCCGATAAGTATATTGGATGTCTAACGTGTTTGTAAAGCCCGTCTTTAACCAGCCGATGGCTCTCTACAATTTGAAGCCTTCCTGTTGAACCAAGACTACTGAATCCCGCTTTCTTTTTAAGTTCCAATCGTGCCCTGAAACGCAAGTATCCCCCGATTAGCAGCAAACACAAACCAGCAAGAGCAAAGACCTGAAATGTTAGGTTCTGCAAGAAAACAAAGTCAAGTATAGCTACAATGAACCCCATACCCAAGGAGACGACAGCCGAAAGACCCGTCCAATCTTCTCTGAATGACTTTTTCACTTTCAACATCTTGTTTTCCTCGCTCACGCAGTTTTATCTATCTAAGAATCTTCTTAGCCTTAAATTACTAGCCCAAACCCAAAGAGGTTAGTAGGCAAAGAATCATGGGTGCGCGCATTGTCCACTATTTCGTAGCGATGAATAGACCTCTGCTTATCGTACATTGGTTCTCCGCGCGTGCGAACGCATAGCAGAACTGAAAGAATTAAAGCAATTCCAACAAACACCCGCATAGAAACCTTCAGAACAATGTGTGCGCGCCTGGTGCTCGCTCGCTACTTCACCACTAAAACGGGGCAACGTGCGTGTATTATCACTCCGTGGCTCACGCTTCCCAAAAATATCTCCTTTATCGAACTTAAGCCCCTAGCACCAATGACAATCAAATCGAATCTGCCTTCTTTAGACGTTTTTAAGATCTCCTCAACGGTATGTCCCGCGCTTAACAATGTTTCAACTTGAACCCCTTCCGCCTTAGCTCTTTCTTCACCATCCGCTAAAATGTTGGCGCCAGCCTCACGAGCTGCTTCATCCAATTTGGAAAGGAATTTTGGGTCTGGAATTCCTGTTTCCCTAGTGATGGCTGACACGAAAACTGGATTCATACCTGAATACACATGGATTAATGTGATTTTTCCATTAAACTTCTTTGCTATTTTAACAGCATTGTCTGATGCACGCACTGAATGTTCAGACCCGTCTAATGGGACTAAAATTTTCTCAAACAATAGCATCAATCCTCTGGGAAGTTTGTTTTGTAGCTTCATATAACCATTGCGCATGTTGGTATGAAAACCACTAGCGCGCGCGTTAAAGAACACTTAAAATAGTTCATTTTTAGTCTTTTAGGTTACTATGGGCAAGATTTTAGTCAAGTTAAAAGAGGATTTGGTGAAAACTTTAGGAGATAACCTCACTTGTCTAATTCATACTGGCAGTAGAGTAAGAGGAGAAGCCACAGAGAAAAGCGATTATGACGTTTTTCTTGTTGTCAAGATTATCGACTCTTCTGTCATTGAAAGGATGAGGCGAGTATTCTCGGATTACCCAGATTTTTCCGCATACTTCGTTAGCAAACAAGAGTTCAAAACACTGCCACGAGCTCAATTGTTGCAGCTGCAATATTCGGAGAAGCTTCATGGCGAGATTAAGTACAAGTCGCCAACGAAAAAGGAGGTTAGAGATTACATTAGCCTTATGCGTAGAGATTGTCTAGACAGAGTAAGACATTATTTGGTCACTCCGCACCCACAAGAAAGATTGGTGAGAATTGTTCGTTTCACACTGAAACAGGCATGTCTTTATCTATCGTATGAGATGTTTCTTGAAACAGGCAGGCTACCCAAAACAAGGAAAGAAACCATAACCTATTTCGAAGAAAGAAAGAGTCATGACTTGGGAATAAGGCTGATCAGGATGCAGGATAACTGGAATCTACATGAAGAAGATGTAGCAAGAAATCCTGAGTCCTACCTTTTTCTGCTGGAAGAATTTTTCCGAGAGTCTCTTCCATAACAACTTGCACGTGGAAGACTGCATTAATGCGCGCGCAAGTCCAGTAAAATCGTGCGCAAGTTATAAATTGATGTACTATAGCATTTGGATGGGAATGGAGTTATTCCATGAGAGTTTTAGTTGCATACACTTCTCGAACTGGGAACACTAAGAAAGTTGCTGAAGCTATCTATGAAGAGATTGAAGAAGAGAAAGCAATCAAAGAGTTTGATAATATTACGAATCTTGACGACTATGATCTTATTTTTGTTGGTTTTCCAATAGAGAACTTTGGACCTTGCGAAAAAGCGAGAACATTCCTGAAAAGTTTCTGTGTTGGGAAAACCATCGTATTGTTCATCACACATGCTGCTCCCGAATATTTGCCAGCCGTTCTAGGATGGCTAGTTAAATGTATAGAAGCAGCTTCTGAATCGAACGTTGCAGCGGTGTTTAACTGCAAAGGAGAACTAGCAGAAGATGTAAGGCAGTCCATGCTGAAGAGTCCTAACCCTATGATAAGAGCTTGGGCGGAGAAATCTATTATGTCCAAGGGTCAACCTGATACAACACGAATAGAGAGGACACGATTATTTGTTAAAGAGCTGTTGAAAAAGTAATCCCAATAGAACTTTCTTTTCAGATTCAAGGGAAACGGCGCGCTCATTGATAGTTATGAAAGAAATTTATTCTCTCACCGCTTCGCTCTCGGCTTTCCAGCCTCATTCAAGATAAATTTTGGGTTCGCAGAAAAAAGCTCACCCTATCTAATTGCTAAACAGCCCAGCCTCTCCTACTCGATGGGTGAAAAATATGATTCGCAAGTTAAGGAGTTCGGCTGAGCCTCACTCTATTCATCGTAGCTCAGCCTCACACTGCCAGATGAGTAGAAAAAAATGCTCGGAGAGTTGGAATATGAAACGCAAATTCCGAAAACCACAAGAAGGATTTAGGAGAGTAGATGACGACTTACATTTAATAGTCGTTCATCATACAAGACAGACAACTTTAAGGAGATATGAAATATGACACAAGACGCGAATTTGAAAGCAGTAGAATTTACTAAGGATAAAGACTGGGACGGCGTCATCATCCCCACATGGTATTGCAGCATCCCAAACATTTAAGCATAACCACACAAGAACCACCATCCCAAAAGAACCTTTTTCATTTGGAACTTCTCTGTCTCCTTCTTCGATCTGCATCATAGAGAAACAAAAAACACTGAGAAACGCAAGAATGAAACCTTTAGAAGAGTATTATGGAACTTTGATTCACAAGTTTTATATTTCCCTACACCGAAATAGCATTCTAGGGGGTAACCAGTGAACGCCGTTTTATGTTTATGGACCGAATCTCGACTGTAAGTCGTTCCTTCCTCTAATTCTTGGCCATTGATATAGAACGGCATTCATTGGGCTTCAGAATCCATCTCTGGAAAGTTTTCATGTTCCACATCCTTTAGACAACATGCTGCTGAGTCAGTCTTTTTGCGAAGTGCCTTAAGAGTTCCAGAGACTCGCAACACATGAACAGAGGCGGGCTTCTCACCAATCTCGGTTATAGCAGCGATAGACGCTCTAACCATAGGAAGTGCTTTACGTGAACAGCGCAGAACGAAATAATCCTTCTGTGTGTGACCCCGAATGAGAGTAAGTTCAGCCTGACTGGCACCATACTCTCCAAAAAGCTGTGTTAAAGTTTTCCAGACAGCATTTAATACTTCTTTTCCTTGAATAGACTCCTCGCCTTCTACCGTGGCAGCCAAGTAACGCCACTTCATCCGCTGAGACAGCAATCCCGCCTCCTAATAACACTTACACCCGGAGCTACATAGTCTGGACTCAACTTCCGCTTATTCCGCTCAGCAATTCCTAAGGGTGTATCTGACAACGCGTTCAAAGCAAGAGGAAAATCCAAACCAAAAAGCAAACCTAAGGAAGCTAAATCTTGAGGCTTACGCAAAAGCCACATGTTGGTTGCTCCACTAGACAACACAATAGGCACCTTCTTACTGTTTGCCACGGCTATCCCTCTCCGAAGAACTGAAAGAAGACGAATTCTCGCATGTCCTTGAAGAGAAAGAAGAGGTTGTAGATCTACCTCCAAACAAGCCAACGCTTTAGATGCCAACTCTGCCTCGGCACGATCAAAGAGAATTCTTGGACGTTTTGCGAATGAAAAAGACAGAAGATCAACCCGCCTGTCTTTGGCCGCTTGCCTAGCCACAACCTTGGAAGCACAGAAAACACTCACTAGTTCAAACCTTCGCCGAAGCTTGCGCAAACTACTCAGAAGCTCGTGTCTGCTTTCTGGTGCAAGATCAATTCTTGTGACCAATTCTAAGCC
>JASFPO010000132.1:0-5189 GCA_050115935.1 Candidatus Bathyarchaeota archaeon | reverse complement strand
AATGTGCTCATTGTCACCTATCTGACGACGGGGGCTACTGAACTCCCAACCGCTTACGAGAATGCGGAAAGCATCTTTTCCTTTGTATCTGCGGGAATTCATGTGACAAAACGCGACGACCGAGTCCTTTTCACTCAACATGGATTGAGCTTCCTCCCCGCTGAATAGCAGATATTTTCCAAGCTTCATACCATGTTTTTCACAAATCTTGGAGATTCGAGAAACCTTTTCAGGAACGATAAAAGGCGCCTTCACTCGAGCATTACGCAGGATTTCCATAACCTCTTGAATTTTTCCGTGATACCCAAAAATGTAGACGGGCCCCTGCTTCAGGCCTTGGTTCACCAGTGAGACCAAAGCACTCTTCACAACCTTTTTAAAAGGTCTCACTTGGAATGGATTCCCATAAGTAGCCTCTATAACCAACAAGTCTGCATCGATAACAGGAGTCTTTGGGAGCCTGAAATCGCTGGTGTAAAGAATTCTGGTTCCTTCAGCGTCTTCAACCAAAACTTGGGCTGTTCCAAGAATGTGATCAGCGAAATGCAAGGTTAATTTCTCATCTTCATAACCAAGCGGTTCTTCATAAGAGAGTGTTTTGACGTTACCGCTCCTAAGAGCCCAGCGACTTCGAATGGCTTCCAGCAGATCTCTTGTAGCAGCTGTCATAATCACAGCTTCGCATCTTCTCAAGCTTTGTTGAAGTCCAGTTAGATGATCGTAGTGAGCATGTGTAACCACTCTCAGAGGCCTTGCGTCATCTGAGGAATCGCAGGCAACACGTTTCCCTAATAGAATTGCTCCCTTGCCGTTTATGGTAGCCTTTCCTAGCATGCTTCAGTAGATTTGTCAGACATGCTTAAACAGTTTTTCAACAGATTTTTGGGAATTAGAACTGGCTTCTCGCTTTCCAGTAGGAACTAACGTGGTTCTTGAAGAAGCAACAATGTCAAGCTCTGGTTGTCGCTATCTTCGACCAAGCTACTTCTTTGTGTTCTTCTCGGGTCTCCATTTGCTCATGATTGTTCCTTTTTTGCCTTTCTTAGTTGAACGCTGTCTCACTTTCATGTAGTGTCCTTTGATTTTGATTCTTTTCCGTGGTTTCTTCTTAGACATTTAAACTTTCCACCACTCTGTTGAAGAGATCTTCCTGTTCACTATTGGGAATGAAAAGCGTAAAGAAATTATGAAAGCTGAATAATGAGTATACCTTCTTTTGAGCATACATCAGTAAATCGAAGCTGAGCTTTCCCAACATGAGATTTATAAGCGATAATTTCACTCAAGACTATCTGACTGTTGTATGTTACCTGTTCCCTGGAGATATGTCAACTCTTGGAATTGCAGCGCCTGCGGTCTTTGTTGCAGAGGATTTAGTGTAGTGCTGAATTTTGCTGAATGGATGAATGTTGTTAAAACCTACGGGATAGAATTTACCTCACCAGGCATAAGCCGATTTTACCTGAAACACAAAAGCGACGGCTCCTGCGCCTTTCTCTGCAATTATCACCACAAAGGCTTCTGCAGCCTACAACACATGAAACCAATGGCTTGCAAACTTTGG
Source organism: Candidatus Bathyarchaeota archaeon (assembly GCA_050115935.1). Taxonomy (GTDB): domain Archaea; phylum Thermoproteota; class Bathyarchaeia; order Bathyarchaeales; family Bathyarchaeaceae. Next base: position 3,625 of record JASFPO010000132.1, on the reverse strand, counting down.
CCCTTCAAAATCCTCGGCAAACCTAAGTACGGCAGAGCAAGGGAAGCTGAATACAAGTATGCAGACAGAAACTTGTTCATCTACGCAGACCCTTCTTGCAAAGGCTTAACATGGGGCAGTCCAATCACGAACTTCTCTAAAACAACCTTAACGGAATTCATCGAGCTTGCTTTGGGACTGCGCAAAAAGCAGGTTTGTTCAACATCCAAAATGCTCTTCTATCCACGATATCTCAAGCCACAGAAGCAAAAAATGTTCTGAACCCTTGGATAGAGGAACTTATGCACGCGTGGAAACACTAGATGGCGAGAATCCCGCCAAGAAGTGGAACTTCATCTTCAACTGTCATTGCTTTTCCCAGCTTTTATGATTCGCGGCTTACTATAAGTTTTCTTGCTTTTGAACGCGATAAGAAATCTGTGTTCTGTAATCCGTATATCGCCTACTTAAACCCGAAAAAGAGAAGAGTCAGTGTGGCAATTTTCAATGGGCGCTAGAGAAACTCTCTCCGAATATATCCCGCCATAATGTTAAAGGTTATTACTCCATTCACTGAACGTTTGTGAATTCCTGTGAGTTCGCTAATCTCCCTTATGGTAAGAGGCTTTCGAGAGCGATGTAGTATTCGAAAGATCTTCTCAGTATAACCCTTATAACTCGGAGTCTCCTGTAGATAGAACTCGTTGTTAATACATCTCCTTTGTCCGTCATTGGTTAAGGCGTATTTGTACCTTAACATATGGAGTCGTCTCCTCCTCACATAGATTTTAGCAGACATAGGTATATAAAAATTGCCAAAGACACAAACAGAATATTGTTACAGTTCCATGCCAGCACCTTGCACTCTTCCGAAATGGTTTAGAGCAGTAAGGTTGCTCCCCCACAAAATTCATTTCTTGGGTCCATAACACGATTCAAAGGATTTCTTGTAAGGAAATGCCTCGGCTTTCAGCTCTTCTCTTCATCCACTCTTCTCTATTTTGCGGAGTCGGTGAAGTCTCATCTTTCGGTTTTCTCACTAGTCTCATCGCCCCAGATTGACACGTCATCACACAGAGTCCACACCCTACACAGTGGGTCTGATCCACACCGCATATGTTGTCTTGAAGTGAAGGCGCACTGAATTGACAACGCTCTATACATGTTCCACATCCCATGCACGTTTCAGGATCTACTTGAGCATAGAAGTCTGATTTGGCCACTGAGTTTTCTATGCCCAATTGGGATATACCACGCATAATTCCGCAGCAACAGGTACAACAATTGCATATGTAGGAATGTCCTTCGCGAACATTGGTTGATGAATGAATTAAACCAGCTTCTTCGGCCTTTTGAAGGATTTGAAAAGCCTCCTTCTTCGTGATGGCTCTGACGACCTGATTGTTGTCAAAAGATCCTTCAAAAGGTGAAAAGGCTAAACAGATTTCCACTGGGTATTGACATGGCTCGCCCACCAATGATTTCTGGACTCTGCAAACGCACTTCAAGACTCCAAAAGATTTAGCCTTGTCTAGTAGAGCTGAAGCTTGCTCATAAGGAAAAACCTGTACTTCAACAGGGATGCTCTTCTCCACTGGAATGACCTTATGTATTGAAGGTGATTTACCCAATGCTTCTTTGGCAAAATCCTGATAATATTCTTCGAATAGAAGAGCCAATTCCTCGTCTATTCTATCAAGCTGGGCTTCATACACACCGACCACGAAGGGCACGAGGCCAAACTTGCGTTGTTCTCCCTTGCCCGAAGCTCGAATTAATCCCTTCTGCGACATGTTATCCAACATCAAACGAGTCTCAGATGGGTCTCGCTTAGCCTTCTCAGCAATTTGTTCAACACCTTGTGGAGTTAGCCGCAACTCGGATGCAAGAGCAGCTTCTTCCTGAGTGTACATCTTTCTCAGAAGCTTCAGCTCGACGCCACTCTTGGTTTCTGGAAACCCATTTGGGATCGCATCAAGCTTCTTGGCAAGTCTCTTATACACATCGTCATCCAATAGCCTTATCTCCTATCACTTGAGAGTTTGACAAGTTTGCAATGAACAAAGTAGTAAATGACTATTAAAGCTTGATTTTACTGTACATCATCTACATCCTAAGGATATGGTCCACTGAAAATGTTGCTTTTCAATGATCTTCATAATGTCTCCCTTTTTCAGGAACAGCTTGTGTCATTGCAGTTTCTCTCGTGTTTGTGGTTTTGTAGCCTATAATGTTTAGGATAGTGTAGTCTCCAGCTTCAGGTGGATAGTAGATCAAGAAGCTTTCGTACGCTGGATCTGTTCCTACTTCTTTGAGCGTTTCTTGCACAGATTCTTGTAGCGCTAGTTTGTGTTTGAGAAAATGTTGTAGCAGGTGAGCAGTTGCCAAGTCGGTGTGAGATGCGAGTACTGCGTTGCTCCAGCTTATGTAGGCTTTGGCTCCTTTTTCGATGAAAGCTTCAGTCATATCCGTGTGAGTTAGCCCACTGCAACCCATCATTACGATGATTGTGTCTTGGAATCTGCCGATCAAGCTTTGCTTGACAAAGAGAGGACTTATTCCAAAATAGGTTGGTTCTTTTGGCGTGCCGTTTTCGAACCGATACGTAACCCAGCCAACTCGGTCTTCTAACTGCTCGTGAACGTATTTCGTTTTGCTATAGGGTTCAGAAGTGAAAAGGGTTACAGGTGGTTCTTTAGCGGAGACCAAAGCTGAATGCACTCGCAAGATTATTAATTCATAGCCGTGTGTCGGTAGGTTTTTGTAGAACTCTACTGTGACTTGTTCGCCTGGATAGTAATCAACTGTGAACCCTGCCTGTTCCAGAATGTTTGTGGCGGTTCGGATGAAGGTTTGGTTGGGCGCTGTGAGGCTCAGTTGATCCACTATGGCTGCTTTGGGCTCTGACAGAGAACTTGTTTCTTGCCTTTGTGATGTTAACATTGAGTGAATTAATAAGCCAGAAACTGCCACAATAGCAATTAAAATTGCAAGTGTAACAACCAAACCTAAACGTTGTTCCCTTTTCTTCTCTTCACGAATCTTGTGCTTCATTCCACGAGGCTTCTTTTTATCATCACCCTTCACATAAGACACCTCTCAATCTCTCAACAACAAAAAGGGGCATTGGAACATGGATGGAGTAGGCTCATTGCTTTTTCTTTCTACGCTTAACTCGCTTGACGTAGATGGCTGTTGCAACTGTTGCCACAACGATTGATGAGGTTAAACCAACGTAGGGAGCCAATAATTTAAATCTGTCAACAGGAACCCAGATGCCACCTACCGGTGGTGCATACTCTGCTGTGTATGTTCCGCTGGTGGTGACTGCTATGGTTGTGCTTGTTTCGTATGTGTTCCACCGGCGAAATGGGCAACCGTGTAGGTCTGTATCTGGAACGGTGAAATTGTGGGCGCCCGTTAAGTCGCTGAAGGTGTGGGGAGTATTGTATCCTGTTGGGGACCCATCCATCGTTATGCTTACGCTTACTGGAGTGCTTTCACTATAACAATATGCCAAAACCGTGACATCGTCGCTACTTACGAAAGCATAAAGTTTGCCATCATAAGACCCAACATAAACCGTTCCATCTGAACCAATAGCAGGGGAAGAATAAATAGCGCCTCCGGTTATGTAACTCCACTT
>JASFPO010000131.1:0-5215 GCA_050115935.1 Candidatus Bathyarchaeota archaeon | reverse complement strand
TAGTGAAGAATCCTGTAAGACTAACATTTGAGGAGCTCTCGGAGCTTCCCAAAGTGGTGAACGTAAGCGATTTTCACTGCGTCACTGGTTGGAGCAAACTGGACAACAAGTGGGAAGGAGTTGCGTTCAAAACAATCTCTGATATGATCCAACCTTTGAAGAAGGCCAAGTACGTGACGGTTGTGGCTGAAGAGAACTATACCACAAGTTTGCCCATTGAAGACATGCAGGAAGATGATGTATTACTTGCTTACAAACTAAATGACAAGCCTTTGGAGCCTGAGCATGGAGGACCATTACGTCTCATAGTGCCTAAGAAGTACGCTTACAAAAGCGCAAAATGGGTGAGAAAACTGAGATTCACTGAAAAACAAGAGCTGGGATACTGGGAGAAGCGCGGGCACAGCAACAAGGCTGATCCGTGGAAAGAGGAGAGATACGAATAGTAAGCCCCAAATGCGAGACAGAGAAGATGCTCAGAAGTTTTGAACAAATATCTACTTTGTCAGGTTGTTTTTATGGCTTCCAGAATTTTTGTTGGATTAACTCTAAGCTCTCTGAGCGCTAGTTCTTCAGGACTGAAGCCCATGGCTAATCCTAAGAGTTGTGGAAAGTGAAGCACAGGAAGCTCAAATTTCTCGTTAAACATTCTCTCGATCCTTGATTGCTGCATGTCAAACATTAAGTGACATGAGGGACAAACTGTAACCAGTGCTTGGGCTCCAGCCATCTTTATATGTTGAAGCTTCTCTCGGCTGAGTTGTAGAGCAACTTTGTCGTCTATTGCGATTATCGTATAGCCACAGCATTCAGCTTCATCCATATAGTCTAAGCATTCGGCGCCTGTTAACTCAATCAGCCCCTTCAGAACTGCTGGATCTTCTGGGTCGTCCCAGCTGGTAATCTTTGTGGGGCGAAGAAGATGGCATCCGCAATGTTCAGCGACCTTGAGTCCTGTAAGTGGTTTTGTAATTGCTTCTTTGATTTTGTCGAAGCCAAGGTCTTCCTTAAAGGCGTGGATGAAATGTTTGGCTTCTATGGTTCCTTTGAATTCCATGCCAATCTTGGCCAGATATCCGTTAATTTTGTTATTGAGTTCCTTATCTTCTTTCAACACCTTGTTTACTTTTCGTAGAGTCACAGCGCATCCGGTGCAAAGGGTGATGATGTTTAATCCTTGCTGTTCGGCTATGCATAGGTTGCGAGCTGCTAAAGCAATCATCAATTCATGGCTGGCTGGGTCAACTGGGAGTCCGCAGCAATTGAAATCAGACATCTCAACCAGATCTAGACCTAATTTTTCAGAAACCTTTCTGGCAGCGACTTCATAGCTTGAGACTCTGTAGGGGATGGTGCATCCCAAGAAGAACAGGTAGCGCAGTTCTGGCATTACTTTGCCTCCTTAGACTTTATCAATTCTGATCCACCAGCTAGTTCGACTAGCTTGTCAACTTTGTCTAGGCTGGCTTTTGGCAGTGGGGGCAACCCAAGTTCTGTTCTCTTCCTCAGTCTCATCTGCGGAATCTTGTAAACATAACCAGTTTGATAGATGTTCGAAGCAAGCTCGGTAAAGATTCGCGGGATTTGTCCTTCTCTGATTGCAAGGTTTCTCATAACTCTTAAGACGCTGGCAACTTCCACGTCTTGCGGGCAGCGGTCTGTGCATGTAAAACAGGCGGTGCAAAGCCAGAGGGTTGGACTTTGAAGAACTTTTTGACGAAATCCAAGCTGTGCCATGCGAATAATTGTTCTAGGTCGGTAAGTGTCACTGAAGCGAGCGGTGGGACAGCTTGAAGTGCATGATCCACATTGAAAACAGATCTTGAGGGTTTCTCCATCATGCTCTTTCATAACTTCATACTTAAAAGATGGATCAACCTTCAATGGCTCAGCATTCTTCTTTGGGGTCTCAGTTTTCTCAGCCACGGCTTGTTCACCTTGATAGAAAGTGTGAATGCATGAGGTTCATTATAAATCTTATTTTTTATCGAAGTCTTGGGTGCATTTTGCTCTTCAAAATTATACGGCTTCTATCCGCCCTGTTTTTCTTGCCACATGTTCAAAGGATCTAAAGAAGATGTATCCTAATATGATTGCTGTGAAGCCAACTATCAGCATCTGACTTAACAGTGGGGCAATGTCGATGAGTGTGGCTCCTTCACTGATCACCTTTCTTCCTGCATCTACGCCATAGGTCAATGGAAAGATGTACGAAAACACTTGAAGCGGTTGAGGCAACTGGTTAATTGGGAAGTTCACGCCGCAAAATATCAAGAGAATGAACGTGAAGATGTTGGCAAACACGAGAGGATTTCTGAAATAGAATGAGAATCCTCCTATGAGCAAGCCAAATCCAGCCATAGTGAAAGCTGTCAGAAACACCACAATGATGAGCGCTAATACATCTGCGTTTCCAAAGCTCACTCCAAACAGAAAAATGGCATAGAAAAAAGAGACTGCAACGCTCAGCATGCCATCGAGAACATGAATCATGGCTCTTCCGACGAACAGTGGAAGCCTATGAGCAGGCGTCGCAAGAACCAATGGCAGTGTTCCATCCCACTTGTCATGGCTTGTTATGTTGACGACAGAGAAAACGGTGTTCCAAGCTAACACTTGTATTGCGTTGCCTATGGCTATGTAGGCAATGAGGTCGGCAGAAGCGGTGCCAGTTGTTATGAGGAATTGTGCCACAAACACAAAGAAAGACATCTGAGAAAGCGGCATAACAAGCTTCATCGTAACCCACATAGGGGGGTACAACCAGCCAAACTGCGCCTTGAAGGAGAACACGGCGCTGCTGAAGAATATCCTAAATAAGCTCAAAGAATTCATGCCTGACCCAGCGTCCCGTCTCGTCTAGATTTGGTTTCCACTTTCTTGAAGAGAAACGCGGCTATTGCTACATAGGCTAGTGTTATCAGAAGCATCACACCTACGTTTACCCAAAATGCATTGGAAACGCTTTCTTGACCCGCAGCAATTCTAATGGCTTCTATCCCCCATGTTGGTCCAAGGATATAAGATGCTGGATGAATCCAGAATGGCAGTAGTGTTATTGGGAACATGGATCCAGAGATTACGTAGATTGGGAACTCCATTCCATTAGTAAACACTTGCGTATATCTCGAGAGGACAAAGGCAGAAGCGAAGATCAAACCGAGTGCTGAGACTGAGAGAAGCGTCAGGACTATCGAAAGCGCAAACAGGGTGGGATTAACGATGCCCAATGGGATTCTAAATACTAGGGATGCTATCAGAAGTATAGCTACCATATTGGTGAGGCCAAAAAGAGCGTTTGAAATTGATCTTCCAGCAATAACGTGTAGAAGATTTGAAGGAGTCGCCACAACCTCCTCTAATGTGCCTTGCCACTTTTCAAACTCTATAGCGAAGCCAGAAGAATAGAGAGTGTTGCCCCACATTCCCATCATTCCTCCCCCCAAGACAGCGTACAGCCCAAACGGTCCACTAGCTTCTTTGAAGAGTGTGAGAGCCACAAAAGTGAATATGAAAGGTGCAATCACGTTCGGAATGACCCATTGAGGATCAGCCATCCAGTGAAGCATTGCAAGTCTGAAAGCGCTGTATATCACTGTCAATGTCCGGGGCATTACTTCACCTGCCCTTCAACCAATCGAAGATAAGCGTCCTCCAGCGTGGGTTCCTTGATTTTAAGGTCGTAGATTCGACTGTTCTTCAATATGTCTTGAACTTCAGATATTATCTCTGAGCCTTTCGGCGTCTGAATCTTTAAAACTTGCTTGTTCTCGCTCAAGTCTGCGCTCACAGCTAAGACTCCAGATACTTCTTTAAATCTAGTCACTTCCTTCTCTGTTATTCCGAAGCCTTCGACTTCAACTACACTTGTGTCCATGACGTATTTTTTCAGTCCAGATGGCGTGTCCAAAGCCACAATTTCCCCGTTTCTTATAATAGCCACTCGTTTGCAGAGTTCATCTGCTTCAAACATATAGTGCGTGGTCAATAGAACGGTTTTGCCTTTCTCAACCAGTTCTCTTATCATTTTTCGTGTGTCTTTGGCGATTTCAGGGTCTAATCCTATTGTGGGTTCATCCATGAAGATGAGTTGAGGATCGTTGATTAGTCCTCGGGCCAGATGGAGCCGTTGTTTCATACCCTTGGAGTATGTTTCCACACGGTCTTTGGCTCTGTCCCACAATCCCATGAATTGCAGGAGTTCTTTAATCCGTTTATCGCGAATGTTCACTGGCACTCCGTAAAGATCTGCAAAGTATCTTAGATTGTCAATGGCGTTGACTCTTGTGTAAAGCCCTCTTTCTCCCCCAAGAACGATGCCGATTCTTTCTCTGATTTCAGTCACGTCTTTCTGGATATCATGACCAAGAACTGTGGCAGCGCCTGATGTCGGAATGAGCATGGTGGTTAACATCTTTATAGTGGTTGTTTTGCCTGCTCCGTTTGGGCCCACCAGCCCAAAGAGTTCTCCATAGTCAATCTCAAAAGAAACATCCTTCACTGCTACAACTGGAGTTTTGGTTCTTCGCAGGACTCCTTTAGTGACATTAAACACCTTGCAGAGATGTTCCGCCACGACAGCCTTGTCCGACGATGCTTCTCCTTGTTGTGAGCTCAGTTCCAAACACCGCAACCAAATTGAGATGAGTGTCCATTATTTAAGAGTGACTTCGAATCTTGGTGGAATCTACCTGTTAACACTGAAGAATGCGCACGAAGAGAGACCGCAAAAAAAGGGTTGAAATTCTATGATATCTTGCTGAGGATCTTGTCAGTCTTTATCTTGTGAGTTTCTAACGCCATCTCTTTTGAATCTATTCCCAAGGCCAAGCCTAGAAGTTCTGAATAGTGAAGTACCGGCATATCGAAGGTCTCTTGTAATCTTGATCTTATCTGTAGTTGTCCTAAATCCAACGCGACGAAGCAGAACGGACAGAGTGTCGTGATGCAGTCGGCGCCTGCCTTGGTTGCGTTTGCCAGTTTTTCTCTGGCGAGGTTGAGGGCGAGTTCATCCGAAAAACCTCTTAAGAGTCCACCGCAGCACTTCAGCTTGTTTCGGTACTCAACGCTTTTCGCACCAAGTGTTTCGATTAGGTTTTCAAGAATGCGTGGGCGTTCCGGATTGTCCAGTTCTAGGAGTTCACTAGGTCTAAGCGCATGGCAACCATAGAAAGGCGCCACTTTCAAGTGGCTTAAGGGTTTAGAGATATTTCGT
>JASFPO010000130.1:0-5260 GCA_050115935.1 Candidatus Bathyarchaeota archaeon | reverse complement strand
GGGCATCGCTCAAAAGCTTCCGCTGTGGCTTCAGCAAAAAGCTCTCGCCCATATACTCCTTTTCTTTTGCCAAACCTTGATAGACCAGCGGACACGATCGAAACAAGAGGTTTGCCGACCAAGCGTTTTCCCCTCAAGTGTGAGTGCAACATTCCTTTTAAGAGTGCATACTGTGGTTGAACATCTATTAAAAGGATTCCAGAAGGGGTTAGACACCAAGAATCATAGTCCTATTCCTTCTTCGGGCATCCATTCAGGCCAATCTGAAAGCCATTCAGGTATTCTTGCTTGCTTCACTCGATCACACACTGGGAAATACGCTTTCAAATCAACGATAGGGGTACCATCGTAAGCATCAATGTCTGCAACTGTGACGAGACCTTTGTTTTCGTCAATTTTCAAGATCTTGCATGTTGTCATTGCTAGAGGATTAGGTCTGTACTCTGCTCGGGTTGCGAATACACCGGTGATTTTTCCTCTAGCATAAGGAGGTTCACACTGTAGTGAACTGCGGCTTTCTTCGTTGTCATGTTTGTGCGCCCACCAGAAGACCATAACATGACTGAAGTGGTTGAGTTGTTTCAAGGCTGGTCGGAAACGTTCTAGGATATTTAAGTCGATACTTTTTTTGTCTCTTCGGACATATCCGATTGGAAACATCTGGAAGGTTTCTCTTCTGATCTCGTTTTTCATCTCAATCACAAGAGCATATGTGAAACGAACTACATATTAAACTCGTCCGCGGTTGAGTACAAGCTACTGGAAGGAGTTGAACGCCTGATCGCGCCCGCAAAAGAAGTCAGGTTGAGCTTAATACTTCCAGAAGCCCAGAAACATGTATTTGTAAAAGAACGTTTCGCAGATTCGGAGGAGATCATTGCACGCATGAAAGTCTTATATCTGCCTGAATTTTTAGCATCTAGGTGAGTGGTCGCGTTGGCGAAAGTTATCGTTGCCTACGAGTCAAAGTATGGTAACACTAAACTTGTGGCGCAAACAATCATAGAGGGAATGAAGGAAGTTGAAGGACTAGAAGTGGTACTTAGTGAGCTTAGAGAAGTCGATTTTGACGAAATCCCCGAATATGATGCAATTCTGATAGGTTCTCCCAGTCATTGGGGAGGTCCAACTAGAGGAGTAAGGAAGTTTATTGATAAACTCGGCAAGCTTCGCTTAGAAGGGAAACTGTTTGCTGTCTTCGACACTTGTCTTGGAGGAGACTTTGAGAAAGCAGTTAAGAAGATGGAGAAGAGAATAAGCGAAAAGATTTCTGGAGTAAAACGAATAGCTCCTGGATTATCGATAAAGGTTCAAGGGATGAAGGGCCCACTCATAGAAGGAGAGCTTTCCAAATGCAAAGACTTTGGAAACAAGATAGCAACTCAGATCAAAACTGGATAAGGTAACCATAATATGCAGGCTTTCCTATAGTGAGTTAGCCAGCTCCGCAACTTTGCCTTTTATCTGTTCGAATATTCTTTCAGCGTATCCACGTGGCAAGAAGTAAGGATCATCGATGTTCCACACGACTATCATGTTTTCGCATTCGGGACGTCTATTTAGGATTGCGTCTTTGTGTCGTGATTCCATGGCAATAATGAGATCATACTTGTTCAGGTCTTTTTCACTCAATGTTTCAGGAGCCTGTTTCAGGTGTTGTTCCGCTTTCTCTCTTGTCAGGTATTCTTTAGCAACTTCTGAGATCGGGATCGAAGCGTTCAATCCAGCTGAGTCCACTTGGATTTCTGGTTTGAGCTTCTTCAGTAGGGCTTCTGCTACTGGACTTCGGAAAGCATTGCCCAAACATACAAACAGAACTTTCATGTGGTTCACATGAATTCTTAGTTTCTAGTTTCGAGTTAGTTCCATGTCAAGCTTTAAACGTTTCTCACGTTCGGCTTGAACAGCTTCAAGCCACGTCTACATTAATAGTACGTAAATGCGGGCATTCCTCTTTTCTACTTTTCTCGCAAAAACCACCAGTAAGAGCGTGTCTTTTTGCTGATTATCTTGATGCATTTTCCCTTTCTGACAAAGGAAGGAAGATGAAAAGTCATTGATTTTTGATGCTAAGGTTTTTGTTCTCAGAGATTTAATTGAGTAGAAAGGTTTCGTGGAGACATGGAGTTTTGAATGAGACACAACAGCTGAGAAAAACCAGTGACACACTGCGGGAATTAGCTGAAGATTGGAGAATGAACATAGGTATATTGAACGACATTGCAAGAAAAGACAGCACCATGCTGAATTCCATTAAACGGCTTTGCAAAGAAGAAAATCAAGGCAACATGGTGAAGATTGGATTGACACTCATCGCCTTTCCTCTGCCTATAGTGGTTGACGATGCCTTGGGATGGACTCTCCTAGCAGCAGGTTTAATCCAAAGAAAGATAAAAAACTCGGCGATATACCTTGAAGACATCAACAAAACATTTCCAGACCTTGTTGAGGAGTTGCAGGAAATCAGGCAGGAAGTAATCTAGCTATAACTCGGAGAGCGCAAATTCTATTAACGCTATCACTGCATATTAGGAGCATAACATATGCTATGTTGAAAAGGTGGAAAAATGAAACTTGTAACAGTCTTACTTCCCGAAGCCTATCTAGAAGGATTAGATGAGCTTGTGAGAGCAAGTATGTACCCCAGTCGAAGCGCTGCAATACGATCAGCAGTAAGAGACCTACTAAAGCGTGAACTCTGGGGCAGAAGAGAATAACAACACCCTCAGAAAAGGATTTGCTCTTAATCTTCTGTTAGTTATTCTTGGGCGATATCCCGAATGTTTCTAGCTGTTTCAGCAGGGTCTCCAGATAGTATTATGGTTCTGCCAACTATGAGGTAACTCGCACCTGCTCTAACTGCGGCTTTAACGTCTCCTCCTTGAGCGCCTATACCAGGAGAGAAGATTGGCACGCGGTCTTTCAAGATTGAGTGAATCTCTCTTATTTTTTCAGGGTAAGTAGCTCCAACCACTGCTCCATCGGCTTTCCACTTTAATGCCTTCTGGACGAAGGCAATGTACTGAGGAGTATATCTTTCGGCTTCCGGGTCTTGTATACTCTGTCCATAGCCTTCTGGGGCTCCTTTGTGGCTCATGTAAACCAGAAGGATGACTCCTCGACGCTTCTGTTTGGCAACTTCGAATACTGGTTGAAGTCCTTCGTCCCAGCCGACAAATGGGTTGGCAGTCACAGCGTCGAAGCCTGCCTTGAAATAGTATTCAGCAATCGCGCGGTTTGTGTTGCCTATATCGTTGATTTTGCAATCCATGATTGTTGGTAATCCTTTTCCTCGGGCAGATTTCAAGATTCTTTGCATGTCATCAAACAGGCCGAGTGGAAGAACTAGTTGACGATTAATTTTCAAGGCGCAAATGTACGGGTGAACCTTCTCTAAAATTCTGGTGCTTTTCTCTAAAAGCTGTTGAGGCTCTACTGGAAACGGGTCTAAGGATAATACTATTTTTGACCCTTTTTCTTGTGTTGCTTGCTCCATTTTAAGCTGGAAAGACAAGTTCAAACCCTACTATTGATTGCGTTAGGATCTAAAAACGCTTACTGTTTCTATCGTGCGTGTCTATTTCCTAAAGATGCTCTATGCTGTACTATCTCTTCTGAAGCTTAGAGAGAATCTTTTCGTAAAAATCCAGTGATTCCGGATTAACCAGAGCATCTCTATTTGTGACTGGTCTGCCATTTGCTATGTTAGAGATTGCACTTTCAACCTTTTTCATGCTGAAAGTGTAAGGAATATCAGGTGCTGCGATGATCAAAGCTGGGGCATGTCGGGGAGAAGCCTCCATGCGCAAGGCTCTTCTAATCTTAGTTTTCAAATCCTCGGTCAATTGATATCCCGGCGAAAGCTTAACGAAAAGGATGACACGCTGATCTCCTTTCCATTCTTGTCCTACAACCATGCTGTCAGCAATTTCTTCAAAGCTTTCCACCACATTATATATTTCAGCTGGACCTATGCGCACTCCGGAAGGTTTTAAGGTGAAGTCAGAGCGGCCTAAGAAGGTTATTCCACCCGTGTCGCTGTGAACTATAATCCAGTCACCGTGTCGCCAAACATTCGGATAAGCCTTGAAGTAGGCTTCTCTATATTTCTTATAGTCGGGATCGTCCCAGAAGTAAAGGGGCATGGAAGGCGAGGGAACTTCACAAACAAGCTCTGCTTCCCGATCAACCACAGAATTACCTTCTTCATCATACGCCTTCACTTTCATTCCTAAAGCTGGACTCTGCAATTCACCTGCATACACTGGCTGAATAGGAGTTCCAAGGGCAAAACAACCATTGATATCCGTCCCTCCGGAGATAGAATTGAAGTGCAAGTTTTCCTTGATTTCCCGGTAAACATACTCAAATCCTTCAGAGGAAAGAACTGAACCTGTCTGAGATATTTCTCGCAACGATGACAAATCATATTCCTTCCCAGGTTTAGCTCCAATGCTTTTGAGATAATTGATGTAGCTTGCACTGCAGCCGAATATGGTCAATTTTTCATCCTGAACCAGTTTCCATAGGGTGCCCCAGTCGGGATAATTCGGATTGCCATCGTATAACGCCACAGTTGCTCCTACGGCTAAAGAGCTTAGCAACCAGTTCCACATCATCCAACTAGGACTTGCTATGTAAAAAATTCTATCTGCACGTTTCAAATCCGTATGAAGTATCAGCTCCTTCAGGTGATTGATGAGGACTCCACCTGCTCCTTGAACCATACACTTTGGCTTGCCTGTTGTTCCTGATGAAAACATGATATATACCGGATGATCAAAGGGCAATTGTTCGAATCTAATCTTCAACGGGCTCTCTTGAGCTATAAAATCATTATAGAGCGTGGAGTTTGGAATATTGTTAACATCGGGTTCTTCTCGCATATAAGGAATTACAATAGTCTTCTTCAGTGAAGGAATTCCTTTAACGATTTTCTCAACGTTAGCCAAATCGTGAAAGATCTTTCCCTTATAAGGATGCCCGTCTACAGTGAACAAAACTTCGGGTTCAACTTGCCCAAGACGATCCACAACTGCTCTTGGACCCAGCTCTATACCACAGGAAGCCCATATAGCACCTAAACTTGTAGCAGCAAGCATGGCAACAGCCGTTTCCACAAGATTGGGCATATATGCAGCTACACGGGTCCTTGGAGTAACTCCTATTTCGCGGAGCTGTTTAGCCAGACGCGCTACTGAATCGTACAGTTCGGCATAGGTGATTCCGACTGATTTTCTGCTTTCTCCTCCAAATATGA
>JASFPO010000129.1:0-5313 GCA_050115935.1 Candidatus Bathyarchaeota archaeon | reverse complement strand
GAGAAGCTACACCATCTGAATCAGTCTTTGCTGTACCAATCCAATCCTTGCATCCAGTACCACATACATAAAAGTCAACATCCATGTTCTGTAGTGGATCATCATTCTCGTCTTTTAGGGTTGCCTCTATTGTACATTCACACGAGAATGGTATCCCTTGTGGTGGAGAAGTAACAGCGATAGTAAGTGATGTGGGTGTGGGCTGAGCATTCGCTAGAGGCATCAAGTTCGAGCTGGTAAATAGGATACCTGCAATCAATATCAAGATGAGGAAATGAATTTTCAACGCTTCACTCATTCTCTTTTCTCCTTTCATTTTACACATTATCTAAACTATAGGTTGCATTAAAGATTTAAGCCTCTCCCTGACTTAATCATATCCCTGAACACCTATGAAAGAAATTCTTCCAAAGGTGGAAGAGATGGAAATAAAATACAGTATGCGCTACAAGAAAATCGTTTGGACACTATTTTGGGCAATCTTTGCCTTAATAGCAGTAATGTCCTTCTGGCTCTGGTTTACAGGAAGTGATGCTCCTCTGCTAGGAATTCTTCTCGCATTGATTGTGCTGACAATTTTCTCACTGTATCTAATGTATTGCGTTCCTACTACCCGAATTAGACGTGGTTAAACATACAAGAAAAGACGAACAGCATCCCGACTAACAGAACGAGGGGTGGCGTTAGAGATTTAAGGCATATACAGAGCGATTCCCTGACTGCTCGTCAGAATCAAGCTGTTCCAGAAGCGAAAGTGAGAATTTATGCACTATCCCACAAAACAGGCTAGTATCCTTTGATTGTGCAGTGTTTCTTCAGATACTCTTCTAATCTGTCTCCCAACGTTTGCTTCAGCAAATCCATTCGTATGTTGAGGTATTCCTCTTTAAGGATATCAAAGTGGAAGCCATCCCATTTTCGCCCATTAACAAAAGCACCTTGCCTCATCGCTCCGCCTTTCTTGAAGCCACATGCTTCTAGGGCTTTGTGGGCACGATGGTTGTATTCCACGCTCCAAGCTTCACAGCGTTCTGCGTTCAACTGGTTGAAAGACATCTCCATCAGTGCCACAGTGATTTGCCGACCTAAGCCTTTTCCCCACAGCTCCTTCTTACCGATATATGTTCCAATTTCCGCGGTCTTCACATTTCCCCAGTCTTCTCGTCGCAGGCGAGCAATTCCAATAGCCTCTTTCGAATCAACAAGCTCAACTATGAACCGAAGCTCCTTCTCATCTTTCACCCAATCCTCATATTGCTTTTCCAATTGAGCCATGTTCACGAAGTTAATCGGCTTGCTTCTCGAATACATTATCAGTTCAAAATCGTTTTCCCATTCATGCAGCAGCTTTAGATCTTCCCTTTCTATTGGTCTGAACCGGAGCTTTCCAAACTCAAACATGCACATTCACCATGCAAGTTCTACAATGCATTACCCAGTGTCACTATTAGCTTTAACGCGTGCACAATTCAATCCCATTTGTCTGGGAACCAACTTCCATGAGATAAAAGAGATATATCTTCTGCAACCCGTTTTCTTGAAAGAATTGCAGGGACCTACTAGATGCCGATGTTCAATCTCCACTTTGTACGCCTTTGATGACTAATTTCGTTGAGCCTGAGGAGCACTAACTTGCAGTTGCCGGATATAGACACCATTCCCACAACTGTACTGACAAAATCCTTTACTCTCGTGAAAATTACTTCTTGGTCTTTCTCCGACGCTTTTTTCGTGGTTTTCTTCGACTCTTTTTCCGCGAATACAGCTTGTAAATCGTGATAGATAGGGACGTAACTCCAATTGGGATGCTGATAGCTGGAGCCCACCTGTGCAACCAAGCTAACCACGCTGGCATCAGTTGAATTGAAAGGACATGTTTCGAGCAGTTTCCAACATTCCCAACTAAATCCACGGCAAAAACCCGCCAGTACCAAGTGCCATCTGACAAAGTAGCTACTAGCGTGTAGTTTGTTTGCGTGATATCAAAGATTGTCAGAAGATTTGGTGAATCAAAAGAGCTTGTGGTATCGATCTGCAATATGTAGTAGGCTACTCCGTTAAGATCCGATGAATCACTCCACGAGAGTGTTGGTTCACTATAATCTATTGTTGATTTATTGATCGGGGACAACGGTACTGTGGTACTAGGCGGCGTCGTGTCCAGAACAATTCCATCATAAACTGGAGATGCTGTGTTCCCAGCTTTGTCTCTAGATTTGAAATATACATGTTGGATTCCGTCCCCAATGTTGATTTTCCAAAGCTTGGTTGCAGAATACATCTCCCAGTTGCTCCAAGTTGTGTTGTTATTGCTGAAACTCATTTTGTCCGCTTCGTCAGCATACACCGTCAGTGTTACGCTTGTAGAGTTGGTGAAAAATGCGTCATTGTTGATTCTAATTAATGAATCCGATGGTGGCATAGTATCAATCAGAATACTCCATGTAGACGACCATGAACCATTGCTTCCAACGTTGTCCATTGCACGAACTCTCCAGTGCCAAGTGTCATCTTCTAACGGTGTCTCAGGTGTGTACTCTGTAATATTCCCTACCCAGACTGACCTATAATCACTTGAATCGAAGCTTGATGAGACATCAATTTCCCAATAATATCCGCTAATTCCGCTTGAAGGCGCAGAGTCCTTTCCTTCATCCCAATAGAAGGTAGGCGTTGTGTTGTTTGTAATTGTCCCCAATGCCGGCTGGGAAAGAGTTACAGCACTGGGGGAAACTGTGTCGGGACCAAAGAAATAGACCTCCCAATCATTGCTCCCCACAGCAAGAAAGTTCTTCCCTCCATCCGAAAATGCAACTGACCAAACATCATCACCTGTTGTGTAGTTCCATATCGCCGGAGGCCCTTTAGCTCTGTCGAAAAAGTGAATGCAGTTATCTGCACTTCCTACAGCCACGAAATTGCTATCAGCAGAAATTGAACCCGACAAGACGGTACCACTGAACTGAAAGCTCCAAAGAGGAACATCGCTAGTTTCACCGAATAAGTGAGTCTGACTGCTCTCCCACCCGCCCGATAAAATGTATTTCCCATCATGGGACATCGCGGCAAAAGCCAAGCGACCCTCGCCACGAAATGTCCATAATGGTGTGCTCGTCAGGTTATTGAAGAAGTGAAGATTATTGTTGCTAACAGCGGCTATGTGGCTTCCATCAAATGATGTTGAAACAGACAGAACATCTGATTCTGCAGTGAAGTTCCACACCAATGTTCCGTCCAGTTTGAAGAGATAGACATTGTCATCTGTACCTCCTGCTACCACGTATTTCCCATTGTGAGCAATAGAAACTGAATAAAGCGAGCCACTCGTTGTATAATTCCACAAAGGATTGTTGATGGTTCGCTGAAACAGATAGATATTTTTGTCTTCACTGCCTGCTACTATCCACTCTCCATCTGCCGTGATGGAAACAGAGCGTACTCTCCCACTTGTCAAAAAACTCCAAAGCGGTGTGCCACCGGACTGACTGAACAGGTAAACCTTGTTATCCCCGCCACCAGCAGCCACATATTGCCCATCACTTGATATGGAAACAGCGTATACATAATCTCCTGTTTCGTAACTCCATAGTTGCGTACCATTTCCACTGAATAAGTAGACTTTGTGGTCAAAACTTCCAATTGCAACGTGATCGCCATTGGAGGAAACAGAGACTGAAGAAACATAGTACCCTGCTTTATATCTCCATAGAGGTGATTGCATTAGCGTGTTTGTGGCGCGTACAAAGCCAAAGTGTACTTTGAAGTTGAGCACAAGAACTGATATGCATGCAAGAGCAAACAACACTTTATTTCTCATATATTTCCCCCAAAGTAATGTTCTAGCACAGGCAATCTTGACCCGTTTATTGTTCTGGCTTAAATCTAGCATTTATGAAGTGGCGGTAGAATTGGTTGTCACCAAAGCTAGAATCCACAAGGAAAGAGCACAGTTGTCTACTTGCTTCTTTCTCGCCTAGACTTTGAAGTCTGTTTGTCAGATCATAAACATCCTCATACAACACCATTTTCCCTCCAGAAGAACCTTAAGTTAATACCAAATTTAAAATTCTTTCGTATTAGTATTTACTTGACGCGGGTGGCTCACAGATCAGGTATGGAGTCAGGTGAAGGAAACTGGCCCAGTACTTTTCCGCAAACATAAATAGATATATCAAGGTCGAGAAAAAGGATTAGAAACCACCCTTCACTAGGTTTCGTGTTTTCATAAATTCTCTCAGAAGAACAGTGGCATAAGAACCACTAGGCAACATGAAATCCACTCTGGTTTGTCGCTTTCCATAGTTCACTTGGTCATGACTTGACTTCTCAACAGAAAGGCAGTTGACACAGGCAAGAACGCTTCGAAGTCTGCCTGAAGCGCTCATTCTTGGGTTCTGTGGAATATGGAAGTCGTTAGGCTTCACGTCTTCTTCTTCAAGGATTTCCTTCTCGATTTCACCTTGCTCTCCAGTAGAAACAGGTTGTTTAAAACCCACAAGAGGGAGCGCCACACGTGATGTGTTGTCGACTTTCACGGTGTAATCTTCGTTCAAAATCTGATTCAAAGGCATTTCATGCTTCATTCGTGCGCTAAGAAACTTGTTGAAGAGAAAAGACTGATAAGCTTGAACAAAAAGCCTGCAAAGCTTCATCGGTAATCTTCGGAAGGAACCAACAAAGTCGCCTTGATGCTTCGCGAGATGATTGAGCATGAAGCGTTCGTATCTGAGTTGTTGCGGGAAACAGTAAAGCGCTGCTTTGAAGTCTCTTGTATTCCATAACTGCTGCCTTGCTCTTCTTGCTTCTGGATGCTCATGCTCGCTGGACTTTGCAAGATAAGTAAGCGCTGCTTTTTTCCATTCGCCTTTAGTTATGTGTTTGCCCACCACATGTGTAATTGGACGAACAGTTCCGAAACGTTGATGTCCAAAAAAGTTGGGGATTCCGCCTAGACTCAAAAGATCAAGCTGTATATTTTTCATTCGCTTTTCAATGATAGAAGAGGAATGAGTAACGGCTCTTATCACTATTCGAAAGCGGTTTCCTAAGAGAAAACCTGGATAGATCTTTTCGTTTACGAAGCGAAGAGGATAAAGATTAATGTCTCTTATTTTGACCCGCGAAACTTGCTCAGGAGTTGTTCTTCCTATGCTTATGTGCTGAGCTGTAACTGCTTTTGCATCCTTTATTCCAGCTATTCCAATGCTTTCAGCGCTCAAGCCAAGCTTCTCAGCGATAGCTTCAACAGCTAAAATTGTGTCCCAGTTTTTCTTAACTAAAACACAAACCAGATAGCGTCCCTTTCCAACCTTT
>JASFPO010000128.1:0-5396 GCA_050115935.1 Candidatus Bathyarchaeota archaeon | reverse complement strand
ACCTTCTCTATTATCACTTCTTTCGGTGGTGGAGCATACTCAGGCCAAACCTCAGCATCAAAACGTTCCTTTATCACTTTTAGACCTCTTTCCGGAATCTCCCGAGTAACGTAAACTTTGGGTTTCAGCATACAGCTCACCAGTTGGAAAGTTTGCGGAAATCCTTTATTGACATTAACTTATTACACTTACGCATTTGCTTTCAGCAAAAGTAGTGATGGGCTAGCTGAATGATAACAATAAAAAACAAGGAACAACTCGTCAAAAATGGTGAAACCCGACCCAATCAGAAAGCTAGGGCACTAGCTTTAGCAAGCCTCGAATCAGCATTAAATGCTGTTGACTCCAAACAGATCATAAAATCAAGACTTTCGCTAGAAGACTCCACACTCCAAGTAGACGGATACTCATTCGATTTGAGGAAATTCCAAAACATCTATGTTGTAGGTGGTGGAAAGGCAAGCGGACCTATGGCAGAAGCACTAGAACAGATTCTAGGCAATCTTGTGACAGATGGACTTGTAAACGTCCCACATGATGGCATGAACAAAACGGGAATCATTAAGCTTCACGAAGCAAGCCATCCGATTCCAGACGATGTAGGCGTTAAAGGAACGCATCAAATGCTAAGGATAGCAGAACAAGCGAAAGAAGACGATTTAATCATATGCTTGATTTCAGGCGGGGGCTCAAGCCTCATGCCTTTACCACGTGGAGAGATTTCAATTGCCGACAAAGGGAAGATGACTGAAGATTTGCTCAGATGCGGTGCGACGATAAATGAGATTAACACTGTGAGAAAGCACATTTCAGATTTTAAGGGAGGATGGCTTGCCAAAAAGGCTTATCCAGCCACAATTTTGAACCTCGTACTTTCAGATGTTGTTGGTGACCCGTTAGATTTTATCGCTTCGGGCCCCACTGTTCCAGATTCAACAACCTTCAGTGATGCAACAAAAGTCCTCAGAAAATATGGCTTGTGGAATGGAGCTCCTGCACCTATCAGACAGGTTTTATCGGATGGAGAAAAAGCTTTGATTCCAGAAACTCCCAAGCCATGGGATGAGGCCTTTAAGAAGGTCTACAATGTTGTCGTTGGAAATAGTAGATCTGCATGCTTAGCAGCATGTGAATACTTAAGATCCGCTGGGTTGAACACGCTTTTGCTGACTTCAGTTATGGAGGGAGAAGCCAGACACGTAGGAGTCATATTTGAATCGATAGCTCGCGAAGTTTTTATGTCTGGAAATCCTGTTCCAAAACCTGCGGGAATAGTTGCAGGTGGAGAAACAACAGTTACGGTTGCAGGGAGGGGTTCAGGTGGAAGAAACCAAGAGATAGTCCTTGCAGCTGCGCTCGGCCTAAGCGGTTTGGATGGTGTTGTTGTGGCTTCGCTAAACACAGATGGTATCGATGGACCGACAGATGCTGCAGGAGCTGTTGTTGATGGAAAAACATTAACAAGTGCAACTGAAATGAAGCTGAATCCGCAAGAGTTTCTGACTGAAAACAATTCCTACAACTTCTTTTTGGAACTTGGCGATCTCCTCTTCACAGGGCCAACGGGCACAAACGTCAATGATGTTTCAGTCATAGTGGCTCTTTGAAAGAGAAGTTTCCACTGATTGGAAGAGATTAGTCAGCTTTTTCATCTGTCAGGAGCTTTACAATATCTGAGGCTATCTGGATGAGGTCATCCGCCTGTTGGAAGGCTTTTTCTTTGTTTGAGTCAGGTGTTTGAACGGCTTCTTGAACTGCCTTTTCAATCTCCACCAAGCAACGCAACACGGGGTCTTTTACAGATTGTTTCAAGATGATTGTTTGACGGACAACAGCTTCCAGTGAGGCTGGATCGCCTAGGCTATAGTATATGGCGGCTTGAGCTTTTCTCATGGCTTCAAGGATTAGGCTTGCAGCCATGTAGGGCGTTTTTTGGGCAGCAATCAGTTCTGCCTTGGCTTCTCTAAGATACCGTATAGCCCAGCCTTTTCTGTAACCATCAATTAACGGCACCTAATCATGCTCTCCCTTTTCAGGCTATCATTCTATAGCGTTTTCTGGAACAGTTTCTCCTTCTTCTGCGGCTTCCGGTGGTTGCATAATTGCTACTAGACGAGTTACGTAGCCAGCAATTCGGTTTCTCAGTTTTCTTGAAGAAAGGTTTGTGAATTCTTCGACTAGTTTCTTGTTATCTTCGAAATCGGTGGTAAACCTGTCTGGAAATCGTTGAACAAGCTCTCTAGCTGTCCTCTTGACATGTTCTGGTCGTACTTTACCCAAGCGTTCACTCTGCCTCTAAACTAATGTCTCTTTTGATTCCCTCTTTGTTACGAGTTAAGGGTATCTATGAGGGTTTATTTGCCCCTTTTAATGGTTACGCTAAAATCTGATTTATATCGAAGAAGTCAATGAAATTTTCGAGGATTTGATCTGCCACGTCGGTTTCTTTCATCTCTTTTGTTTCTGCTATGGCTTTGACAACTTGTGGAATAAAGGAAAGAGTGGTCGTTTTTTTGTGGAAGGAACCTCCAAAATGTATTGGACCGTCGGTTTCAATAAGCAACCTGTTTAAAGGAACTAACTTGACGAGTTCGCGAGTTTTGCGGGAGTAGACTGAAAGGGACCACCTCAGAAATGCAATATCGGTTTTCGACAATTTTGGGCAGTAGCTCCACTGGACCGCTAAACCAGTGGAAGAGAACTTTCTTCACGTTAAAGGAAGACAGAATGCTCATTATTTTGGGGGCTGTTCGTCTGGAATGCATAATGACAGGTAAAGATAGTTTCTCAGCTGCTTGAAGCAACTCATTGAGAACTCTGATTTGATTGTCTTCGCTTTGTTTCTGGCTGTAGGAAAAGTCTAGGCCAATTTCGCCTATGGCCACCACTTTTTCTCGATAGTGTTCTTGCTTGGAGATCAGGCCCAAAGTCTGCCTTAATTCGTTGGCTGATAGAAACTAAGCATTCCATGGATGAGTACCTAAAGCAGCATAAACTAACCCTGAATTTCGTTCGACCAACTGAAGAGTAAGCATGCTTGACTCATAGTTCATCGAATTTTAAACCAACGCGACCACATTGGATTTCTGAGCGTCTTCAATTAAGGTTTCAACCTTGCCGTTGTATTCCTTGTCTGAAAGGTGGATGTGCGCGTCAACGAATCTCATTGTCGAATACCAGCCTTGTCTGCTTGCCACTTTGATTTTACTGTTTTCTTTTTCAAACGCAGAAATAGACGATGAGACCTTGTTAATCTTTCCGTTAACGTTAAATATAGGCTTAAATGAAGAAAGAAGGTTTGGAGATGTTTAAATGGCTGGAATAGAATTAGCAGTGGCGCCTATGCATAGAATCTGCAAGAAAGCGGGAGCCCACAGAGTAAGCGAAGCAGCAGCCAAAGAGCTGGCTAAGGTTCTGGATAACATCGGTGTAAAAATTGCTAGGGAAGCCTACGATTACGCCATGCACGCTGGAAGAAAAACAATACAGGCAAAAGACATTGAGATTGCAGCCAGGAAAATCATGACCAGATAAGCGCCCCTCATCCCCTTTTTCACATCAAGTTCCATTCAAGTATAATCTAGAACATCACATTTGCTTCAAGAAAATGCAATCCATACAGCTTTTCCCAGATGGTAGCGGGGGGTAGATTTGAACTACCGTTAGAGGCAGCTCATGTCTATGCTGCTATCTCTGGGTCTCTCGGAGCATCCAAGCCCTTATGAGCCCAGCGGGTTAACCTGGCTACCCCACCCGTATAGAAGAGTTCATGCTTCGGTTGAAACTCTCTCGCTACGGTCTATCCCCGCCACTTACAACTTTGAAACAGTAGTGACTTAAATCCTTTTATTTTTTTGCGAACTAAATATTCAGATTTCTCATTCTTCAGGAAGGAGTGTTCTCGATTCGCATCTGCTCAGCCATGCCCTCTAAGGACTGCTACTTGATAATCTAGGGTACATGCCTGCACCCATGATAGCCTCGACAGAAATGTGCGGATGCGTCTGGGAAAATCTGTTCAAAGCATTCGTTGACTTCCTCTAGTCGCCATGATTTAACGTTGTGAATTCTTTGATATATCCCGTAGAACTCAGGCCAATTATCTCTCGCCTTTTCAATGAGTTCCAATTCGGACTCTGGCCACAGATAGCCTTTTTCATTTAAGCTGACCCCTCTGTTTCTGAGTCCCCTACAGCCGAGGTAGTACACTCCATTCTGTAAGGAGAGAGCTACGAGGAAGAGCTCACCGCTAGTTAGGTGTTTCTGAGCGTCCCCTAACTCGGTCCAAGGTTCTCTTTCTGGGACCTCCTCAGCGAACATGGAGAGAGAGCTCTTCACCAGTTCTTCCAACTCTTTCTGGTTTGCGATTCTGCCAAACACTTGCTTGAAATCTTTCATCGACTGTTCTATGCTGGGCTTCGAGAATATTAGATAATAGTCCTTGTTCCTAATGCTCACTGGTCTTCCAAGCTCCAAGAGACGACCAGAGGCTCTCACCAGAAACAGCCGCCTCATTGCCGCCAGTTTCTCAAAGCTGTCCTTAATTCCCCTGAACGTGCTAAGCCCTCTTTCCCATCTGCGCTCTATGAGTTCCTTGCATGCTTGAGGCCAGCTCCATTTGAGGGCTTTTTCCTTATATCTTCTGAATCTTCCTTCACTGTCATAGAGGATGTTGCTTTCCTGTAGTATGTTCAGGAAAAGTGAATAGATGAACATTTCGGATGGACCCCAATCTTTGCGAAAAAGACTTTCATAGCTTAAGAGAGAGTGTTCCCACATATCGACTGTTATGCCCTTCCTTTCATGCTTGTTTCGCTTTATCGGCTTGGTCTGCCTTGCTCTGATCACAACGATATCCAAGTCGCTTTCCGGATGCACATTTCCGTTTGCTACAGAACCAAAAAGTAAAACGCCTTTCACATCAGCTTTTCTTCTCTCTTCGTCGCAGACCTCTTGGCCTAAAGATGTCATCATTTCCAATCGGCTTTGCATTTAGTGAACCTCCCCAGTTGAGAGAGTCCTCCGTGTGGGCAAAACTAGCATCCTCAGCATCTGTTATCGGTGGAATTTCTGTTCTCATCCAGAATAAGAGCCTTTTCGACAATCGATAAATCTTAATAATTACATAGTAATACTAGGTGAAGAATCTACTTCTGGAGCGGTAGATAAACGAAAATGAACCTAAGTCACGATGGAATCTTCTCGATTTCCATTTTTTGAGCAATACCCCTTAAAGTCTGGCTAATGTAGCTTCTTCTTTCCGATTTTACCAAGAGTCATAACCGTTTGTCAACAAACTAAGAAACCATATAGAATCTTCATAACGCTTTAATCTATTCGCACAAGAATCGGTTTTTGAAAATAAATGGGAGACCAAAGTGATGAGCTTCATTCCG
>JASFPO010000127.1:0-5404 GCA_050115935.1 Candidatus Bathyarchaeota archaeon | reverse complement strand
TCTAGCCTTTTGGCTTGACCACCAGACAGATGCATAAATAGCTTGTTGCGTGCCTCCCAAAGCTCTAAGTCTTTCAAGATTGCTTCTATTGCGGCGTCTCGCTTGCTCTTAGGAACACCACATATGGCTGCATGGAAATGCAATATTTCTGCAGGTTTGTGTCTCCAGAATCCTCTTGCTTCTTGGAATGAAATGCCGAGAATCTGGCGGACTTTGGTTGGTTGTTTGGTTACATCATAGCCTGCTACTTTGGCTGTGCCAGATGACGGTTTCAAGACTGTTGCGAGAATAAGCAGCAGAGTGGTTTTTCCTGAACCATTTGGTCCTAGCAAGACCATGATCTCTTCTTGGTCTAGTTTGAAGTCGAGACTCTTCAATGCCTGAGTCTTGCCGTATCGTTTTGCAAGGTTTTGGGTCTCGACAGCGTACATGATCTGGACTCCTCACTGTAGATGATTAAGTTCCTTCTACACCATGACAAACTAATATAAAAACCATTTTGTTGAGATTCTTGGATTAAGAAGTAGGTTCAGCTCTGTTTAAGAATGTGGTTTCTGTTGTTTATTCGCTTTTCATTTTGTCGCTAATTTGCTTCGTTAACCAGTCTTTTCAAACACTCTTCTATACGCTTAATGTGCCTCAACGTCTCTTTTGAGCCTCGATAGGTCTTCGTTACCTTTTGGCAAAGCCTGAGAGTCTCCTCAAACCCTCTGCCGTAATCGGCTCTCTCCATGTTTTCACCACTCTAAGTGCTTGTCAGCGATCTGGTTCCAGCATCTTCGACAGATTGGCAGCTCCCTATCATTGTGGTAGATGTAGAGTTGAATGTCACTGCTCGTGCATTTTCCGTTCCAAGGGTTTTTGCAGTGTTCAGTAATGCTTTCCATAAGATTTCGCCTTGGAAGAGATTTCAAATGCTTGAAGATTTAAAGCAGTCGATGAGACATCAATCCGTGTAGTGGAGAGAGAGCTAACCGAAAGTGAGCGCCAACGTCAAATTTAGACAGCTTTCGCTGAGCTTTTTGTTTGATATTTAAGCGAGACTACGCTGGGTTTAGTCAAGAAATGGAGGCACTGTTTTCATTGAACTCATAGGCTTAACAAGCATTATTTGGATATCGTCTTTTGCTAAAAGATTGACTTGCGAACAGTGATGGTTTGAAATGAATTAAGCGAGTGTGGGCCCACGCTTTTGGTGAGACCACAAAAAGCTCTGTTTTTTTAATTTTTGGTCTTTCATATTAATAGCATAGTAGGAAATTTTAAAAGCCCATTATCATGCTTAATTATAATGTGAAGAGATATCTCTGCCTGATATTAAATTGGGTCAACCTCAGTTAAATATCTTTGTAGAGTTTTTCTTCGTAGCGCTCAAAAGGGAAGCGCGATGATACAAGTATCCTAGCGAAAAGGAGAGACGGGAGAAGAATAAAATGACTTGTACTTGCATTAGAAGAATTGGAACTACCGCGATAGCTAAAGAAAGATCAAAGAGGAACGACATCAGAAAGAAGCTCTCTCTGTTCTTAACAATAGGCGTGGCATTGATAGCTGTTGCATCGGTTCCATTGCTAGTAGGAGCAATAGAAGAAAATTCCGTGTCCGACTATCAAATAAATAGCGTAGTCCAAACAAACCCAAACACAATTGTCGTTTCGGTTGAATGCACCTTCTGTTCAGCTTGTAATCCCAACGATGCAGGAAATCCTGGATGCACACCATTCTCTACGGCATGTGGCTTTCCACCGCCATCGTACCCTGGCCAGAGTGGATACCCCTGTGCTGCGGGATGTCCTGATGGTAGGTTTGTAGCTGTGGAATTGGTAGGATCATTCGGCATCGTGATGCAAAAGATGGTTTGTACACCCTCTAACTGGCCAATTGGTGGTTCACATGCACAAGACTTCGTCTTCAGTGGTCTGTCGTTGGAGGCTAATGAAACAATAACGGTTTATGCAGATTTCTATTGCAGTTGGTGCGGTCATTGGTGGGCAGCACCCCAAACCTTTGTGCCACAACTAGGTATCGGATATTTCATAATTGTAGCAGGGAATCATTACGGATCTTTGTCAGAACAGATAAACTACGGCTGCAATGAAGTTTTCAAAATCCTTCGAGATGTTGGCTACAGCGGAGACAGCATATACTATATGAATCAACCAGAATATTCTCCTCAGGACGTAGATGGAGACGGCCAAAACGATATAGATAATCTGTCCACAAGTGCGAATCTCCAGTGGTCCATTGAAACATGGGCTTCCGACAAGGTAGGTCCCGCTCAACCATTGTTTCTATACCTTTTCGACCATGGAGGCTTTGATGTATTCTGTATTGACTCACCAGATCAAGTCAACCCCACACAGTTGGCTTCTTGGTTTGATACCTTGGAAGGAGCTACGAACGCACCTATACATTTGATTTATGCAGCTTGTCACAGCGGCAGTTTCATCGATGAGACTTCAAAATCTGGAAGAGTGATAACCACTTCAAGTCGAGCAATTGAAAGCTCATGGGTGTCGCCTGATGGCAAGTGGGAAGCTTTTTCTCAACCTTTCTGGAACCAGATAAAATCAGGGCATTCAATGGCATGGTCCTTCAACATTGCCTGTGATGTAGTGGATCAGCAAGGATATCCTCAGACACCACTCTTGGATGACAATGATGACAGTATCGGTCACACTGGCCCGTTACCTGACGGCGGAGACGGCTATCTCGCTGGTGACATCTACATCGGATCATGCGAGTGGCCTTTCCCCTGGATAAGCTACGCTATACCGAAGCTATATTACACATGGCCTCCTCCAACCACCGTGACTTTATGGGCTGAGATAGAAAACAAGACACCCTTAGCTCATGTTAGAGCATGGATGCAACCTCCAGGTTGGACACCACCTCCTCCTGATATGGTGCTTAGCGAGATGCCACTCGAACGTTTCGAAATGACCGACTTGGATCATGATGGAAATTTCACCGTGGACATTCCTTCAATCAACTTCACCAATCATGCGAGTGGACCCAGCGACTTCAGATTCATAATCACCGCAGAGGAAGAAAACGGAAACACAGCGACTTCCGTGTCAACAGGTGTCGGATTCACACTGACAGGTGAGCCTCCAGTTGATGTCCAATCACCGATTGCTCACATAGAACGTCCACTTGACGGGCGATTTGTTCAAGGTACGGTTAGCATCAATGGCACAGTCTCAGATGATATGTGCCTTAAAAGAGCTGAGTTTTATGTGGGAGCCGATCTGGTCGGAGCTGTTGATCTGCCACCTACATCAAATTCGTTCTTTGAACTGGATCTCGACACAACAACTGTTTCGAATGGGCTTAAAACTCTACAAGTAAGGGTTTTTGATGCTTCCAACAATGTTGGCACTCACAGCTATGTAGTTCAGATAGACAACCCCTACGATGTCACAATTGGTGCATACTGCTATACGGAAAGCAAGGCGGTAGGTTCAAGTATAAGGAAAGATTGGATTCTAACAGGTCTAAACACGCCGCATACGTTCACAGATCTTAGGGGTGTCCACACATTCACTGTTCCCCTTACCGACTCATATGGTCATCCGTTCAAACAATGGAGCACCGGAGAAACAAGCACCACTATTGCCGTAAGCTTAAGCGGAACATACACTGCCTATTATGGAACAACACCCGTTGGTGGAACTGCATTTCCTGTTGACAAACTTGACTTGTTAGCTCCTTATATTGCTGTAACCTCAACAATAATTGTCGCAAAGATAGCAACGGCAATCTATGTAAAGCGTGTCAAACGTAGAAAGGAAAAGCAATGACCTTATCTTACTCTATCCTCATCCCCCTTTTTTTCCATCGACGCAAATCATGAGTTGCCTCATATGAAGAATAAGAAAAGGAAACCACGTGGAATCAAACATAAGATTCGTGAAGAGAAAAAGAGAGAACAACGCATAGGCTTGGCAATCATTATCGCAATTCTAATCACTATTATTACGGTTTCAAGCCTCTTCATCCACTCCATGTTGAGTTCGTCACAGCAAGCTCAAGGAACAGGTTCTACATTCAAGCCCAGAGCAGCCATAGTAGACCACCTAAGTCTCACGGCGTCTAACCAAACATTTATCCAAACAGCAGTAACAACTCTTGGAAACACCGGGTTTTCGGTAGACTATTATCAAGGCGAAAAAGTCACAGTGAAGTTCTATAGAGACCTCCCAACGCATGGCTTTAGGCTGTTAATTCTCAGGGTGCATTCGGCTCTGGTCTCTGCTGGGGAGCCTCCTGTAAGTCTTTTCACTTCTGAACCTTACAGCAAGACCAAATACGTCTATGAGCAATTGGCGGATCAACTTGGATGGGTTACCTATCGATTCGAAAACGGCACACCAAAAGAACCAACCTACTTTGGAATAAGCCCTCTCTTCATCAAGCACAGCATGAACGGCAGATTTCCAGATACATTAGTCATAATGATGGGCTGCAACGGCTTGACGTACACTGATATGGCTGAAGCTTTCATCGAGAAAGGCGCAAAAGTCTATGTGAGCTGGAATGACTCTGTACTCGCATCCCACACTGATTCAGCAACCACACATTTGCTTCAATATCTCTTCACACAAGAGCTGACACTTGAAGAATCCTTGAAGGAGACCTTCAAAAAAGTAGGAGTAGATCCGATCTACAAAAGCCTTCTAACTTATTATCCACCTGAAGCAGGAGACTATACTCCATGGGATTTCATAGGCTGCTTGGTCACAGGTAACACTATAGGAATCCGACATATAGCAACACCGCGAAGAAGGATTTCCAGTTACGGGTTTTGTGTAGAAAGCCTCAAAAGGTGGAAGCTAACGAAATAGTTTCGGAGTTGTGCGGTTTCGTGATTGAAACCTACGATTTCGGTCAAGTTACCATTGATGGATGTAGATACAGCCGTGATGTCATAATTTTCCCCAGCAACGTAAAGGATGGCTGGTGGAGAAAAGAGGGTCACAGACTAAGCTTAGGAGACTTGAAGGATATTTTTGAAGCTAAGCCTGAAGTGCTTGTTATCGGCACAGGCTACTGTGGGCTCATGAAGGTTCCGCAAGACGTCAGGGACCATGTTAAGTCTAGAAACATCGAGCTTGTTGTTGAGAATACAAAGCAGGCTTGCGAAACCTACAATCGTCTATGTCAGTCTAGAAAGGTTGTTGCTGCATTTCACCTGACTTGCTAGAAACCTGCAGATTATTGAAACTGAAATAAGAGTTCATAAGCCTTATTATGTGTCAGTAAGTTGAACGTAAACTTAATAGGTGAGACTTCAAACTACCATGCTAGCTCAGTACAGACGGGGAAAGAAACATGCCAAAGTTTCGACAGACTATATGAAATTTTGGCTGGACATCGGTATTTTTCTATTTTCGTTTTCTGA
>JASFPO010000126.1:0-5523 GCA_050115935.1 Candidatus Bathyarchaeota archaeon | reverse complement strand
GAGCTAATTCTCGGTGACATAGCCTTAGAAAGAGCAAAGACGCTTAGGAACCAGTTGAAGAGTTCCAAAGTTTCCGTAGTACAAACAAATGCTAGCGACGAAAAGAGCTTGACAAGTGCACTGGGTAAGATAGATGTAATTGTCAATGCGACATTGCCGAGATTCAATTTGACAGTCATGGATGCAGCTCTGAAGAGCAATGTGCATTACATAGACCTCGCTTCTTGGACAACCGTGAAGATGCAGTTGGATCTCGATTCTGCTTGGAAGGATGCTGGCTTAACAGCCATCTTGGGTCTCGGAGAAGACCCGGGAATCTCAAATGTCTTCGCAAGGTACGTTGCAGATAAACTTGACAGCGTAGAAAAGATACGCGTCCGAGACGGTGAAACTGTTGTTAGCGAGGATTTTCCTTTTGCATGTTTGTTTTCCCCAGCCGTTTTTCTCGAAGAAATGTTTGAGAGACCTGATGTTTACGAAAACGGTGCTATGCACAGAGTTGAACCTCTGACTGGTGAGGAGCTGTATGAATTCCCAGAACCGGTTGGTCCACTAACTGTCTATCACGTTTCCCACGAGGAGACAGAGACGTTACCTCTTTTCATTGACAAAGGACTGAGATATGTAGATTTCAAACTGGCTCTATCCCCCGAGACTGTGCAGACGTTAAAGATACTGAAGCAGATCGGGCTTCTCAGTGATAAGCCGCTGAACATAAAAGGCAAAGAGATATCTCCTAAAGAAATGATGATTGCACTTTTCCCAAAACCAGTAGATCTGCCTGGAAAAGTCGATGGATATGCATCTATTTTGGTGGACGCAAAGGGAGAGAAGGATGGAGAAAAAGTGCGTCACATCGTTTACACTTTTATGAGCCATCGTGAGGCATATGAAAAATATGGAGCCACTGCAACATCCTACTTGACGGGCACACCTCCCGCAATAGGGGCAATGATGATTGCAAAAAATGAGATTAAGATGCGTGGAGTCATATCGCCAGAGTGTCTTGAGCCGAAGCCCTTTATGGACAAATTGAACCAGAAGGGAATAAAAACTAATGAAAAGACACTTAAGCCCTAGGATTAGTATGCGAAAACCATCGAAGTCAGCCTGACATACTCTGGAAGAGCTTCTTGACGATGGACATTCTAGTTTTGGTTGACAGGGCATCTAGTGTCGATAGTTCCAATGCTTTTCTTGGGCAGAACTCGATGCAGAGAGGATTACCGTCGCAAAGGTCGCAAGTAATGGCACTTCTTTTGCCGATGTGAAGCGTTATCGCCCCAAATTCGCAAGCCTCAAGGCACCAGCAACAACCATCACATTTTTGCTCATCTGTGATGATTACGCCAGTTTCTTCACTCCGTCCTAAGGCATCTCGGGGACAAGCAGCCACACAATGGGCATCCTCGCAGAAGCGACAAGCTAGCGCAACATCAATATAGGGTTCGATACTTACCACTCGAATCCGAGATGTCAGCGGATTGAAGTTCTTCTCTTTCATAACAGAGCAGGCTAATTCGCAGATTCCGCATCCAGTGCATTTTTCTTGATCACAGACGATAATCTTACGTGCCATGTCTAAAGCCCCTTCTGATAAGGTGCTTTAAGATGGACAGCGACGTTTCTCAATCCGAGTTCTCTAAGTTTATCTCCACGCGGTATTCCATTTGCGTCCCATCCTCTTAGCTCATAGTAGTCGCCTAGCATCTTGTCGAATTCACCTTTGTCTATCACCTGTCCTTTTGATGCTCCTCTAGGCAGAGGATTCTTGAAAAACCTCTCTGGCCACCGGTCGTCCTTTCTAGTTATTCCTTCTCTAGCATTGAAGGCTCTAGCCAGATTGACAATTCGTTCTCCAACGGTTTTTACTTCGTTTTCTTTCAATTCAAATCCTGTTAGTAGAGAGATCACTTTCGTAAGAGTGTTCAAAGGATAGACGTCCCTCAGAAATCGACAGAAGATCATAGTGTCGCAGATCGCAAATCTCTCTTCTAAGTCTTTCAGAAGCGCTGCTTTTTTCTCATAAGCAAGTCTGTCTATGTTGCCTCTAAGCTCGTACGTATAAATTGATCCAGGCAAGTGGCAGGCTCCGCGGTCAGATACTGCAAATGCCAGTGCTACTCCTTTCATTCCTCGGGGGTCATATCCAGCCGGCTCAAGTCCCTTCACGTGTACTGCGAGAGCATCTGCCCCTTTGCCAATTCGTCTTGCGGCCTCTCTAACGCCTTCCGCTAATATGTCACCGAAGCCTATTCTTTTTCCCATCTTCTCTATCATTTGGACAAGAGCTACACCATTCCCAAAAACTAGTTCGATACCATCCGTATCCTTGCTTGAAATAATGCCTTTGTCATAGCAGTCCATAGCAAACGCCACAACATTTCCTGCTGTCATAGCATCCATTCCAAGTGTGTCGCACATTTCGTGGGCTTTCACTATTACCTCAAGGTTGCTGATTTGCGGAAGCCCGCCCATAGTATAAAGAGTCTCATATTCAGGGCCTTCAAGGGCTGTTCCAGCATACGGACCCTCTCTGATTCTGACAATCTTTGCGCAATTCACTGGACACGAGCAACAAGCTTTGTCTTTGACAACCATTCTTCTTCTAACTGTTTCTCCATTGATCTCCTCGAAATCTTCCAATATCCCTTGGTGCCAGTATCTTGTTGGAAACACACCTTGTAGATTGGCACTGTTGACGCCTCCCGGTGTTCCCCATGTTGGGTATGCAGTCCCAGTCGCAGGAGTGCTCTTGATAACCTCATAGAACTGCCTCATGAACTCAACAAGTTCGTCAACCTTTGCGACTTCGATGACACCGGTTCCTCGCACCGCAATAGCCTTTAGATTCTTTGAGCCCATTACCGCGCCAGGTCCACACCTAGCTGCTGTTCGAGAGTAGTCGTTCAGAATTGAAGCAAATTTGACGAGTTTCTCGCCTGCAACACCTATACGTGCTGTTTTTATTTGTGCGTCTCCTAGCTCTCTTCTAATCATATCATTCGTTTCGAAAGGGTCCCTTCCCCATAGGTGCTCAGCGTCTCTCATCTGTACATCCTCATCGTTTACCCAGAGGAATACTGGTTTTTTCGCCTTTCCTTCAATTATTAGAACATCATATCCCGCCCGCTTCAATTCATCGCCGAAAAATCCGCCAGAACTTGAACTGCCATATATACCAGTCAGCGGAGACTTGTAACACACAATATATCCCTTGTGAGGCACTATGGTTCCAGAGGCAGGACCTGTTGCAAAGATCAATTTGTTCTTGGGGCTCAAGGGTTCTGTCCGGGGCTTTACCTCGTTGTACAATAGCTGAGTGCCGATTCCTTTACCTCCTAGCCAATTTTTCATTAGCACCTTGGCTAGGGGCTTCTTTGTAACCTTGCCTGAAGACAAACGCACCCGCAAAATTCTTCCAGCGTACGCAGCTGACACTTTGATCATCTTCCATCTATAGGGTTGAAGTCACTGTGTGCACGAAAGCTGAGATCCTCGTTGGGTATCTAGTCAATTTGATGGTGACCATAGGGATTTCCACTTGTCCTTGGATTTGCGCAAATGACTTTTTCTTTCGTAGAAGTTTAGAAGTGGAGGTTTTTCTTTATAAAGGTTAAAGGGCGCTTTAGAAAGCTCCAACGCTACGGCATTCATTCAATGTGTTGGCTTTCACGTGTGCAAGATGGAAAAAGTGCTAGATGAACATTGCGAACTTAGAAAATGGAGAGAACTTACATTTAAATCTTAGACACTGACTAATTACGTAATCGGAGATATATCCGCATGAAATTATCAAAGTCCAGAAAACTCTACGAGGAAGGAAAAAAATACATTCCCGGCGGCTGCTCATCCTTTGCCCGAGTAGGACACTGGTTTGACCCATTCAACGTTGTCATGGAAAAAGGTCGAGGCTCCAAGATGTGGGACATCGACGGCAACGAATACATCGATTATTTGATGGGCTACGGAGCCTTAATTCTTGGTCACCGCCATCCCAGAATTCTAGAAGCCATCAAAGAACAGATTGAAAATGGAACTATATTCGGTACACCATGCGACCTAGAAGTTGAAGCTGCGAAGAAAGTATGCAAATTCGTTCCCTGTGCAGATAAAGTAGCCTTCTGTAATAGCGGAACCGAGGCGACCATGCACGCGGTAAGAATCGCAAGGGCATATACTGGCAAAGACAAAATAATCAAATTTGAGGGTCACTATCATGGACACCATGACTATGTGCTTTTCAGTATTGTATCAGTGCCCCCAATGAGCGGGCTAGAATGGGCACCAAACAAACTCCCATACTTTCCAGGCATTCCAGAAGTTGTTTCACAAAGTGTTATCATAGCGCCATGGAACGATCTGCCATCTCTTGAAAGAATCTTAAAGAGAAACTCAAATGACGTAGCTGCACTTATCATGGAGCCCATAATGGCAAACAACACAATTATTCCACCAAAAGAGGGCTACCTGAAAGGCGTCAGAGAACTGACAGAAAAATATGACACCGTATTGATATTCGACGAAGTTTTCACAGGTTTCAGAGTTGCCCTTGGAGGGGCTCAGGAACACTTCGGAGTCAAATCTGACATGGCTTGCTTTGCCAAAGCACTCGGCGGAGGAGTTCCAATTGCGGCTGTCGCAGGGATAGATGAAATAATGAGACACGTCAGCCCAGGGAAGATTTCTATAGCGGGTACATACAATGCAAATCCACTCAGCTTGGCAACTTGCTTGGCCACACTTGAGGAACTTTCCAGAAACAACGGAGCAACTCTCAAGAAGGCAAACTCCCTTGGGAAAAAGCTAATGAAAGGTCTGCAACGGGCTGCTGACCGAGCAGGACAGGAAGCAATGGTACAGGGAATAGGAGCAATGCTTCAAATATGTTTTACAAAGTTGGAAAAGATAACTAGCTATAGACAAGTGACCTCCAGTACACTTGACTTCATGAAATACAAGCGTTTCCACGATGAAATGCTTCTAAAAGGAGTGTTTTTCCATCCTGAAGGTGGAGAAAGAATAATGTTGTCAACGGCTCACACAGAGAAAGACATAGATAGAACTTTGACAGCTGCAGAAGAGGCTCTCAAGAAGTTGCCAAAAGAAACAGTAACCGTTCTGCCTTAAATCCTTCTTTTTGTCCACTCAGTAAGGCTTGAGACAAACAGTCTCTTTCTGACTTTTTTCACCATAACCTTTATCCGCAATCTCAGCCAAATTTTTAGATTCTGGGAGGTTCTAAATGACGAAAATTCGGATTAGTCCCAGAAAACTACATGGATCCAGATCACACATGTGCACAATTTGGTGATGGAGATGCCTCGAAGATACATCGTTTGTGACCCCGACAGATGTCTAGGGTGCCAAATTTGCGAATTTGCATGCTCTGCAACTAAAGGAAAAAGCTGCGACCCTTCACACTCCTGCATTCATATAGTCAACCTTGAACCTGTAGGCAGCATGGCCATTGCGTGTGTTCTCTGCGAGAAAACTCCATGCATCACGGCATGCTCAAGAGAA
>JASFPO010000125.1:0-5596 GCA_050115935.1 Candidatus Bathyarchaeota archaeon | reverse complement strand
GTTCTCTCTGCAACCCAGCTTCGATTAGGCGTTCTAAGACAAGTCTTACCATGTTGGGATGAGTGCTCGCCGGGAAAGGATCATGGCTGTTACAGTTAGGCTTTACGAGAACATAGCCTTCTTCAAGATCTTCTAGTGCAGGTTTTATTCCACCGATGAGACGCAATGCTTCGGTTATTCCATTCTCTCGGTTTTCGGTTCGAACTAAAGCAACCAGGCTTCTTTGATTTTCAACATAAACGTTTGGTCTTAGCGGTTTGCAATCGACCTTGGGAGCGCTTGTAGCCTCCTTAGCTGATTTTCGGAAAATCTTTCTCGATGATTGTACAGTACTCATTTTAACTCACGCACTTCTTTTGTAACGCAGTAAATACCCAACTGCGTTATCTAGTTTCCTTTCGGTGAAAAACCCATCTTAGGATAAAAATCTTCAGGTCCTACAGCCTTCCGAATCCCATGTCCTTAACCATTGAAAACAGCTTCCAGACTAGATTATTGTTTCTTGTGTCACTCTATGACTATTGATTCTCATTTAGTTTTCAGCTTCCATATTTCCAGTTCATAACAATTATTGCCATACAAGTGGAGTCTTTTGGTAGGCAGTTTCGCCATGAAAACACATTGTACTTCGCAGATATCCATAAAGCTAGCTAGTGCTCTAGTTCTAACGCTTATCGTCTTAATGCTGGCTAAATCTCCAATCTTTATGGGTGCTGTTGAAGGTATCTCAGAATCCGAAAAGTATGTCCACAATTTTGTTGATACGCCACCCTTTGGGAATTGGACTCTCGTTCAGAAACCCATGTTTCCGGTTTATCTCAACAATTCACAAATTCCAATAGGCTCCAATTGGACAGTTGTTTATCCCTTAACAGCAAACCACACCTACCACACGTATTGTTACGGAGAGTGGATCGATTACGGCTCCAACCCATCAACTGACTACGACATTTACGTTTACAATCCGCTAGGTGAACTTGAAAGCTCCCACACTGAGTCAGCTGGGCTTCCTGAACATTTAGGCACAACAGTTGATGACCCTTTTTTTGTCCCCAAGTATTCAGGAAACTACAGCTTTGTTATAAGAAACGACCCTAGAGAAAGCAATTCTTCCCAACAGGCTACGCTAATGACTATCGAGAACGTAGAGAGCAACAAGTGGCATGAAGCTTTCATGGAAGGTAAAGATAACAATGTACCCATCTTCAATACGAGTTGGGCTTTCGAGTTTTTTACTGAAAGTCAACACATCGAAATCTGGATTGAAGTTCCTGAAACTCTTGACATGTACGAGGCTAGGCTCTATTTGATGGCTAATCCTGAAGCAGGAATGGGAGAAACTCTCAATGATGCTCCTCTAGCCTGGGAACAAGGACTTTACGGTGAAATCTCTGGGATTTACGGCGGATACAATCTTGAAAGCACAGAGTATAGGGGCTTAGCCTCTGCAAGCTGCGAATTCCACGGACAGGATATGTTGATAAACTACACGTCAGCAGTTAGCGGCAAAAATCTTTACCATCTTGTTCTCATAGGTGAGAAAGGAGCTGGAAAAACAAGGTTCCTTGTCAAAACGGAATTCGGAAACGCAGGTCTAAAGCTAATTAACCCTCCATTGCGGGTGTACCCAGACAACGAGACAACCCTGACTTTTGTCTCCAACATCACCGACTTGAGAAATGCTTCACTGTGTTATTCCGTCAACGACTGGGAGAACTCAACAGCTCTGAGCATGCAATTAATCGACAACAGAACATGCGTGACAGTTGTTCCCAGACAACCAGCTGGCACGACCGTTAGATACGAAGTTGAAGCGCCAGATGTTCTGGAAAACATTTTGGCATATAACGGAAGCTACAGTGTAAAATACAATTCTCAGCTAAACTTGACTCTGAAAGCTGAGGCAATCTTCATAGGAGAAAACATAACATCAACTGGAATTGTAAATCCAGCCGGTGAGAATCTATCCCTGACTCTGCTCTACACTTCCAAGAATGGAACCTTCAAACAGATTGTAAGCACCTCCGTCAACGGAACCTTTGCAGCTAGCTTCAAGCCTTCAGTAGAAGGCGAATGGATTGTTCAGGCAATGTTTGAAGGGAGCAACAAGAATTACCCAAGTTCAAGTTCTTCCCTAAGGTTCAGGGTCGAGACTCCATCATTTCTAAGCCAATATTCAATGTACATCTTTGCTGGTGCAGGTGTAGGAGTAGCTGTCATAGGGTTTGTCTTCGTCAAGAAACGAAGAGGATGACAAACACGAGGCTATTTTCGAGTAGTCACTATTTTTGGACGAATGAATTTGCCGCAGTCAGAGCACTTTCGTCGCGATAGTGTTCGAACTTTAGGGTAGCCCATGGATTTCAGCTGTTCCTTGCCAAAAGACTCTTTCCATTGGTTCTTACAGCGGGGGCATTCCAGCAACACAGCTACTTCCTCGACTACTCGAATCTTCTCTCTCCTTGCTACCAGTATTATGCCACCTATGAGGAGAAGGACAACACCAAATACTGAATAGTGTACAAGCATCAATCCCATTCCTAAAGCGATGTCTGAGTGCTCTGCCCAAAGTTGCGTGTTCATTTCAGAGAGGATGTTCGACGAGCTGAATACTCCAGCGCCCCAAAATTTCCACAGCACAAAACCCAGCATTATTACACCTATAACACAAAGTACAATGCCGAGAGCATAACCAGTCTTCTTCTTCAAGATGGTCATCGACATAGGACATCTACCCACATCCCCTTTACGAGCAATCTATTTATTTAATTTATCATGAAACTGACTAACAGGTCAGACAGACGACCCTGTAGAATCAACGCAGAAGAACGTCTGCTTTGATTTCTCCTACCAAATCATATCCAAATTGCTTGACGAAATGTGCTCTTTCTACACGATTTTATTGGCTTGATTCTGAAGTTCCTTCAAAGCCTCGTCCCATGCCTTAACAAACCACTGTCTCGCCTCTTCCCATTCAGCCGTATCTCTCCACCCTGTATGCAGCATGTAAACCTCGGCTCCTTCCTCGCTAGGAATAAAGAAAACCACGACTTCAGTTAGAGGTCTCACATTGTTCATGAAGTGTTTGAACTGTTTTGGTCCTTTCCACTCAAAGGAGATGAACTTACTCGGAGCTATGGCCAGTACTTTGCAGTCAATTGTGCTATCGTTTTCTTTGTCATTTGGATTCCAAAACAGTTCATACTTCCCACCAACCCTAGGCTCCACATCAGCAACAGTCGTCAGCCATTCCTCAAGATATTTGTTTACAGTGAAGAACTCGAACGCTCTGCGTGGACTGCAACCAAGGCTGATTGAGTGATAGATAACTTTATTCATATGTTGCTTCCTCAGCGGCTAAAGACCTGAAATTCAATTTAAAAGTTTGCAATTTTGTGAAGAGGATGCACACACAACGCAAAATAGGCTCAAGATCTCTGCAAACTTTTGGATCATAGTGTGAGATTTTCTTTCCGCGTCATTCTTTTTATCCAATGGCTTTTGTTGCGTGCAATCTGGCGCTCGAAAAAATCGCTTTACGCATAGGATAGTTCGAGATCTTCAAGCTCGTTTATAATATTTGCATGTGTGTTTTTGCTCGAGGATTTCTGCCATAAGGCTTCAAAACACGTTTTTAGGATGGCGATTTGTGTTGGTTCGTTCGTCCAGAAGCACTGTATACTGCGATCTTTGAATTGAAACTCTCCCCACAATGCTTCACTGTCGTCAACTATTATGAGATTGAAAGGTATCGTTTCTAGTTGCTCAATTTCAAGTCGGCTGTTCATTGGTCTTGAATAATCTGTGATTTCTTTGGTGAATGCGTTCGGTTCAAGAACTTCAGTTATTATCCGAACTTTGATCGCTTTTCCGAGTATTCTTTTGAGGTTTTCCGAGTTGTTTAGATATCCATATTTCAGATTTTGAAGCGAAACTATTGCATCAATCTGTTGTTTGGCGCTTTGCGCAAGATCTGTCAGTTTTGCGAAAAGATTGTCTTCTCTGGATATAACGTCTATTGAGCCCTTCTTTTTCTGGGTTGGCAATTCTACTATATTCAGTTTGGAGATTAAGTTGATCTGTTTTTGTTTGAGGCTGTCAACTTCTTCTTTCATGTTTCTCAGTCTGTTCTTAATCAAGAGTTTGATGGCTCTTTCTGGTTGGATTGCTGAGAATTTTCTTGGGTTCTCTAGCTTTCTGACTATTACTCCGTG
Organism: Candidatus Bathyarchaeota archaeon; assembly: GCA_050115935.1. GTDB lineage: Archaea > Thermoproteota > Bathyarchaeia > Bathyarchaeales > Bathyarchaeaceae. Next base: position 1,382 of record JASFPO010000125.1, on the reverse strand, counting down.
TTTTTCTAGTTGTGGGATTATCCGGTAGACTTCTTCTCTGCGAATTTTTGATGAAGAAGCTATCTCAGAGGCGGAGGCGATGCCTAGAGCGGTCAATGTGATATATGTTTTGGCTTGGTTCCTTGTCAAACCAAAGTCGACGAGCTCATTCGCAGTTTCTTCAAGAAATTTGTGGAAGTTGGATGAATGCCTTTTGCGAGTCTGTAATTGAACCCATTCCACGAGTCTATTTCTGGTGATACTCTCCGCCTGTTGTTGCGTCTGAAGTTTCTCTTTTATTGTTTTCAGCAGTTGTGATGGATCAAGCGGTTTCATTACGTAGGATTCGGCACCGAAGTTGATTGCCTCAACCGCGTTCTGTAATGAAGGATATCCTGTTATCATTATTTTCACCGTTTTCGGCGTGATTTCCTGTAATCGTGCCAGTAATTGTGTGCCTAGCATGTCAGGCAGTTTGATGTCAAGTAATGCGACATTGTAGAATTTAGTTTCCGATTTGCTTATGGCTTCTTTTGCAGTGGTTGCAGTTGTAGTTTGATATCCTTCTCCTTGCAGTATAACTGAAAGAGTCTTGGATATGGATTCATCGTCATCAACGATCAGTATGTGAGTAGTTGATTGGCTTGTCATTTGCTACTTTTCTCCATTCTCTTTGGCAGTCTTATTTTGATCTCAAACGCTTCCGAAGACCTTTGCATTAAACGTGGAAATTCTGTGTAACTGTAACGTTACAAATACACACAGTTATATTCTAAAGCATATATAACTTTCGAAAAGGTGTCCATTCTGGAATCCATCTTGGAATTCGAAGTCGTATCTCCTTGTGGAGCGAACTGCAAGCGTTGTCAGTTACACGTGGAAGGGAAATGTCAGGGATGCAACAGACTCAACAAAGCCACGAATCCAGCTTGCCCCATCATGCACTGCGCTCAGAAAAGATGCATCAAACATTGTATAAACTGCGAAAATTGGCCCTGCAAGACGTATGACAAAAACCTGTATTCGCACCACAAAAAGATGCGGCAAAATCACCACTTGGGCCACTGGTGAAGTCAACTCCGCTAAATACCGTGTTTTTTCTGAAGATCTGACAAGTCACAGTCACCTTCAAAGTTGACAAAATCCTGAACAAATACACACAGCGAAGATTTAGACAAGTTTAGACAAACCAGATCCATTGTGGAGATATCTCCCGAAGACCCAACTTAAAATTGGCAATTTCAGAATTGATATACAAACTATCTTTAAACATTTTTACTTTTGACTTTTGTGTTCTGCATCATCGCTTTTTTAAGGGTTAAAATTTAATCTTTTTTCCCCCATGCCTATCTGCCGAATGTATCTAAGCGCAAAACCGTCTTTTATTTTTGGTTGTTGATCTT
>JASFPO010000124.1:0-5613 GCA_050115935.1 Candidatus Bathyarchaeota archaeon | reverse complement strand
GACGGCACAATGGTATGCAACATCGAACTTACACCAGGCGACGGCGGCAAAATCTCCCGTTCTTCTGGTTCACACGCCCTTGTAACTGGACACACTCCTCAGGGAGTGATGATTAAACTTCCTTCAGGCAGAACCCGATATCTTAACAATCTCTGCAGAGCTTCGGTTGGAGTGATCTCAGGCGCCGGTCGCAAGGACAAACCGTTCTTGAAGGCAGGAGCCAAGTTCCACTTGATGAAAGCCAAGGGTCACACTTACCCCCGCACACGAGGGGTCGCCATGATAGCGGCTGCGCATCCTTATGGAAGCAGTAAGAGAGGCGCCCGCAAGGTAACCACGGTTTCACGTCATGCCCCGCCAGGCAAAAAGGTAGGTTTGATAGCTGCGAGAAAGACTGGACGCAAAAGAAGAAGGAGAACATAACCAGTAAACACCCGATTCTTATATCTCAATTTCCAGCAATACTTTGCGCAACATTTTCTCATCTTCTACCTCGGCACATTTATATGCACGAAATATTAACAAAACTACCTCTAAACTCAAACATGGAAATAGTCAACTCAAAATCTCAAGAATAAATGTGAGGTATATGTAAATGAGCAAAAAACTATCCGTAGAAGAACTCCTAGCCAAGGCGAAAAAACCCGCTAAGATTGCCTCGGCTTACCATCCTTTCTATGAAGGAAAGATGCAAGTTATGCCAAAATGCGCCATCCGAGGTCCCCAAGACTTTGCGATATGGTACACGCCTGGCGTAGCTCAGCCCTGCAGGGAAATAAAAGAAAACAAAGAACTGGTTTTCAAACACACTAACAAATGGAACTATGTAGCCGTAGTAAGCGACGGCACAAGAGTACTCGGATTAGGCAACATAGGACCCGAAGCAGGCTTCCCAGTCATGGAAGGCAAAGCTCTCCTATTCAAGTATCTCGGAGGAGTCGACGCATTTCCACTATGCTTAGCAACCAAAAAGGAAGAAGACATCATAACCGCGTGCAAATGGATAGAACCCACATTCGGAGGAATCAACCTAGAAGACATCGAAAAGCCAAAGTGTTTCCACGTGCTAGACAAGGCAAGAGAGCAACTCAACATCCCAGTTTGGCACGACGACCAACAAGGGACGGCAACCGTGATCTTGGCAGGACTGATAAACGCCCTGAAAGTTGCAGGGAAAAAGATGGATGAAGCACTGATATCTATTGTAGGCGTCGGCTCAGCAAACACACGAACAGCCATAGTCCTCTTGAGAGCAGGCGTGAAACCAGGCAACCTCATCTTGGCAGACAGCAAAGGAATTCTCCATCCAAACAGAAAAGACATAGAAGCAGAAAAACAAGAAAACCCATGGAAATGGGACTTCTGTCTAAAAACGAACGCAGAAAGCAGAACTGGAGGCACACCCGAAGCATTAAAAGGAGCAGACGCTTGCATCGCAGCTTCTAAGCCAGGCCCCGGCACAATCAAGAAGGAATGGGTGTCCAACATGGCAACAAACTCAATAGTGTTCGCGTGTGCAAACCCTGTACCTGAAATTTGGCCTTGGGAGGCAAAAGAAGCAGGAGTCAAAGTTATGGCAACAGGCAGATCTGACTTTGAAAATCAAATCAACAACTCTCTGGGCTTTCCAGCAATCTTCAGAGGAGTCTTAGATGTGAAGGCAACCACAATCACAGACGACATGTGTATAGCGGCTGCCATGGAACTAGCCAAGTTTGCGGAGGAAAGAGGAATTCACGAAGGTGACATAGTTCCCAGAATGGATGAATGGGAAGTTTTTCCACGTGAAGCTGTCGCATGCGCGCTGGAGTCAATCAAAGAAGGAGTCGCCAGAGTAAAACCTAGCAGACAAGAACTATGGGACAGAGCGGCAGCCATTATCAAAAACGCTAGGGAATCGACTGCACTCCTAATGAAGCACGGGCTTATTCCGGCACCACCATCTGAAGAAGAAGTTCTAGGAAAAGCCTAGCTTCATTCCTTTTTCCGAGGAGTTCCATAAGTATTGGAAGTAGTCTCTGGCGAATTTGACTAGTCCTAGATGGTTTGACCATATAACAAGGGTTGGCTTCTCCTCGCCCAGAAAAAGCATAGCTTCCCTGCTGTCAACTATGACCCCGCCACCAAACATCTGATCCCTAACTCTGACCTCAGCAATATTTCCAATCCTCTTCAAGTTCCAATCTTTTGCTTCCCTCGAAATCATAAAGAGCACATTGACACCAGCGTTCTGCAAACCTGTCAACATGGAAATAACAACATCCTCTAAGGTCTTAGGCAACGAAGGCGCTGCTATCATCACTTCCTTCTTGGCGGTGTCCAACGTTTCCTTAAGCTTAGCTAATATGCTGAACTCGCCTCTCAAAATCCATATATCCGGTTTCTCTCTTATTCCTCGCCTCTCATAAAGTGGCTGCAACTCGCTCAGTATCGTCCGCTCCCAAGATTTTGTCATATCATCAAGACGCAGCTTAGCCGCTTCAAGTGCTCCAGATGGCGATTTCGGATAGTACTTACTAGGTCTTCCGCGTTCAGCCTTTGTCCAACCTTTCTTTTCAAGAGAAGCGAGAACCTCGTAGACCTTAGAGTAAGGAACCTCTGCATACTCACTTATTTGACTGGCTGTTAGAGCCCCTTTGCCGAGCAAAGCCAAATAAGCACGAGTTTCATATTGGGTGAGCCCAAGTTCACGCAGAACTTCCTTGGCTTCTCCGCTCAGAGGCAAAGACGCTGAAGAGTCGATCAACCCTTTTCACCTTTGGAAACGTTTGGAAATCTTCTTATATTATGGCGTAAACCATTGTTAAATGTTTACAACCATCAGTGGTGTCAAGTTGCAATCCTCAAAGCATCAAGAAAAAGCGCAAGCTGAAAAAGCTGGATCTCATTTCATCAAGCACACTCGCAGCTTGTGTCCGGAATGTCTTGAAAAACTCGATGCAGTCCTGAAAGAGAAGGATGGCAAGGTCATAATCGAAAAAGATTGCCCAAAGCACGGACATTTCGAAGACGTTTACTGGTCCGATTATGAAATGTACAAAAGGTTCGACAGGTATGAACAAGTTGGCAAGGGAATACTGAACCCGAGAACACAAACAGTTAAAGGATGCCCCCATGATTGCGGACTTTGCCCAGATCACAAGTCGCACACAGTTCTCGCCATAATCGATGTCACAAACGCATGCAATCTCCAGTGTTCCATATGCTTCGCCTACGCAGGCAAAATAGGCTACTTGTACAAGCCTGATCTAGAAACTATCGAGAGCATGATAGACAACTTGAGAAGCAACTTGCCTGTTCCTCCTCCAGCCCTACAGCTGTCTGGCGGAGAACCAACCATAAGACCAGACCTAATTGAAATAGTCAAGACTGCAAAAAAGAAAGGTTTCAGACACATAGAAATCAACACAAATGGCGTGCGACTAGCCGAAGAAAAAGACGGCGTAGACTACATACAGGAACTCCGAAAGGCAGGCGTGGACACCTATTATCTTTCTTTTGACGGAGTCACACCTGAACCTTACATAGGAAGAGCCCCAAGCCATCTGGACACCAAGGGAAAGATGGAGTATGCAAAGTGGCTCTATGAAACAAAACTTAAATTCATTGAAAATTGCAGAGAGGCTGGCCACAAAAGCGTTGTTTTGGTTCCAGTCATAGTTAGAGGGATGAACGATCATCAACTAGGCAATATAATCCATTTTGCAGTAAAGAACATTGATGTTATACGTTGTGTGAACTTTCAACCAGTTTCTTTTGCTGGACGAACAGAAGAATGGGAAGTAAAGCAGGGCAGAATCACTATTCCCGAAGCTCTTCACAACATTGAAGAACAAACAGGTGGAGTGATAAAAACAAGCGATTTCTATCCAATTCCGTGCACGTATCCAATCTCAGACTTTCTAAACGCCTACAAGTCGAAACATCATGTAGAGTTCACCTGTCATCCACACTGTGGAGCCGCCACTTATCTCTACGTAGAGAATGGAGACACAATTCCTATAACTAAACTTGGCAAAGTGGACGACTTCTTCAATGATCTAGGTCTGGCTGCAGAAGATTTGAGGAAAGATCAACGCATGAAAGCAAAGCTGAGAATTGGCACCTCAGCTTTGCGAAACATTAAGCCGAAAATCCTGAGAGAAGTTTTACCTGCAATAACGAGTGGAAACTTGGAGTCGTTGAAACCTTTCCATTACAAGACTTTGATGATTGGTCTCATGCATTTCATGGATGCCTACAACTTTGACCTAGAGAGGGTGGAAAGATGCACCATTCATTATGGTTTTCCAGGCGGCAAAATCGTGCCTTTCTGTACAATGAACACTCTTCACCGCCAATCGCTAGAGAAAAGATATGCAATTCCTCTCCCAAGACAGAAGAAGAAAAAACGGAAATCATAACCCAAGCTTAAATGAAGAAAAACCTTTAAGCATCCAAATTGGCTTTAATCTGAACAGTCGGTGAAATTCAATGGGTGGAAAAAAGAAGCAGACTTCTAAACAAGCTCAAAGAAAGCAGACTAAAAAAAGTGAAAAGAAAGAACCCAAACCAAGCGGGGCTCCATCCAAACGCGAAAAGAGAGCCCCAGGAATTGTTCCACCTAATCCCCGAAGCGAAAAAACTATCAACGAAATAAAGAAGATGAAGACGCTCACCCCGTTCTCTGTAGCTTCTCGTTTTAACATACGATTAAGCGCAGCAAAAGACCTCCTTGAAGAATTAGAGCAGAAAGGCGTCATCCAGTTTGTTTCTCGAAGTAGAAACCTCAAGATATACACGCCAGTCGACTGAAATCTTCGTTCTTTTCGAGGCAAAGTGTGTGGAGTTTCCCAAACGAGTTTACACAGAGGAAGAAGTGCAAAAAGCCAGAAAAGCCATAGAGAGAGGCTACAAACATCAGCTCACAATTAAAGGGAGTCCTGATTTTGAGAAGAAACTAAATGAAGTTTTGCGTCTAATCAAGTCGGCTGACCATTACGATTTTCTCAGAACCTACATAAGACAGATCGAAGAAATTGACGGTTTCAGTCAACTTCATGAGGCGGACGCAGCCCTGTGGGCAACGATTCCTATGCTTGAAGACCCAGTTGACGCTGCAAGCTACATTGTGCAGAAAGCTCATCAGATGAAAGACTATATTGAAGGCAGACCCTACTATGGAACAGGTGAGATGGCTTCAATAGAAAAACGCGTTGCATTCCTTGACGAACTCAAAAGACGAAGTAAAGACAAAGCAATAAAGAAGAGATGTGAAGAACTACTCAAAAGATGGGCAGACAGCACATTCATGTTTCCTTAAATCTTCTCCACCTTAATCTTGGTTCCGCTCTTCACACGTTCAAACAGCTCCAGACCCTTAGTTATCTGACCAACGATGTTAACTGGGCTGTAAGGTTGTGATTCGCCATAGAAAACGCAAAGAGCGCTGCCCATGGGCCAGTATGTTATCTGGCCTTTCTCGACCGTAGGTTTGGCCTTTTCCTCTCCCATTTGAACTGGGATTTCGAAATAGACTTCTTCTTTCCAGAGTGCAGCTCTTCCTTCGATTGGAAGCTTTCGGGTTATGGCTTCGGCTGTTCTGGGTGCCAAGTGTCGAATGAGTTGTCCTTC
>JASFPO010000123.1:0-5975 GCA_050115935.1 Candidatus Bathyarchaeota archaeon | reverse complement strand
GATATTGCCAATTGGATAGAATTCGGATCGACGTATTCCTTCACTACTTCTTAGTGAACACTTCTCTACTGATATGCTTTCCAAGGTGTCTTGGTTTTCTGCAACCACAAGCGCGATGAGGTTGTATCCACCTAGAGTCGTAAAAATTTTCACTACGCGTGGGCAGTCCTTGAAACGTTTAAGGAGTCTCTCCAAAGCTTCTGAGCTTTCAATCTCGATTAGCACAAGAGCTGCGTGTAGATCTAGTTGCTCAACATTGAGAAGTCCTGAAATCTTGAGGATGCCTCTCTCTTGAAGTCTCTCCACTCTTTTCTTCGCCCCCATACTTGAAAATCCAACGATTTTCGCCAACTCTTGGAAGGTTGCCCGTCCATCTTGCTGAAGCAGGGAGATTATCTTTCTGTCAACTTCGTCCATACCAATCACTTTGTTTATTTTCTAAACAAAAGATATTAATATGGTTTCGATATTAAACACTTGCTCTTCAACATACCAAAAGAACGATCAGAAATATGAACGGGCAGAGGAGAAGGCTTTGAATGAAAAGAGTGATGGAAGATGCAGTTTGAGCTCAAAGGCAGATGAGCCTACTATTCAAGGAAGACAAGCTTACGAAGAAGAGCAGAAACGCAGAGTAAGAATGGACAAAATCAAGCACAAGATCGCGGTGATAAGCGGCAAAGGTGGAGTCGGCAAGAGCACTGTTACAGTGAATCTGGCAATGGCCTTCGCAATGCATGGTTTGTCTGTGGGCATCTTTGACGCTGATATAACTGGCCCTTGTGTGCCGAAGATCATGGGTATGAAGGGGCAAAGACTTCAGGGTGGACCCCCCGGCTTGTTTCCGGCAACTGGTCCTTTGGGGATTAAAGTGGTTTCCATGGATTTTCTGCTTCCAAGCGACGAGTCACCAGTCATCTGGCGAGGACCTGTAAAGATGAAAGTGATCAGCGAGTTCTTGTCGGAGATTATGTGGGGAGAACTCGACTTTCTTTTTATAGATCTTCCCCCTGGAACAGGTGATGAGCCTTTGAGCATTATGCAACTCATCCCTGAAATGGATGGAGTTGTGATAGTTACCATACCTTCAGAGGTTTCGCAAATCGTAGTCAAGAAAGCTGTTACATTTGCAAGAAAGCTTAGCGTCCCTATTATCGGCATCATCGAGAACATGAGTGGTTTCGTCTGCCCACAATGCGGTGTGGAGACTAACATCTTCAAGACAGGAGGTGGACAAAGGATAGCCAAGGATATGTCTGTCCCCTTTCTTGGAGGTATACCGATAGATCCCGAGATTTGCAGTGACTCTGATAAGGGAAGCTCATTCATAATCGAACACGGGGATTCTCCAGCGACGAAAGCGTTCATGGAAATTGTCACGAAGACTGAAGGTTTCTTGAAACATACCAAGCGACTTGAGACATCGCCTGGAGTCTATTCGCATGAGCGAGAGTCCAGAAAATGAGTAAGAAAGAGCGTGTGCGCGCGGGGAGGTGATCAAATGCAAATATGTGTGACTGCAGTTTCAGATAACCTAGAGGCTCAGATAGATCCAAGGTTTGGCAGGTGTCCATATTTTGTGATTGTGGATTCCGAAACTATGGAGTTCGAGGCAGTTTCAAACATTGCCACTGGTTCAATGAGTGGAGCTGGAATTCAAGCGGCTCAGACGATTGTGAGCAAAGGAGCCGAAGTGGTTTTGACAGGAAATATTGGGCCGAACGCGTTTCAAGCGCTGTCAACCGCTCGGATCAAAGTGTTTACAGGGGTTTCTGGAAACGTAAAAGAGGTTGTTGAGAAGTACAAGAGAGGCGAACTGAAGGAGACTAATTCACCTACTGTTCGAGGACATTTTGGAAGGCCTGAGGTTAGAGGACGTGGCGGGAGATGATTATTGTACGACTAGACCAAAGGAACTGTAGCAGAGTGCAATCGAGATGTCAAGATTGCAGTGATCAGGAATGGGTTATTGTTCAAACAATAGAAGAAGAGGAGGTGATAGGATGAAGGCTAGAATCGTATTTCCAGTACTCAACGAAGCCGGCTTAAACGCTCGATTGTCAGAGCACTTCGGAAGAGCACCCTACTTCGCTGTTGTGGACCTAGATGAATCTGGTGAAGTCACCAGTCAAAAAACAGTGCCTAACACTAGTGAACATCTAGGAGGTTCAGGAAAACCACCTGATCGTATTCTGGAGCTCCAGCCAACCGCACTCATCACTTACGGAATGGGTCCACGAGCTTTGAGAATCTTCCAAAATGCTAGAGTAGCGGTGTTAAGGTCTAACGCGAACACCGTCAGAGACGCAATTGCAGCGTACAACAGCAATATATTAGAAGAGCTAACCGAGGGCTGCCGTCATGCCCACCACCAATAGATGAACGAAACTTACTCATCCACTGTGAGGGGAGAAACAGATATGTCAAGCTTGAAGAAGGAGGAATTGGAGCTACTAAAAGAAGCTGGCTATTCGGAAAAAGCAATCGAATTCTACAGGAATAAAGTCAACGTCGGCGTGATTAGAAACTCAGATGTCGACTTGTCCTACATGGGACCTTGTGGAGACACCATGAAACTCTACCTGAAGATCGGTGAAGATAATGTTGTAGAAGATGCCAAATTCCAGTACCTAGGTTGTCCAGGAGCAGCTTCATCAGGCTCAGCGATAACATCAATTGTATTAGGCAAGACGCTGGAAACCGCAAAGAGAATAACGGAACACGACATAATACAGAAGCTGAATGGACTACCGCAGTCAAAACTCCACTGCCCAAAGCTCGCCGTCACAACGCTTCAAAAGACAATAGCCAAATATGAGGATAGACTACACAAATGATTCTTTCTGTAGCGAGCGGAAAAGGAGGAACCGGAAAGACAACCGTAGCTGTAAACACTGCCCTATCTCTCACAAATGTTCAACTCTTAGACTGCGATGTAGAAGAGCCTAACGTTCATTTGCTCTTGAATCCCACAGTAATTGAGACAAAACCCGTTTACGTTCTAACTCCACAGATCAATGAAGAAATCTGTGATAGTTGTGGAGAATGCGCAAGATTCTGTGAGTACAACGCTCTTTTTGCGGGTTCGGATGAAGTTCTTGTTTTTCAGGAGCTCTGTCATGGCTGTGGTGGATGTATCATTATCTGTCCCAAACATGCAATTACTGAGAAAAAACAGCAGATTGGAACGGTTGAAATTGGAGCGGCAGCAAACATTGAAGTGATTTTTGGCGAACTTGAAGTAGGCAAACCTATGTCAGTTCCAGTGATAAAGGAAGTTAAGAAGCATATTGACAAGGAAAAAACTGTGATAATCGATTCGCCGCCTGGGATTTCCTGTCCAGTCGTAGAGACCATCAAGGGAAGCGACTTCTGCGTTCTTGTTACAGAGCCCACTCCTTTCGGTCTACATGATCTGAAGATAGCGGTTCAGGTTTTAAAGGAAATGAGGGTTCCTTTTGGTGTCGTCGTTAACCGTGCAGGTCTAGGAGACAAGAAAGTCTATGAGTACTGCGAAGAAAACAATATCCCTATACTGCTTGAGATTCCTTACCAGAGAAAAATAGCGGAGCATTACTCAAGAGGCGTTCCCTTCAGCTTGGAGATGCCTGAATGGAAAGAGAAGTTCCAGACACTTTTTGATAAAGCAGGGAAGCTTGCTGATAAATGAAGCAAATAGCAGTTTTGAGCGGTAAGGGTGGCACGGGCAAAACGACGATAACCGCTTCACTCGCAGCAGTGGCAAAGAAAGCTGTTATAGCTGACTGTGATGTGGACGCACCAGATCTTCACATGCTCTTGCATCCCAAAGTCGTTAGAACACAAGAATTCAAGGGTTCAAAGCTAGCTGTTATTGAAGAAGAAAAATGTACAGAATGCGGTCTATGTCAGGAAAAATGCAGATTCGATGCCATAACAGAAGACATCATGATTGAACCCATTTCCTGTGAGGGATGCGGCGTTTGTGCCATTGTCTGCCCGGCAAATGCAATAACTTTGATTGAACGAATGTCTGGCAATGCGTACATCTCAAAGACTAAATACGGTTCTATGGCTCACGCCATGCTTAGCCCTGGCGAAGCAAATTCAGGAAAACTCGTTACTTTAGTCAGGCAAAACGCAAAAATATTGGCAGAAAAGGAGCATAGCAACCTAATCATAATAGATGGTCCTCCCGGAATAGGCTGCCCCGTTATCGCCTCTGTTGCAGGAGTGAACGCTGGCTTGGTGGTTACAGAACCAACCGTTTCTGGAATTCACGATCTTGAGAGAGCACTACAATTGCTGAGACATTTCGATGTGCCACCACTTGTTTGTGTAAATATGTACGACATAAACAAGGATAACACCGAGAGAATTTTGAAATTCTGTAAAGAAAACGGAATAGATGTTGTTGGAAAAATCCCCTTTAATCCAGTAGTAACAAAAGCCATGGTTAACGGAAAGCCCATAGTGGAGTATGCCCCTGAAAGTGATGTCACCAAAGAAATAAAGAAGATGTGGGAAAAGACTCCTTCAGCTTAACGATATGGAAGTAGCTGATCTGGAAGATGAGAAGCCAACTTTTGGTCCTGTTCCACCAAGGCGTCTATGTACCGGGAATTCCCGATGGCCAAGTACCAGAGTGGACATCATGTGGACCTCCAACTTAACTGAGGTGAGTATATGGTCTTGTATCGATTTGAGGGTGAAGAGCCAAAAATTGGTGAAGGAACCTACGTGAGCCAAAGTGCAGAAGTGATTGGGGATATCACGACTGGAAAGCAATGCTACATAGGACCTGGCGCAAAAATAAGAGGCGACTACGGAAGTATTCTGATAGGAGATAAGACTAGCATAGAAGAAAACTGCGTTCTCCACGCCAGACCCAACGAAAAATGCAAGGTTGGCAACATGGTAACCGTAGGCCACGGTTCAATCTTGCACAACTGCACGGTAAGAGACTATGCAGTCATAGGCATGGGCGCAATTGTCAGCGACTATGCAGTTGTCGGCGTTTGGTCGGTGGTCGGCGAAGGATGCGTCGTAAAGAACAAACAGGTTGTAGAAGATCGAAAGATTGTTGTTGGCGTACCCGCAAAGATTGTGGGTGAAGTGACGAAAGACTATCAAAGATTATGGACGAGTTACAAAAACTTGTACGCAGAACTCGCGTTAAGATATCCACAGAAACTGGAAATCGTCAAACGAAACAAAACGTAGCTAGGCATTTCGACTCGCAAAAGCCAATAGTTGGGTATAAACTTTGATCTTGAGGCTCAAGTGATTGCAAGATGCATGGGTTATACTGCTAGTCAGTTTCCTGTCAGGTTCGACAACAGTAATTGGTGCCCTTTTAGCGGTCTTCCTGAAGGGAAAAAGAGATTATGTGTCGCTAGGTGTTGGCTTCTCGTCTGGAATCATGATTGCTATCAGTTTTCTCGAGCTGCTCGCAACAGCCCTCCAAATGATGGATGAGCTCTTTGTTATCTTGGCGTTTGCCTTAGGGTTCGTGTTAATCTTGATAATTGACATCCGATTACCCCATATGCATCTGATAGAGGAAAAGGGATCCTCAGGACATTTGATCAAGATAAGTTACCTTGTGGCAATTGGGATAATAATCCATGATTTTCCAGAGGGATTCGCTATGGCTAGCAGCTTTTGGGTGGAAGTGAGACTAGGATTGCTAGTCGCTCTGGGAATCGCCATGCACAACATACCGGAGGAGTTTGCGCTTGCAGTTCCGCTTGTACTTACAAAGAAAACGAAACTCTTGCTGAAACTTCTCGTCTTATCGGCGTTGGCTGAGCCATTCGGAGCCATCTGTGGAATTGCGTTAACCTCATCAATACCTCAGTTCAACGCACCCTTGTTGGCTTTCGCGGCAGGTGTAATGGTCTTCGTATCAGTAGATGAACTTGTGCCCCTTGCTTACGAACATGATTGTATGCATTATTTTGCAATTGGACTTATTGCAGGGATCTCGTCTTTCA
>JASFPO010000122.1:0-6001 GCA_050115935.1 Candidatus Bathyarchaeota archaeon | reverse complement strand
TTGCTATTTAATTCTTCTTCTCTTTGCAATAACATAGACAAATGAGATGAAGCAGAGAACCACATAAGTTATGAGTGATAAGTTGAAAACAGCAATTTCCCAAGTTGATGGCAACGTCCACATCGTAAAGGAAAGATAAAGAGTGATGATACCGAACATTATTTGAGGAAGGAAGAGAGCGGCTATAAGCTTTGCAGACCATGTTTTCATTTGGAACAGACCGTAGGCTGAGATCAGGTTCAAAACAGCCAACACTGCAACGTGGAAAAGGCGGAAGTTGTAAAGCGCCAAGATTACAACAAAAGCTACACTAACAATCACATGGAAGATGGAAACCAGTAACCTGTCGGGATGTTCGGGTTTAAGTTTAAGTCTCAACGTCTTCATTCCTCTTAAGCCTAATTTTATAACAACTTAAACAATAAAATTGTTTCGTAACCAGCAAACGAAAACATTTAGTATACACGGCCCAAATACAAGATCCATGAGCTATCGTGAATTGTTCGCTTCACCTTACCCGGTTTTCAGCGGCTATCAACAAACGTTTGATGAGTCCGATTACGTAGTTTTGGGAGTGCCCTTTGACATAACAAGCACTTATCGGGTTGATGCAAGATTTGCGCCTCTAGCCATTCGAGAGGCCTCACTGAACATAGAAACGTACAGTTTCCGAAGCGGCATAGACATAGAAGACTTGAGGATCCGTGATTTGGGCGATCTCCATGTGGCTGGAGAAGTTGAGGAGACACTTAAACGGTTGGAAAAGGTAACCCGAGAGCTCTTAGCATCAGGAAAACTACCAGTTTTTGTGGGTGGAGAACACACCATAACGCTTGGTGTCATGCGGGCAATCGGTAAAGACGTGTCCATAATTAGCTTCGATGCTCACTTAGACCTGCGCAATGAATACATGAATGTAACAACCTCCCACACCACTTTCATGCGTAGAATCCATGAACAGGTACATCCCACACGAATCATCGAAATCGGCACCCGAGCAGTCTGCAAAGAAGAGCTTGAATACGCCAAAAAGTCGGACATATACTTCATAACTGATCACAAAATAAAAAACGAGGGAACTGAGAAAACCCTAAGAACAATCAAGAAACTGCTTGCGGACAGCAAGGAAATCTACCTAACAATCGACATGGATGTGCTCGATCCAGCATTTGCGCCTGGGGTCCAAAATCCAGAAGCTGAGGGCTTACCCACAAACATCCTCTTGAATCTTCTACGCGGAATATGTGACCAGAGGATTATAGCCTTGGATCTAGTGGAAGTTGCACCTAACTACGACAATGGTACAACCGCTATACAAGCCGCTAAAACACTGTTTGAAACATTGTGCAATATTGAAAAAGCAAAAAGAAAGTAACTGACCCTTATCCAGTTTTCAAAAGCTTTGCGATGAAAAATCCGTTGCAGTTGTGAATATGAGGATACAACCTTTGGCACTTTACCTGTCCACGAAGTCCTGGGGAGCCAACTTTGGGTTGAGTTTCCACCAAGCCAAATTCTGGAAACCACTTCAAGAATTTCTCAATAAGCATTTCGTTTTCTTCAAGAGTTATGCTGCAAGTGGAATATACAAGGTATCCGCCCTTCTTGACATGTTCAGGACATTGTCGGAGCATTCTCCACTGAATCTGCGCCATTCGGTGAACTGAACGTTTTGTTAGTCTCCATTTGGCTGAGGGCATCCTGCTGAAGGCTCCAGTACTTGTACACGGCGGATCTAAAACCACAAGATCAGCTGACAACTTAAACGGTAGAATACGACACACATCTGCTATCACCGGAACTGCGATTTTAACCTCCATGCGCTTCACCTGTCGTTCCCAAACCTGCATTCTACGCTTGGAATAGTCAACTGAATAAATTCTACCTTTGTTCCGCATTAACTGTGCTAGATGAGTAGTTTTAGCACCCGGCGCGGCACAAAAATCAAGTACTGTTGTTTCAGGCTTGGGATTCGCAATCTCAGTTGCTAGACAGCTTGCCTTATCTTGAATGTAAAAAAACCCTTCCCGAAAACTTTGTGTTCTCACTAAAGGCCTTTTTGTTTCAAGAAGTTTGTAGGTGTGATTGAGTTGAGAAATCTTTTCTGTCTTTATTCCCTCGATTTCCATCTTCTCCGAAATACTCTCTTCTGAGGCTCTGAGTGTGTTGACTCTTAGATAGATGGGCGACGATTGAGTTGTGTTTTCCAAGAATTCTAAAGCCTCACTTCTTCCAAACGCTTGAAAGCAGTATTTCACAAACCATAAGGGATTATAAGTTGACAATGCTATTCGCTCTTTGTCTCCTAGGTTTCTTAAGGTAGCGTCAAACTGTACGCTTAGTATTCGTCCTAAAGCCTCCTCAACATCTTCTAGTGCACGCCAGCCTAGAATCGAACGACCAAGCCTAGCCATGTTTTCTGCTTTTGCTAGGCCACCTTTGACGAATCTGGTTTCGTAGGTGTAGAGTCGGAGAAAAGCTTGAGGACCAAGCTCAGAATCCCAAAGTGCATGTGGCGTCAGCGCTTGATTTATAATGAAATCCAGGAGATTTTTTCGGCGAAGAGTTTCAAACACAAGCTTGTGCGCCAAACCCATAACTTTAGCATCTTGAATTTTCAGCTGCCTAGCTGTTCTTGCCAAAGCTAGCCGCTCGCCTAAGCGATGTAGTTCTATCCAACTTAGGGTTTCGATGGCGAGCGTCCAAGCCTCACGCAGCAATGCAAAGAGCTCCTTCCAAACAAGTTTTACATGTTTACGGAACAGATAATTAGTGAGAGAAGATATGACTTGTGTTCAGCAACATGGAGGCAACACGTTTTTAGGCATCACGACAGATAATAAGTGGGACACATTGCATGGCAAAGAAACACCTAGACGACTACTTTCAAAAATCAGGAAACACACATGAAAAGCCAAAAGAATCCCTAACCAAAAACGTCCAGAAGGAAGGAAGAAAGAAAATCAAGTCCATATCTAAAACTCCCAGAGATTTGTCACCTTCCTTTTTTGTTTCTGCCACCTACGACGGACAGAAAAGAGCCGCCTGCATTAAACTCTATGAACCGATATCAGAAAAAATCTATTTCTGGTACGACAACACAGGACACAAACCGTATCTTCTCACAAATCTGTCGCCTATTGAACTGGAAAAGATAGAGCGTGTAACATCGCATCCGAGCTTCGACCATTTTGAACTCATAGAGAAATACGATTCGTTTCAAGACAAAAACGTCACGCTCACAAAAGTCGTGGCAAAGGACCCGTTGGCGATTGGAGGTCGACCGAGTGGTTGCTTACGTGACATTATACCTGAAGACTATCCTAAAACGGGAGGCAAAACTGAGGCTAAGGTTTGGGAAGCTGCCATCAAGTATTATCAATGCTACATTTACGATAGACAACTGCCGCTAGGCATGCTCTACAAAATCGAAAATGGTGATTTAGTTCAGGTGACACATGAGTCGTCAGAGCAAATGATCAACAAAATCTGCTCTTTATTGCAAGGAGAACCCAAAGAGGCTTTGCGGAACATAGAAACTTGGGCAAGATTGCTAGAGTATCCTGCTCCCAACTTTAGAAGGTTAGCCTTGGACATCGAAGTTTTCACCCCAACACAGGAGATAGAAGGCAAACTAACCTTCCGCGTGCCCGATCCACGAGAGGCAGCCTATCAGGTCATATGCGTATCACTTCTAGGATCTGATGGGAAAAAGAGAGTTTTACTGCTAAAGCGAGCTGGCGTTAGAGAGGGAATTGAAAAGCTTCCACCTGACGTAAGCGTTGAATACTTTGATTCTGAAGAGAATTTGATTCTGGAGGTTTTTCAGGCAATCCGTGATTATCCGTTTGTTATTACATTTAATGGAGACGACTTTGACCTCAGGTACTTGGTCAACAGGGCAGAAAAACATCTTGGGATAAGACGAAGTCAGATGCCCATTGAGATCGGGAGAAGAGTTTGTCTACTCAAATCTGGAGTGCACATAGACCTCTACAAATTCTTCTTCAACAAGTCAATTCAAATCTACGCTTTCAGCAACAGATACCGGGGCATTACCCTAGATGAGGTTGGCAAGGCCTTAGTTGGAATGGCCAAAGTGGAACTAGTCAAACCACTTAACGAGCTGCATTATGGCGAACTTGCCCAATACTGCATGCGAGACTCAGAAATAACTCTGAAGCTCACAACTTTCGACGACAACCTCGTCATGAAGCTCATCTTGGCCCTAACCCGAATCAGCCGCATGCCTATGGAAGACGTGAGCCGACAAGGCGTTTCTCGGTGGATCCGAAACTTTCTCCATTTTGAACATCGTGGCAGAAACGTGCTTATTCCAAACACTGAAGACATACTTGCTGTTAAGGGCGAAACGGTCACGAAAGCAATCATAAAAGGGAAAAAATACAAAGGCGCGATTGTGGTTAAGCCCGTTCCAGGCGTGCATTTCAATGTTGCTGTCATGGACTTCGCAAGCCTATACCCGTCCCTAATTAAGGTTTGGAACTTAGGCTACCAGACAATCAGGTGCTCTCATCCTGAATGCAAAAGCAAAACCATACCCGACACATCACATTGGGTTTGCACCAAATATCGAGCCCTAGAAAGCCTCCTAATCGGTTCTCTTAGAGATCTACGAGTTACATGGTACAAGCCGAAATCAAAAGACAAGACATTGTCTAGAGAAATGAGGAGCTGGTATAACGTCATACAAAGCGCCTTAAAGGTGATCTTGAACGCCAGCTACGGAGTGTTTGGCGCTGCATCCTTTGCCCTTTACTGTCCTCCAGTTGCGGAAGCTACAGCCGCTATAGGAAGACATTCTATAAATCAGATAATCAACAAGGCACGAGAGCTGGAAATCCAAGTTATCTACGGAGACACCGACAGCATTTTCCTCAAGAATCCAACTCAAGAGCAGATAGACTCTTTAGCACAGTGGTCCAGAAAAGAGATGAAGATGGAGCTTGACGTAGACAAGCTATACCGCTATGCGCTGTTCAGCACTAGAAAGAAGAACTATCTCGGAGTTTCCGCTGATGGAAGTGTCGACGTCAAAGGCTTAACTGGCAAAAAGAGACACATTCCAATTTTCATCAAGAAAGCCTTCAATCAAATGAGTGAGCAACTAGCGCAAGTAAAATCTCCTATAGAATTTGAAGATGCCAAAAAGCGAATCGCAAACATCGTTCGAAACTGTTATCTGAAACTGAAAAAACGCGATTGGGAACGACTAGATGAACTTGCTTTTCATGTGGTTCTCGGAGAGGCTCCAGAACGCTATGTGAAAACTACTCCACAACATGTGAAGGCTGCTAGACTTCTTCAAAAGAAAAAATATGAGCTGAAAGCTGGTGACATGATAAGCTTCGTGAAAGTT
The DNA here is from genome assembly GCA_050115935.1 of Candidatus Bathyarchaeota archaeon. Lineage (GTDB taxonomy): Archaea > Thermoproteota > Bathyarchaeia > Bathyarchaeales > Bathyarchaeaceae. The sequence continues at coordinate 621 of JASFPO010000122.1, read as the reverse complement.
GTAAGGGAGCCACATGTGAAACCCATCCAGTTGGCTTCAGACAGTGAGGTAGACGTAGAAAAATATGTGGGCTATCTGCATTCCACATTTGATCAGGTCTTAGATGCACTAGGTTTGGACTTCGAAGAAATCATAGGACTAACAAAACTGGAACGATTCATGTGATTCACTATGAGTTTGTTTGCCCCTTGTTTGGTCTACTGTGAAGTTCTTTCTAGTGAATCTTGTTGATCTATTCGATGACCTTTAGTCCTCGAGATTTTAGGGGATTGATCACATTGGGTCTGCTTAATGCCTTCAGTATAACATAACCGATTACGGCCATAGCAACCAGACTACTTATTGTGATACTAGCAATCATAGCCATCCACGTGGGCAAGCTTAGACCAAAGATATCTGGCGGTGGAAAGAACTGCCAAAGGTAGCTTCCTACAATGATTCCGATGGGCAGAGCCCCAACAACACAAGCCAAGAGCTGCCTTTTTCTTAGCAGGAAAATGAGAGTCGCCGCGATCAAGTTAGCAATGGGTCCAAGGATAACATCTTGTGGTCCGAGCCAAAAGTATGCATTGCCTAAAAGGCAGCCTACAGTCACTCCAGCTATCACAGGCCAGCCGAACA
>JASFPO010000121.1:0-6072 GCA_050115935.1 Candidatus Bathyarchaeota archaeon | reverse complement strand
GATTTTTCATCTATCCGGTCATGCTTCTCCAGACGAGTATCAACAAAATCCTATTGAAACTCTACGGACGAGTTCCGAGGGAAGTCAGAACATAGCTGAACTTGCGAGAAAGCTTGATGCAACTGTTTTGTTTGCTTCCACTTCAGAGATCTATGGGGATGCTGAGATTGTGCCTACGCCTGAGAGTTACTGGGGAAATGTTAATCCTGTTGGGCCGAGGTCATGTTACGTCGAAGGGAAGAGGTTTGCTGAATCCTTGTTTATGGCTTATCATAAGGAATATAGGTTAGATGTGAAAATTGCAAGAATCTTCAATTCTTATGGTCCTCGTTTGAGGGGGGATGGAAACTATGGTAGAGCTGTGTCACGCTTCACTGTGCAAGCCTTAACCAATCAGGCTATAACTGTTTATGGAGATGGAAAACAAACAAGGTCTTTTTGTTATGTGACAGATACTGTGATAGGCCTAGTTCTGCTCATAGCAAGTGAAAAGACATGCGGAAAAGTCGTAAACATAGGAAATCCTGAAGAGACTGCGATCCTTGAACTTGCACAGAAAATCAAAAGACTGACCAGTAGCAGATCTCCATTGACTTTTCATCTTTTGCCTGAAGAAGATCCCCGGAGAAGATGTCCAGACATAAGCCTAGCAAAGAATATTCTGAAATGGGAACCAAAAGTTGGCTTAGAGGACGGTCTCAGAAGAACCATAGCATGGTTTAGGAAAGAGCAATCTCAGTCTGAAGTAAGGTGATAATTCATCTCAAGTGGCGAGGTGCTTCCCTGCCTTTGGGTTTTTGGCCATCTTGGCAAACAAAACGAGTAGAAAGAGATCGGTAGCGATTAGGAGGACCGCACTCGAAGGAAACTGGTACGAACTAGGGGTTATCTTCACAAAAGATGAACGCTCGTAAAAAAGGGCGTTCTTAGTTGTGTTGAACATAGCCTGCATTCGTTTGCTGTCTGAGGACTGTGGCGCTGGATGATAAGACAATATCCCTGCAGAGGCTTTTATGATGTTAAGTGAACGTGTAAGTGGTAAGTTTTTCTGAGTCAGGTCACTCCACATATTTCTTCTTCCGCTAATCCATGTGTTTGGAACGCCGCTAACCTCATAGGATACATAATAGTCTCGCAGAAATCTCCATTCGGGCAGTTGATACCCCAAATAGTAACCAAGCAAAATCATTCTTTCACCATCAGCCAGAACCAGTGATACGTATGCACAATCAGTGCTTAGATTGAGTTGGGATGCATGCAGGGAAAAGGAGACGTTCAGATCCTTTCTCAAAGGTATGTTGGTATCTATAGAAACTTCAAAAATCGACCATGGAAAATGCTCGGATTCTCGATAACAGGAGAGGTTAAGGAAGTCTTCATCAATTCGAGAAGTGTGGTTAACGATATTTTCAACACGATCGATTCTCAGGTTTTCTTTTTCTCTTTCAAAGCTGAAGGCTTCGAGCTCTACTTTCACATTAGCTAGCGAGTAATGATTCAGTTGAGATGCAAACCACACGTGAAAAAGAGCAATAGCACAAAATATTATTGCCAACAAATCCTTTCTCATTTCCTCACCCAAATCTCATATATATATGGCACTTCGTAAGCAGTTACTATGTGCTTTAGTTCATATCTTTGCTCTACATAACTAGCCACACCTTCTTGGTCTTGGAATCCGTTCCATATGAGATCGTCTGGATATGGTACCCACCCCTTCCCAAATATAAAGACGATGACTTCCACGTTTTCCTGTTCCCACGCCTCTGCAAACTGCTCGGGGGTAAGTATTCCCATCCCTTTGCTTCCGTCGTCGAAGGTGCTGTTGAAAACGTCGTTGAAGAGAGCTTGCATAGGCCACCGGCTTGAGTTAGGCGCAACAATCAATCTCTGCGCGAAAAATGCTATTCCACCTTCACTAGTCCATATCATGTCGTCATAATCGGTTATGTTTCTGACGTAGTTTCCGATGTACAACTCGATTTTCGTGTATGGACCTTCGTAGAAATATGGGATCTGTGTCTCGACCTGAGTGACAATTTGTGACGCTATCAACAGGATAAGAACCAAGAAAACAGGCAAGATTCTACTTCTTAGTCTTGAAAGCAGGCCAGTGTTAATCATTGATTTTCCTTTTGTGTTAATAACGGATAATGCTTCAAAGAGAAAAACGACACTTAGAAAGGAGAGATACGGTGCCAAGTAAATAAAATAATGCGTAAATATTGTCGGAAGAATAACTAAACTCAGGGCATTGAATGCATATAACCAAACAGGCAAGACAATCGTCGGATCACTTCGCTTTTTGGCATCAAAAATGAGGTAAAGAGCGCCTAATACTCCGGTTATTATGAGAGGAAAGAAGGAGTTCGCGTAGGAAGATATGCTGCTCCACCGATCCATACTAGTCATTTGACGCCGTATTGTTTGAAAGGAAATGGATTGAAGATAGAATTGTGAAAGAGAGTTGAAATGAAAATGCAGCAGAAACAGAGTCACAGCTAATGGCAGTGCCATTCCTAAAGTCACTAGAATAGTGTCACTAAGTACTTTCTTGAATTTTCTTTGCCAAGTAAACACTATTCCGTTAAACAGAACTATAGAGGCAGCAAAAATGAAGGTGGTTAGCTTGGTTATCAATGCAAACCCCAAAAAAAGCCCAGTGAGGAATATGAGCGATTTTCTTGTGGAATGAAAAGACATGACATAGAATATTACACTTGCCAACGTGAAAAGAGTGAATGGAAATTCGACTAAGACCGGTATGGAAAATATGACAATCATTGGATAAAAAGCATAAATTGATGCACTTGACAATGCAGTAATCCCGCTTTTCTCATCATCTCCAAGTAGGACTTTCGCAAACAAATAGGTTAAGAAAAATGTGGCCAATAAAATCCCAGTGTTGCAAAAGCGAATGAAGACAAGATTAGTTCCGACCACTTCAATTATTCCAGCCACGATGAAGTAGAGCAATGGTGGATGTGCCAAGAATATCTGCTTGTAAGGTGTGACTCCTCTTGAGATTGCATATGCGGCATACGTGTACAAGCTATCATCGCTTTGAAAAGGGGGAACAGTTACGAAAATCACACGCGTGAGAAAAATGACCAAGCCAATCAAGATTAATGCAACGATATTCTGCAAAGGCAAAAGAGCAGAAAGGCTCTTTAGACATCTTCTTTTTTCCACTTTAGACACACTCGTTGAAAGTTTCTGAAGTCTCGATATCCTTTAAGGTAACACATGATGGGAACAGGTTGCTTTATCATCGTATCTGAAAAGCTCTCGTCGGGAACGCTTCTCACAATTGTTTGAACCCACAATCTGTGTTTCCAAGCTTTCCTGAGATTTCGGAGTATCCAAGAATAAGCTCTTAATGGAATTGTACCAGTTTTTGTTAGACTACACAAATCAAGAAAGAAGCGTAGAGGCAGGTTCCTTGACAAATTTGAGAAGCTGTAGTTCTTGATAATCATCAGAATATTGTTCCTATGTTTCAACATCCACACTCTTTCGTTCTTTCTGTCTTGTGTTCCTTTGTGATAGACAACACTAGATGGAACCGAAAACACTCTGTAACCGCACAGATGTATTCGCCAACATAAGTCGATCTCCTCAAACTGTATGAAAAACATGTCATCAAATAAGCCCGTTTTATCTAAGACCTCTTTGCGAATGAAAAAGGAACATCCGCCAACCCAGAAAATCTCTTCTATATTGTCATATTGTCCTCGATCTTCCTCGATGTACTCCATTATCCTTCCACGTAGCCAAGGATAACCGTATGCGTCTAAGAACCCCCCACAAGCACCATTATACTCGAACATTTTTGGGTTTGAAAGCTGTAGAATCTTTGGCTGACAAGCTCCTATGGAAGGGTCGTTTTCTGCAACCTTCACCATCTCAGAAAGCCATTGGGGATCAAATGCCATGTCATTGTTGACCAGAACCACATATTTGTATTCGTTATTCAAAAAGCGCAGCCCTGCATTGTATCCTTCAGCAGGACCAAGATTCTCTTTATTTTGGATTATCTGGACTTGTGGATGGTGTTGAGTCACGTATTCAACGCTTCCATCTTGAGAAGCGTTATCTACGAGAAACAATCGGAAGTTGCTATATTTGGTTTCTAACAAGGATTTAATACATGCATCAGTATCTTTTAAACCGTTAAAATTGAGAATTATTATGCCTACTTTGGGATCTTTAGACAATCTCATTTTGTCACCGGATGAAGACTTGTATGTGGTGCTTGTCTCTCCTAGAGTGGGGTATATGAGTTCGCCAAAAGAAAGGTCCAGTGTCCAAGCTATATAGGCTTGAGCGCGCTCGATCTTTGCTTCCAGAGTTCTTTGAGCGGCTCATCTTCACGGTGACACTGGAACACACAAAGAATGAAACCAAGCTAATGATCATTCCAGCTACCGCATATTGAGAAACTTGAGAATCGGTAGATGTTATCTCAGCTTTAAGCAGGTTTTCATAATAGAGCGAGTTGTCATCCAGTTTCAGAACGCCTTCCATCATGTAATCTGCTATATCGGGGTCTTTTCGATAGGACATGACTCCAAATGTTATCCGTGCTACTCTCCATGAAGTTTCTAACGACAAGCCTTTGTTGATTAGATCGTTCCACAGACTTCGTTCATCATTGAACCATGTGTTCGTATTGTTTCCGATTTGAAAGAAAATATATGAATAGTTCTTGGAGTCTGGGTCAGGAAGACTATCTTCCTCGGTGAAGCCTATTTCATAGGCTAGTACAACGAAGTGGGTGCCATTAACCAGAAAAAAGCGTAGGCGGACTGCATCTGTGTCCAAGTTGAGTTGGGAAGTGAACATTGCATATCTCAGCTTTAGGTCTCGTCTAAACGGCACATTCACGTCAACATATCCCTCAAAAATAGACCATGCCAAACCATCTTCTCCTCTTTCAGAGGAGATTGTGAGAAGTTGGCCTGCAACCTGCAGACTCGGTTGGATAACATTCATTTGGTGCAATTCGAAGTTAAGCTCGGGTTCAAAACCAAAGGCTTCATTGCTTTCTGAAACCTTAGGAGATGGAGGTAGATGTGTTTGCGATGCAAACCATATCTCTAGGAAGAAAAAGAAAATCGTCAATGACACAAGAATTTGCTTTCTCATAGGAGTCTATTCCGCCTTTCACGTGTGCTTAAACGTCCTCCATAGTAGTTATGCATGTTGTCATGTCTATTAACCTAGATAGCCTAGCGCCTTCAACCTCTCTTTAACCAGATTTTCGTCCTCTTTTGTCCACTCAAACTTGGGGCTAGGTTTTTGAGGTGGTTCCACCTTTTCGTATTGAACTGGATGCAGCTTCAGATATGAGGGTTTGAATGCTTCAATTGGAATTTTTCCATCGATATTATGGGGTATGGGGATCGCCATCACTTGTAGTATCGTGGGTGTAACATCTACAATGTTCGTGCTGTCAAGTATTCTTCTTTGCCTAACCGGGCCACCTTTGATGATGAATACTCCTTTCATCCTGTGGAATCCTGTCTGAGTAGCGGGGGAAATCAATGAGTGAGAGAAGAACTCAAAGTCTCCAAAAGCGGAGTAGATTTCCATGGGAACCACGAGCAAGTCAGGAGCCATATCGATACAAGGGCCTGAGTATATCTCCTCTCTCTTGATGATGTGTCTAATCAATTCGTGATCGGTCTTGGGATTCTTCAGCTTCTTAGATTCTCTAACAATGAAATTCCTGAGACCTTCATACTGCTCTTTTTCAACAGCTCCTTTTGGCTCTCTTCCTTTGAGGTTCACAAAGATGGCTCCACTCATCCCAAACGAATAGGCCTTTGTTCTAGACCAGTCTACATTCGAAAAGGAAAGGAATAGCTTCTTCAACAGGTTTCGTGCTTGCTCCCTCTTCCCTGTTCCTCTCCTACTTATTATGTTCTGCAGGCCAAACATGGTTACGAAGTTGTAGAGGGTTTGAGGAGAGAGACCATGCTTGAACAACCAAAACTTGATCCTGCTGCTTAGATCTTTCTTTAGTCTCACTAGACCGATATCCATAAGCCAGTTGTTCAGATGGATGAG
>JASFPO010000120.1:0-6096 GCA_050115935.1 Candidatus Bathyarchaeota archaeon | reverse complement strand
AATAAGCGCATAAGAGTTCATCTTGCTCTCGATATTTCAGGTTGAGTCTTGAAGCGATCAAAAGAAAAGACTGTTTTGTGTTTTGACCTGTTGCTCAATTTTGACACTTTCTCAGCTTTTGGATATGCCGAATCATGGAAAATCCTCAAGAGAATGAGGAAAGAAGACCCTAGCGCTGACATTGTTAATGCAACTATGAGCCGAATAATGAATCAATAAGTCTTTTCCACAGAGAGAACCGCAAAACTAATCTGAGCGAGAAGAAACAAGCATTTAGAAGGTGATGGTTCGTGCGGGAGAAACTCCAACAAAGATTGTTGCGGGAACTTCTCAAAAATTCCAAACAGAGCGACAGAAACCTTGCCAAAGCCCTGAATGTCTCTCAGCCAACAATCACCAGAACTCGTCAGAAACTTGAACGGACAGGTATGATCCAAGACTACACGATAATTCCAGACTTCAAGAAGATGGGTTTTGAAATATTAGCTCTAACCTTCGTCAAAATGCGTCCTGAAATTCTCACACCTGAAGTATTCAGTTCAACCAAAGAATACGCTGCCAAGTTTCCCAATGCAATTTTTACTGCCAGTGGAGAAGGTCTTGGCATGACTGGAGTGATCATATCTTTTCACAAAGACTACACCGATTACCACCAAAAGCTGAACCTGCTGAGAGTTGATTGGAAAGACTACGCCGAGGATCTTCAAAGTTTCATTGTAAGTCTCGAAGAAGGAGAAATCAAAAGATTCTCTTTAACATATCTGAAAGACGTGCCACCATAGCTTGGTCTCAAGGCTAACTGGCATAGATCCTACAACTGTTTATGCCTGAGCTATCCCATGTATTTGCGCCTAATCTGTGCGCTGTAACCCGCTATAATGAAACCGAACGCAATTGATGCGATTCCCATGATCAGCAACATGAGCCCTGAGTAACGGAGACCCGAATCGTAAAATGAATACCCTACCCCAATGAAAATGACACCCAGTATTATGAGTATCCAGCCCGACTTCCCGATTCTACTTATCCTCTTCAAGTCCCGCTGCAAACGAACTTGCTCAGCCAACTAGTTCCCTCAATTCTCCCACATATAGTTGGTTTCTCCTTAAATCATTAAGCTTGCGATAAAACACCTATTTCCCCAGCAAGCCACGTTAGCACAAGTCAGAGGGAATTGTGGCTTTCTCGAAATATTCTAGCGATGATCAGACCAAACGAAAGCAATTTAGAAGCTCAATACAGCGTCAGCATCCAAGATCTGATCGTTAAGCGTTGCTGCCCCCACGATTTTAGTTGGTTCTATGAAATCCTCTTTTTTCAACCCAAGGAGCATACAGCTTTGTTCGCAGATTTTAAGCTTCACGCCAGATTTGATTGCTTTGTTCATCACGTTTTTCAAAGGGGGCATTCCTCTCAACTTGATTTTCTCTGCTTCGCCGTGTTTGATTATTGTGCAGCCTTTCATCATGAAGTATATAGTTGCGTCTATTCCCATAGCCACAGCTGTAATTGCCAAAATAAAAGGCGCATAAGTGCGTTCTGGAGTGTCCACACCGCTTGTTTGAATATATACGATTCTTTTCTCACTCAAGATACATCATCTCTTTATCTGCAATGACTATACAATATCAAAATGCTCTTAAGAGTTCCAGTGTTGCAGAAGGCTGACCCGTCCAAAGAGCAGTGACTTAAAACACGCCTTTTCTTCTAGAACAGTCTTTCACAAGACTTAACTGATAGATTCATGATGGAATGCTTGAGAGGAAGGATAGCTATCTTCTGCGAAACCTCCCTAAGTAAAACACTCCGTATCTCCTTCCTCTTTTCATGCTTGTATGATGCATAAGGGTTGTCTGTGCCTTTTCATTCTAAGAAAAGGGAAAGGTTAAAGAACCTAGAAGTTGATTTCCGTCTTCCAAAATAGAGCTTTGAGAGAGGCTTCCTTTGGGATTCGTTGAGCCATTACTTTCCTTTGCTGTCTCCTTCCTTTTACTTGGAATAATGGTGTACAAGCGCGTGAGTTTAGGGATAACGCTCATTTCAGCTGCTACAGTTTTAAGTTTTCTTTCTCTCGAAGTAGGCACCATTGCAAATGTTTTCTCGAAAACTACAACAGATCACGTTTCAATCTCACTTGTCTTAGCAACCTTCGGGACAATGCTGCTAAGTCAACTCTACAAGGAAACCGGACTCGTAAAGATTCTAAGCCAAAGCCTAAGCGAAATCCTCAGAAACTCAAAACTCGTAGTGAGCATTCTCCCAGCAATTGTGGGGCTTCTTCCTGTTCCAGGCGGAGCCTTGATGTCAGCTCCCATGGTGGAAGCCGAAGCAAACAAACTCGGATTAAAGAAGGACAGGCAAGCTTATGTGAACATATGGTTTAGACACACAATCTTTCCACTGTACCCTGTGAGTCAGGTTTTGATATTGACTGCTGCGCTCACAGACTTATCTGTAACCTCAATCATTCTAAGACAAATTCCCGTTGTAATAGCGATGGTAGCCTTAGGATATATCATAGGATTGCGCGGAATCTCAACCACCAAACCTGAAGCTTCAGAAAATAGCTTGACCACTAACCTAACACGTCTGATGAAAGCATTCATGCCTATCCTGACTATGATCTTTGCTATCGCAGCTTTTAGCATTGACATTTCCTTAGCCGTGTTTCTGGGCGTAATTGTGTTGCTTCTTATCACTAGACCGGGTTTAGATGTTCTTTTACGGTCTTTCAGAAACAGGCTCATCTACGAAGTTACATTGGCGGCGTTCGGCGCCATGCTGCTAAGAAATGTTACCGAAATTTCTGGGGTCACTGAGAATCTTGGGAATTTGATGGCTATGCAAAACATAAATGATATTGTGCTTTTGGCTACCATTCCAACGGCCCTAGCGTTTTTCCTAGGATCTCCGTCCGGAGGGATAGCGATAAGTGTTCCAATATTGGCTGGAATATTAAGCTTTGGACCTAAGAATGCAAGTTTGCTTTATATTGTCACATATTTTGGATATCTAGGTGCTCCCACACATCTTTGTCTTCGTTTTACAGCAGATTACTTCAAGTGTTCTCTTAGGCGTGTGTACAGATATATTGTTCCTTCCTTGGCTGTGTCTTTTATGGTGGCGATTATAGTTTACTTTTCGCTCTGATGCCACCGGATCTGTCGTTCTCAATAGTTATAGCTCAATTGAACTTATTTGTTCACTGGTGTTTCTGGTTTATTGTCAGCTTTTGCAGACAGGCTTTGCAGAAGCCTTCCACTTGTAAGGTGGAGGTTCTAAGTAGCTCAGGATGCATGAGGTCGGCAGGTTCCAGATGATGATTCAAGCCTTTGCCATGGCCCAGTCCATGAGCTATTACTTTGCTCGAGGATCTTTCTTTCACGTGGAAAAGAGAGACCACCCCAAACGTTTCATTCACGTAGTCATGAACAAGATAAAGTGATCTCTTGAATCGTTTTCCATCAAAGTAACAGTACATAGCTACTACAGGATTTGGCGTTATTGCCAGCAAGAGACTCATTGGTCTGTGAGGTTTACTAATCTTTCCAAGTTTTTCTGCTAGGTTTTTGAAGAGAAAGGCTTCAAAAGACTCTCCCTTTGTCGTCACCTTTATGTCATGCTTCAGACGATGCTTTCCATTGTGTAGAACGTTGTCCCATGTTGCTGATGGAAAGTAGTTGCGCGCGTCTTCCACGATCTTGACTAGGTCTTGTTCTTGTTCGCACTCTGCGTTAATCGTTACAACGTTTATGGACTGCATAGATAGTGCTTTGGGTGCGAGGAATATAGTGATAATTGCGATTTCAGATATATTTCAGAGGTTGAAGCCAATCAGGTTGCTGGAAGTGCTGTTTCCAGCTTTTCAAGTTAATCTATCCTATTGAACTTTGACTTAGGAGCATCGCAGATAGGACACCTTTCTGGTGGTTTTCGTTCGGTGATGTGGCCACAAACTGTGCAGACATAATATTCGGTGGAACGCTGGGCTATGAGATGATCAAGCGCCTTCTTGTAAAGACTAGCATGACCTTCCTCAGCGTCGCGGGCTTGCGAAAACACAAGAGTAGCTGCTTTCTCGCCATCTTCCTCTGCTTCTCGAAGCATTTTCAGGTAATGAACTCCATTAACTGTTGTTTCGGATTGAAATGCCTGCTCTAAGTTAGTCTGTGTATCAGCAACCGATTCGAGCAGAGCAAAATGCCTTCGCGAGTGAACACCCTCGGCTGCAGCGACAGCTCTGAAAAGGTGAGCTATTTGGGGCAACTCCTCTTTCTCCGCTTTTTTGGCAAACATCAAAAGCCTTTGATAGGCTTTCGCTTCCCCAACGAAAGCGGTGTGTACGTTATCTGCAGTTCTTTTCTTTAATTTCATTTCGTACCCTCTTTATTGTCTAATGGAATGCAGAATAAAAGTGCACGGATGCGGAATTCTACGTGGAATGGGAAACGATCCGTTATGTTTTTTGCTTTCCTTTCTCTTTCGCTGTTTTTTCATCCATCTCTTCTATTTCTGCGGTCATTCTTCGGAATTCAGCGTCGTCTTTCCATCTTTTGAGTTGGTCTTCTATTGTTTTTTCATGAGCGCCTTCGGGATCCAATCCTTCTCCTCTATACTGGATTTCTTGAAGCTCATGGAAGAGGATATACCTTTCATATGGTCTCCACATTTCTGAGATCCAGATCTCGTTCAGTGGTATCTTGAGCTTTCTTGCTGCGTTGGTGATGATGTGTTTTTCTTTGTATTGCACATTATATGTGGCATTGTAGTCAGCTATGATCCTGTGAGCTACGTACCTGATGATGTATCCTAGCTTCTTGGCTTGTAATCTGCTCTTCATCTTCTTCTGTCCCTCGTTGGCAGTTCAACTGAAACTAAGTGGCCACACTACTATTAATAAAACTGTGCAACCGTGCAGTGTTGATAATTGTCAAGGGTGAACGTGTGAATCACGCCCGGATGAGGAAATTCATGTATATGGTTTCAAGAGAATAATGCGCCGACCTGCATGTTGTGTATTCCAGCCAATAGATTCATGACTCCGAATCCAAAGGCTATTAGGGTTATCAGAGCCGCCACCCAAAAAGAATACCTGTTTCTGATTTTGAACAGAAGTAAGTATGTGGATACTAGCGCAGGAATATAGAACAGCAAGGCTCCCCAGGCTCCAAAAGGCCAGCCCAGAGGATTTAGTTCCTCTGCGACACCTAGATAATCTATGACATACAGGGTTGTGAGCACGTCGAACGCCCAGAGGCAAAGTGGAGCGATGTGTAGATAGAGCAAAAATGATTTCCTAAACATCATCTGGTTGTTTCCCCTTTGAGCCATTCATTAATCATTCTCTGATTTGGTTGAGCTAAACGTTATGAAATGTAAATAAAGAGGAGCAATCAAGAAGAGAAAGTAATGCTTTCACTTGGTGTGTTGGCGGTCCGTAAATGAAGAGAATACTTGCCATAACATTCCTTGGTTATTTCGTATCGGGAGGACTTTCGTTGACGATTCCGTTGCTGCTCTTGGAGAGAAACGTCAATTTGGCGGAGATAGGCTTTGTGATATCTGTTTTGCCTTTGGTCTTTCTCATCGTTCGATTACTACTGGCCGCACTTGCTGATCAACTGGGGTGGGCTCGATTCTACTTGCTGCTAAACTGGCCTGGAACTCTCTTGTCAACTCTGATATACTTCATTGCAAACACCACTCCCGCTTTCATGTTGGGGAGAATCGTTCAAGCAGTGAAGGAGTCCTCTTATTGGGCGGTGAACCGAACTGCTATCTTTTCATTGTCCCCAAAGCAAAAGGAGAAGGAAGCTACAAGGACTATTGCTGTTCTGTGGTTGGCTTCTGCAATTGGCAGTGCGGTATCAGGGGTAGGGATTGCTTACTTGGGATTCTCATTCACATTGAGCATTCTTGTTTTTGCATCGGCTATTATGGGTATTCCGGCTGCGCTGCTTTGGCGAGCTCGGAGAAAAAGCTCAAAGCCAAAAGTGCTGAAGATTGTTGAGTCACTTGATCCAAGAAGCAGGAGCAGAACATTTTGGCTTGTCTCGTTCACCATACTGTTCTTTAGCCTCGCTTTTTATCCACTCA
>JASFPO010000119.1:0-6096 GCA_050115935.1 Candidatus Bathyarchaeota archaeon | reverse complement strand
ATGTATGGGGTGTCGCCGATGCCGTCGCCGTTTTGGTCTTCACCTGCGTAGTCGCTCCAATGGTTTCCGCCTGAGGGGTAACCGTTATCCCAGGTGTTGTTCGACCAAGAATTGCTTACTTGTTCTGTGTTGTTGACAAGGTTATTGTGATAAAGAGTGTTCCCACTTGAGAATCCTTGAATGTGCATTCCGTACCAGTTGTCGCTTATGGTGTTTTGGGCAATTGTGTTGTTAGTTGAGTAGTCGAGCATGTAGATGCCCTTGTGATTTGAGGTGATCTTGTTGTTGGTTATGCTATTATATTCCGCTCTTATCAAGAACAGGGCTGTTTGCTCCTCTTGATTGGCTTCTACTTCGTTGTTTTCGACGCTATTGAAGCTTGAACGTCTGAGTTCGATGCCACAAAAATTGTTCAGGAGGTTTGTGTCTCTTACGAGTGAGTCTGTTGTGTTCACAAGTAAGACGCCTTGCAGATTGTCTGACATATCTATGTTCTCTACAGTGACGTTGTTGGAGTTTACAATCGCAAGGTATCCTAAGGATGGGAATGTTGCGGGGCTGATTGTTAGGTCTGCTTGGCTTATCAGGTAAAAGATTGGTTTTCCTTCTATGGCGTTTGAAGTGTCTATATTGTGGATAAATTCATGGGTATAGGCGCCTTGTACTCCGAAGTTGTAAGTGTTGCCTGTTAGGCTGTTGTTGGTGAGAGTCGCATTCATGCTGCTTTCGATGCTTATTCCATGTTTGTTGTCAGCTACAGTGTTGTTTGCAATTGTGTTTTCGTTGGAGTCAATGGTGTTTCTTATTCCGTATCCGTTGTTAGAGGTTAATGTGTTGTTTGTGATTCTGTTGTCGCTGCTCTCGGACATTGTTATTGCAGCCGCAGGGAAAAATGGATTTTCCGTGCTGGCGTTAATTACACTACTGCCTATTGTGCAGTTTCCCGATTGAACCATGTTTACTCCATAGATTGCGTTTTGCATTATGAAGCCTGTTATGGCTATTTCATTCGAACCACTAAGGTAGATGATACTTCCTGTTTGGCTTCCATCGATTATAGTAGTGGCAGGGTCTTCTCCGATGATTGTCAGGTTGTTCTTATGTTGTATGGAGAGATGTTCATAGTAGATGCCAGGCGCCACGATGATTGTGTCGTTTGAGCTGGCGGCGTCTATTGCTGCTTGAATTGATGGAAAATCTCCCGGAACATGCCATGTTGTCGGATTTGGCGCAGGAACTCTAGGTACCAAGAGAGTTAGAAGCATAGATGAGAATAACGAGATTGTGAGAGGAACCATAAAGAATGTCGTTCTCCTCAAAAAATCCCAGCTCTTTTCAAGTTTTTTTTGGCTTCGGTGTATTTAACGTTTCAGAAAAAGTGTTCTATAAGTTAGTTAGTGGCAACGCTTCAAAGAAAACACTTTCACCCAGCAACGAGAATATAGATGTAAACCAGTAGTTTTAGCCTTAAATTGCTTGTTAATGACAACGTCATTACCGAAAGCTTGCGAGTGCGATTAGCTGAGTCTGGAAAGGTTGTGAAGTGAGAGTTTAACTTGTGAATAGGCAATCCTTAAATAGTTCTCTTGAATATTAATACACAATATTTAATATCTAGTTGCCCCTTTGACTCTCTCATCGAGGTGGACTGCTATGAGTGATCTAACCCGTCTAAAGCTTCTCAAGCTTTACAAGTTGGGTATGCTGATGTTTGCCTTGCAAGCAGTGTATTTTTCTTTCGTGATTTATCGCTCATACCTGTTTCAAATGGAAACCGCTAGCATCGCACCAATGAACCACTATTTCTTGATGGATTGGGACATAGTATATTTCTCTCTAATCTTCATTCTGATTTCGATAATGCTGATTTTCGTAACCTATTACAAGCTTTATGTGCCTGAGAAAGAGGTTCAGGTATCGAGTAGGAGGAAATTCTGGGTCACTTCGCTGGGCGTCCTCGGATGCTTCTTCGGTTTGGTCATAGGCGGGCTCATCTTTGCCAGAGCTTACAGCAAGATAGAGCTTCTGGAATAGATGTCCAAAAAAAGGGGAGACGAGTCGGCCTATCTGTAGGCAGACTCTAAGCGTAATACCAGCTTATCTCTTCTACTTTTATGTAACCATCGATGTTGGGATATTTCTGAGATGGACCCCAGAAATTGTGAATGCCGCTTGACATTGCCCAGCCCATACCATCGACCTTCGTTTGACATTCCACAAAGGTTTCTATGGCGTAGGTCTTACCTGCCGTGGCGGTGAAGGTCACACTTGTGCCAAATTTGTCGGTGTTTCCGTTGAAGACCCTTTCTTTCCAGTTCTCCCACCAGGGTGCGCCACTTTGGACTGTTTCACTGTAGACCCAATAAGTATTTGATGTTACAATTTGCCAAGTGCTGGTGTCGTATATTCTGATTATCTGACGGATCCATGCACCGGCCCTTGCCCAACCAAAGAAAAAGTAGAATATCGCCGATATTCGCACTGCGCCGTCATATGCAACCGTCGTATAAGCATGGATGGGGCGACTTTGAGTCGCAGTGACATATTGTATTCCGAAGTATCCCCAACTGTCTGCGAGACCGTAGCCCACTACTCCAGCTCCCGCGACTCCATGCATTCGAAACTTTCCTGTGCTTAGTGAGATTTGGGTCGTGTATACACTTGCTGTGCCCTCTGCGTGCTGCCCTGCACCACCGTACAAGTACGGAGGAGCCACTGCATGGGCGTTTTGAATCAGGAATATCGCTACTAGTAACGCAGCAGATGCGGTTCTTGTGAGTCGAAGAGCTTTCTCCATTTTCAACCCTCAGTCTAATAGGTGGATGGAATTTTTCTTATAAGATTTGTTCACACTTTTGTGTGAATTATTCGGATGACCTTAGCGTCAAACAGAAAAGCGTACTTTGGGGGGATATTTTTTATTTCTGGGAAAGAAATGAGCCCTAAAGGTTAAAACAAACCAGAAAGCTCCTTTTTTCGGCTAACTACCGGTTACCCAGTCAGTATCAGGTTGGTCAATGCGAACTTTTACAAATACATCGTCTTGACATTAGTGATGGAAAGGTTGGTGAGCCAAACGACAAAAGACGCTGAACTTAACGCTTCAGAAAGACTAATGAATTGTTTTGTGTCTCTTTATTGTCTCAATTGAATTCATGACAAAACATATGTGTTTGCCTACGCTGCTAGAGAGTCGCAGATATTTAGGAGACGCTCTTCATGCCTGCTATCTGCTTGGACAGCTTAGTGATGCCACATTCGTCTCCGAACCACCACATACACTTGTTTTCCAAGCATCGTTTCATATAACCATGCTCCACCACAAGCGGACATTTTCTGCTCGAGTTCTCTACATCGCAGTATGTATTGATCACATTCTGCATACCCTTTGGAGTCTCTTCAACAGGAAGTTCCTTGAGCAAATGCAATACGTCCGGGGAGCGAACAAGATCTGTCAATGTCACCAAGCCGACGAGATGTCCCTGTTCAACAATTGGAAGCTTCTTGATCTTCTTTCTAAACATGATTTTAGCAGCCTCCTCGATGTCCATCTGAGGTTTGCCGACTGAGAGAGGCTTCGACATTACTTCATCAACTCTAATCTTTTCAGGGTCTCTAGGCTGGATTATCACCCTTTTCAGCATGTCTCTTTCAGTCACAATTCCAACAGCCTTTCCCTCTTCTGCAACAATCAAACAACCTATCTCATGTTTGTTCATGAGCACAGCTGCAGTCTTGACCGTTTCCCCTACGTTCACCGTAACAACATTCTCAACCATAATATCTTTAAGTTTCAGTGACACCAAACACACCAAACAATATCTAATCTAAGTTTTAGTCCGAATTGAATCCATAAATAGATTATGAATCAAAAATGCATAGTCAGGCTTAGGAACAACGACTGCACATGGAGAGCTTCCTATCTTCTTGCAGAGAAAAGCTTTCGACCTGAAGCGTGCCAAACGTAACTCAGGTTAACGACTGCTTTTCTCGAGTTTCTCCCGCCATTCGGGAACCACAATATCTGCTGCCATGTCCCAATGATCATATGGCTTGAGATCCAAAACAGGCGTCTCATCATAAGCATCCAGTCCCTTGACCACGAGTATGTTTTGCTTTCGCTCTACTAGCTGAACAAGAGTAAGGCCTATAGGATTAGGACGCTGAGGAGAGCGTGTAGCAAATATGCCTTGCAATCTGATATCGCTTCTTCTCCTCGGATGAACCTTCAGAACGGGCTTGCGCTTTCTGGAGATTTCATGCATAAAGAATATTACGAACAAATGTGAGTAGTCTTCGATACCGTCTAGGGCTTCAAGATATTCGGGTTCGACGACCACCCTTGTCGTAAGGCTTCGATCTCTAACATCTTCGCTCTTAGTCTTTCTCTTCACATAACCAATTGGTTCGAGTTTGATCTCTTTAGCTTCAGTCATGAAAACCACTACGAACTGCTCTGTTGTTTCGGGCAAGTTATATTTAGGGGTAGCTAGGGTTAGTATTATTTTGTCCAAGTTATGAGGTGAGAAGATCCGTGAGTGAAGAAAGACAAGAACTTGTTGAAGTTGGCAGGGTCTCACACTATTTCAGCAAGATTAGTGTGGCGGTCATAGAACTAATTGCACCTTTAGCTGTTGGCGATCGTATTCTGATCAAAGGCTCAACCACAGATTTAGATCAAGTTGTGGAATCGATGCAGATTGAGCATGAAACAGTGAAAAATGCTGAATCCGGACAGAGCATTGGGCTGAAAGCAAAAGGACGCGTGAGAGAAAACGACACAGTTTACAAAATAACTTAAGCTCTCAGGAAATCACATAAGGCTCTTGTTTCACTAGTGCGACAGACTTCGCTTTCTTCTATTCCGCTTTTCTTTTTTCTTGACTATCGCGACTTCGGGTTCCTCTAGCCTTTTGCTAACCAAGAAGAACACCAACCAAACAATGAAACCATAAAACAAGCCATTTGCAACGGCATCCAACAATGGAGCATAAAGAGAAACGCTCAACGAGCTGAACACCGAGTGCATCACGTTACCTGGAAACAATGGAATGGGAACCGCAAGTGTAGCTGCAGTAAAAAGTATGAAAAACACTAGGAAGATTGCTCCACCTCTCATTTCTTAATTCTCCCTGGTGTAAACCAACTACATGCACTTCAAGATTCTGCTACAGGTTAGACAATTGTCTGGAATCGGCGAATCCTTTGGACGATTTTTCAGATATCCCAGAAAATTAGAACAGTTCTTGCCATCATCCTTTTCTTTGTTTTTTGAGGCGTTTCTCAAAGCATCTCTCAAAGCTTCAATAGAAGGCTTACTTAGGCTTTGCTCAATCTTGTCTGGAACGTTCACCCGTGAGAAACAGTGGGGACAAGCATAATAGGTCTCGTTGGAATCCTCTGCTCGAACTGTTAACTCAATAGGCTCGCTGAAAATCTTGCCGCATCTAACGTAAGGACATGCCGTGTCTTGCCCTTGTGGCATAATATGGCTGGAAGTTAAATCCCAATTTCTGTTTTCCCTTCCTTCAATCACTGGTGAAAGAGTTAGTTTGCTCATTCTATTGCACCTTGTTATCTAATAAGTATAGTAAATATTGATATTTAATAAACGTTTTCGTATCATTGTTCTTCATGTGTACAGTATGCCATCTGCTTGCCTACCTTGTTTTTAACGTGACTAAACTCTGCTTTTGAAGGTGCTGAAGGACTCGCAGCATATCTTCTGGGTTCGTTGGGGCATATTCTGCAGAAACTGCATTGACTATTTGTTGCAGATCACGTTTTCCGTCTGCAAAATTGAGGATTTCTGCCAGTTTCTGGTTGAACTGCTTATCCCTTCGGCTTATCTTAGTATACCATTCGTAGTCTTTTGGTGGCAATGCTTTTCGGCTTAGTGTTTCCCTGCTTAGAGTACCTTTGAATCGGCGCTTTGGTATGATTTTGCGTGCTTGCTTCTCAGCTCGGGTTAAATGCTGTCTTCTGGAAACTCTTATGCCTGTGGTTTTCCGGATAAGTACCAATGTTTGCTGGATTTGATTCAAAGCGCGTTTTGCTTGGGCATCTATGCCTTTTGTGAGTTCAGCAATAAGATTG
>JASFPO010000118.1:0-6120 GCA_050115935.1 Candidatus Bathyarchaeota archaeon | reverse complement strand
TAGACAAAATCATTGACGTAAAAGAAGGCCAAGGCCCGTTTACAATCGAAGCAACGATCCTGACTGCTCCAATACTACGAGAAGTCACGACATCAAAAAGGGAAAAAGTCAAAGTTGCATCTTTCACTGTGGCCGACGACACGGGTAGAATGAGCGTTTCACTTTGGAGACAATTAGCAGAGTTCGCCAAAGAGCTATCACCAAGCACCAGAATTCTCCTCAAGAACATCCATGCTAAAAGAGGATTTGCTGAACAACTAGAGCTATCAAGTAGAACAACAACAAGAATTGAAGTACTCCCAGACTCCTAACAAGTCAAGCGGAATTCTTATTTCTTAAAGGTTTCATATATGCGCCTCTTACTGGTGGTGCTATAGGTTGGAGATAAATCAGATTTCCTTACCAACAGATGACCTGCCCATAAAATGGTACAACATTTTGCCAGACTTGCCAGCGCCTTTTCCTCCTCCAAAAGAGCCAGAGGAAGGACCTTCCCGCTTCGAATTCCTAGGAAGAACCATGGTAAAGGAATGTTTAAGCCAAGAAGCCTCAAAACAACGTTGGATTCCCATACCAGAGGAGATAAGGGAGCTCTACATCCAAGCCGGTCGACCAAGACCGCTGTATCGCGCTCGAAGACTTGAAAGATATCTCAAGCTGAAAAAAACTAGACTCTACTATAAGCGAGAGGACTTGTCGCCCACAGGCTCCCATAAAACCAACACTGCTCTTGCTCAAGCTTATCTTGCTGCCAAGGAAGGAAAGAAGGTGTTAGTTACTGAAACTGGTGCCGGACAGTGGGGCACAGCCTTGTCCTACGCAGCTCGACTTGCAGGTTTAGATTGTGTAGTTTTCTGGGTTCGCTCAGTCTACGACTGGAAAGATGACCGCCGCACTTTGATGCAGCTGTTAGGAGCCAAAGTCTACGCTTCACCGAGCAAGCAAACCGAAGTCGGAAGGAAAATTGTTGCGAGAGATGCTAAGCATCCAGGCTCGCTTGGAATTGCTGTCTCCGAAGGCTTAGAGTACGCAGAAGAACATGCAGGCAGCGTTTACTGTCTTGGCTCAGTTTTAAACCATGTCTTGATGCATCAAACCATCATAGGGCTTGAAACTATCAAGCAGTTTGAGCTAGTCGACGACCAACCAGACTTGATCGTAGGCTGCTTAGGAGGTGGCTCCAACTTCGGTGGCATTGCCCTTCCATTCGTTGGTGAGGTCTTGAAGAAGAAGCGGAAATGTGAGTTTCTTGCGGCACAATCGATGGCTGCTCCAAGCCTTCTTAAAGGCAAATATAAATACGATTTTGGGGACGTTGCCGAGCACACACCACTTATGAAAATGTATACTCTTGGTCATAAAACAGAGATGACTCCGATCAAAGCCGACGGCTTGAGATATCATGCGGCCGCACCTATCATCAGTTTTCTCAGACATCACAAAATAGTGAAAACTGTTGCATATCCAACTGATGAAAAAGCAACATTCGAAGCTGCAAAAACCTTCCTACAATGCGAAGGATGGCTGATAGCACCTGAATCCAGTTATGCAGTGAGAGCAACCATCGATGAAGCAGTAAGAAGTGAAAAGACTGGACAAGAAAAAGCTATATGTATGAACATCAGCGGACACGGTTTCCTGGACATTCCCGCTTACAGAGAGAAAATCTTGTCCTAGAATCCTTTAAAGCACAATTCGTTTCGACATACAACGGCTATATCATGCCCACTATCTCGTTGAGAAAACAAGCTAGGTCGGAACATAATTTCTGGGTGACGCCAGTTTCTTAAGGTCTTCTTCACCTTCAGCGTAGCCAGATGCAATCAATATGTCGCCTGCGTTGATTTTTAGATTTGGACTGGGACGCACCCATCTGTTGCCTCTTCTTACAACTAGAACCCACATGCCTGTCTCCTCTTGGATTTGCGCTTCCCGCAGCGTTTTGCCTACCAGCGAAGACTCTCTAGAAACTTTCACATGCACTACTGTTTCTTCAGCTTCTTCAATTGCCAACGCAAGAATTGGGTGAGGTTTAATCTCTCTCAACACAACTTCAGCAATTTGAGCCGCAGCATCAGCGATATTCTCTGTTACAACGCCTATTCTAATCAATCCAAGAAAGCTTCCCGATTCTTCAGTGGTAACGCCTGTAGACAAAACTAGAAGCTCAAAATCTGTGTGAAGCTCATCCATATGTTCTTCTAATGCTAGAACTTCTTCTGCCAGCTCTTTGCTGTTAAGTATGATGGAGGAGTAAGCTAAGTCCAGCATAAGCTCAGAGGTGTCTTTCAGTTCCACCAGCATGTCAGTGATTTTTTTGAAAGGCTTCTTGCTTGTCATGGATTTTAATCCTCAAGTTTCTGGATTTTTCCTTTGGCGACATCTTCAATTTCGTCTATACCTTGAGGAGCGCCTCGTACAATGAGAACATCTCCTTCCTGTATGGTTTCATCTTCTTCTGGGTCGATTACCCATTTTCTGTTTCGTCTGATGGCAATTATGTCCACGCCCATTCTCGCGGCCAATTCCAATTCTCCAATCTGCTTCCCAATTAAGATGGATTTGGGTTTCACATTTGCACGTGTTAGTCGCTCCTCAACCTTTTCGAAGGCTTCTCGGATGATGGGGTGAATTCCTATTTCCTGCAAAACTATTGCAGCTATATCTGCTGCCGCGTCTGATATTTTGTCGGTGGCTCTGGCCACTTTGGTGACCCCAACAAGAGATTCAGCGTCTTCAGCATCTCTAGCGGCTATCATAATATTCATGTTCAGAAGATATGTGAGTGTGTCTATGTGGCTCTCCATTTCCATAACCTCTTCTGCAAGGGCGTGACTGTTGAATAGCGCAGCTGAATAGGCTAGGTCAATCATCAATTCAGAGAGGTCCTTCATCTCAATAAGAAGCTCTCTTGCGCTAACAGGTTTGTATTTGACCTTTTCTAGTCGAACCATACAGTGAAAACTCCCAAGGAAAAACACCCTGAGCTGCTTCAAATAGCATAAATACTTCACACAAATATGTCTTATCCCATTAGGCTTAGCTCCGGAAGAGCATGGAAACAATTTTATAAATGAACACCTAGAAACAGTCAAATCTAGGTGGAAAGGATGCAGGATCCGCCGCAAGGCGATCAAAATGACTCAGATTCGGAAAATGGTCAAGGAAAGCTTCTTTTCAGAAGTGCTCTCCATAAGTGGCGGAACATTGGCAGGCTTTTTTCTCGCTAGCAGTGCAATGCAGAATCTTTTCGAGAACTTCCCTGGCTTATTGATTATGGTTCCTGGATTTCTGGGCCTCAGAGGCAACATTCTAGCCGCTGTAAGCGCGCGTATTGGAACTGGACTGCACACGGGTTTGATAGAGTCAAAAATAACTTTTAAAGGAGAAACTGCCACAAATTTTGTTTCTTCACTGTTTCTAAGCGTGTTTGTTAATACGTTAATCGGTGTGTTGGCTTTTTTTGTTGGTACTACGTTTGGTATGGAAACTGTCCTGTGGAAACTCATGGTTGTAGGAGCGTTAAGTGGGGCACTAGCTGCTACGATAGTGGGCCCCTTAACAATAGTGCTTCCAATTCTAGTTTTCCGAAAGGGCATAGATCCCGACAGCGTTATGGGGCCTATCGTCACAAGTATTGGCGACATCACAGCGGTTGTTTGCTTGTTTTTTGCCGCAAGCTTGGTGGGATGAGAATGCAAAGAGAGACTTTTAGGCGAATCATGAGGGAGAGTATTCCAGCACTTACTGTAGCGGCTTTGATTCACATAGCAGCAGGCAGTACAATGCAAGTGAGAGTCGAAGCATGGTTTGAAATTCCAATCTTTCTGATGATAGTGCCGTCTCTGAGTGAGCTTGGGAATAATGCGGCTTGTATCATCTCCTCAAGAATTACGACGCTTTTGGCATTAGGTGTCATTGAGCCAAGACTGGAGAGAAGCGAGGCTTTGGAGAAGAATATCATCGCGGTTGTAATTATAGGCATTCTTTCCTCAATTTACATGGGAATAATAAACTTCGTCATAGCTGATAGAACAGGCTTAGGGTCTGTTTCACCACTTCATTTTTTGGCAGCATGTGTTATTGCAGTATCTATACTTACTCTTCTCGTGTGTGCAGTTGCAGTCGGCATAGCTCTCGTATCCTGGCGTAGAGGACTTGACCCAGACAATGTGACTATACCGATAAGCACTAGCATCTCTGACCTGTTAGCCATCTTCTCGTTACTTATTGCGATGCGATTGGTTGGTTTTATCTGACCCTCGAAAAAAGCAAGAGCATTAAGAAGGCACTTATCTTTCTCTTTCAACTTCTTTGATAACATCCGCAATTATGTCGAGACCAGCATCCATTAGCTCAGTTGTAATGCTCAGTGGAGGAGCCACACGAAGTGTAGATGCGCCACTTGTGATTATGGCCACACCTCGTTTCCAACATCGCGACATTATCTTTCCGGCTTCTTTCTTGCCATACTTTTTGGTTCGCTTGTCGGTTACAATCTCAGCACCTATCATCAAACCTTTTCCTCGAATATCACCTAAGATTTCGCTCTCTTCCTGTAGTTCTTTAAGTCTCTTGAAGGCGCGACCGCCTTGTTTGGTTGCGTTTTCAAGAAGTTTCTCCTCTTCAATTACATTTATGACCGCCGTCGCAGCAGCACATGAAACAGGGTTTCCTCCAAAGGTTGACGCGTGGGAGCCGCCTTCCCAATCCATGATTTTGGTTCGAGCTACTGTTGCGCCGAGTGGCAAACCTGAAGCTATTGCTTTAGCAATGCAGATTATGTCAGGTTCTACTTTCCAATGTTCAATTGCGAACCATTTTCCAGTTCGACCCATTCCTGCTTGCACTTCATCGTCTATTAGCAGTAAGCCATACTTGTCTGCCAGTTTCTTCAGACGCTGGAAATATTCGGGTGGAGCAACTACATAGCCGCCTTCACCTTGAACAGGCTCGAACAATATACCAGCAGCCTCTTCAGACGGAACATACTTTTGCAACACTAGTTCGTCGATAAAGTTGACACACCAATAATCACAATCAGGCAACGACAACTTGAAAGGACAACGGTAGCAGTAAGGATAAGGCACGTGAACCACTCCAGGAAGCAGAGGGAAAAAATGTCTCCTCTGCACAGGCTTACTCGCTGTGAAAGAAAGCGCCCCTAATGTGCGACCATGAAAAGCGCCGATAAAAGCTATGAATCGGTGCTTTCGTGTGTGCCACTTTGCAAGCTTCACGGCTGCTTCAATGGATTCTGCTCCGCTGTTTGCAAAAAAAACCTTCTTTTCATAGCGTCCGGGAGTAATTTCGCCAAGTTTTCCAGCCAAATCCACCACTTTTCGGTAGTAAAAGTCAGTGTTGGAATAATGAAGAAAATTGTCACATTGTTTTTTTACGGCTTGGACAACTTTTGGATGGCTGTGTCCCACGTTTAAGCACAAAAGACCAGAGTTAAAATCTATGTATTCATTTCCATCAACATCCTTCACTATGCAGCCTTCGCCTGACTCAACAGCAAGTGGATAGAAGCGAACATAAGAGGGTGAAATTAAGGCTTCATCCTTTCTGACTAGTTCTCTTGCCTTTGGACCTGGTGGACGTACAACGATTTTCGGATAATCGCTCATGGGCTTATCTCCTCAAAGAGATAACCTTTTGAAACCTTGGCTTTTAAGGATATTCCTCTCCACAAACGTAAGGATAATAAGTAAGATTACGAAGCCTTCCGGCGGAAGAGTCTGTTTTTATTGCTCTTTGCTCACCTAGAAAACTCACTCAGATTTGGCTTTGGATATAGTTATTTCAATGGTTGAAACGTTAGATTTCTGTCCGTCATCTCTTGTTATCTCTTCAGTGTCTATCTTGATTTGCTCAAGTCCTAAGCCTTTAATGAAGGCTCGACGTAGAAGCTCAACGGTATCGACTGCTGTGCTGATAGACCGTCCTCTGGCTTTGATGCATACTTCGCTTGCTCCCGCGTTGAAGTTGGTGAGGCAAGCAGTTACGTAGTTCATTACTGGTTTTCTTCCGATATAGACTATATTCTCTCTTGCTTTTTTTATAGGCTTTTCAGGTGTTTTGGTTTCTTTGGGTGGCGCTTTAGCCTTTTTAGGCGTT
>JASFPO010000117.1:0-6186 GCA_050115935.1 Candidatus Bathyarchaeota archaeon | reverse complement strand
TGAGGTTTGAAATGTTGTCTAGTATTCTGTTTCCTCTTCGCACAAATATTAAATCCCTGCAAAGATGGGGAAGTAGCTATGACATTTCTCGAAGAATCAAGCAAAGCATGATTCTCTATGACGAAGTTATCGTTGAGACTGGAACTTTCAGATATTCAGCAACAGATGGCTTTGCCCTCCAGGGATCGGAGCCATGGAGCATTGAGAACACAAAGGAAAAGGTCCTTAAGGATATGGAAAAGATTGAGACACAAGATGAGGATGCGTACATAACGGTATTTGATGGAAAAACCCATGAGGAGAAGCAGAAGTACAAGGTGGAGAAGAAAAACAGATTCATTGCGGATTATCGAACAGTGGATGTTGTCTCTCAACTTGAATCTGGCAGTTATGGAAAAGAAGCTGATTTTCTGAAATATGCGCTCATTCAAAGAAAAGAGAGCTATAAGGAAGCGATCAATAAAAATACTCAGATAGATCTGACTAACAAAGAATTCACTGAGACAGCAATGAAGACTTATGGTCAGATGAATCTGATTGGATTGCTACACAACATAAACGATTCCTTGGCTTTGTCTCAACTATTCAAGAAACCTGTTAGTGTTGATGCAATTCATACTCCTCTTCTCAGGATAAAGGGGAAGGCTGAACTGGAGTTTGATTCCACAGTACTAGATAGACTCACACAAATCGCAATTCCAGATTTCAGCATGATGGAGCTTGATGATTTGATTGAGTTGCGAAGACACAAAGCTATAGAATCCTTTAGAAGTATGATTTGGAAGACAAATTCAAAGATGCAACTTGAGGGCTCATCAAACGTGGATGACATCTTCAAGAAAGAGCTTCTAGATGCGATAAAAGAGATGGCCCCAACCAAGAGAAAGCTTATGCTGGACACAGCTCTTGGTACGCTATCGTTCATTCCACAACCACTAGTCAGCATTGGCACAACAATTGCTAGTGTTGGAATGAGCTTCAAAGCATACAGAGATTTTGCCACAAACTGGCTATCGTTCATGCTTAAAGCAAAGGAATTGGATTCGAGTTAGACGCCTACTCAGAGTACATGTTTCCTTTCCGATTCTCACGGAAAAAAAGAAAAAAATGGATATTTGACCTATTTGCGTTTTCTGAATAGTTTTGCACAGTCTATCTCTGTTATATCAGAAATGAAGATTCCAACTTCATAACCCACTTATCTTCTAACAGAATAGAAAAACTCGGATGGAAACTGTATGTCAACACAATTTGAAGAGCTTCAGAAGAAAAAGGCACAATTGGAAAGCGAATTGCGATCCTTTGACGAGAAAGAGAAAGCTATGGAAACAAGTCTAAAGGTTCTTCAAGAAAAGATGGAAGTTCGAGAGTTAGAGGAAGAGGTCAAGGCGAAACGTGCATTTGTGGAACAGCTTGAATCTATTAAAAGGGACCTGGAAAACCGATTAAGAGAACCATCCCCATAGTTAATTCACAGAAAGAGAGAACTCAAAGGAAGGTTGAGCCATCTTCCTTCGTAGATTCTGAACGTATTTCATATATCTTGGATAGAATTTGCTGGCTTGCCTTGCTAAAGCCATATAGTGCTAGATGGCGCAATCTAGCCTGTCAAAAACATGAACCGAAGAGTTCTGTATAAGAAGGAGCGAGTGTGAAAGGCTTTAAGGCGAATGGCTTAAGCCTGTCGCAATCTGCAAAAGAGGGGAAGGTTCACACTCGCACAAGGAGAAGACACTTTTCCATGTAATCTTATTTGTGGCGAGTTCAGATTCCGAACAAGGAAGAACGAGAGAAGCTTAGACTCATCCTTGAGCTGTCAGCTCATCGCATGACAAGGAGATTTCTCCATAAACCACCAATGCAACTTTAGATGAAATACGAAAAATTGTTATTCCTATTTTTACTCTTCGTCTAATGAAGATGCTGGTATAGGATAGGCTGGTATGAAGAGAGTTGTAGGGTTGTTTTTGCTGATACTTGGCATATCTTTGCTTCTCCTGTCTTTCTTGGACTTCAGTAGAACTGATACTGTAATTGATACTGCCTTCACGTTGGAACCGGGTGAGAAATTCGGACCGAGAGAAGACGGAACAGGAACACGTTATTCCCCACCAGATGACTGTGTTCTCAAGGGAAAAGTTTCAGTTGAGGGGGAAGGCATTTACGTTACTGTCCAAGGACTAGGTTATGAGATTGAGAACATCTTTGTTGACAGGGATTTCAACTTCACAATCGACCCCGCTCATGGATGGGACCACATCTATTTCTTCACTTTTGACAACACTGATGGCGACGCTGAAAGCCATGTGGAGTTCGTTTTAGAGGAAACACTAACTGAAAGCCTTGTTTGGGGATTTTTGCGATCTTGGCGTCCTTCTCCTATTTTGGGGATACTCGGTTGGCTCGGAATTCTTCTATTGTTCCCCGTTGGATTCATTCTCACATTTGGGAGTTTATTCTCAAAGAAGAAGGAATAAAGCCATTCTCACTGAACATAAGTATCAAGCAAGATGAAGCAAGACCAAAATGCGAGTTCTCACCAGGATTGCTTCTTCCAAATGTTGTAAGGGCATTGACGCCAACAATAGGTGGAAGCCTTGTATTGACAGCCTTTGCACTGCACACTGGAGAACATGCGAGACTTCAGAATTCGCTACTTCCTCATCCGGAGTTTAGGGGTGTGCATCCTTAAATCTTTAATGCAACAATGAAGTAACCTTAATTTCCTCTAACAGGCATACAACTCATGAAATGATGAGGCGGCTTGAAAGTTGACTGAGAAAGGGGAGATTGTCAGAAAGGGATATGACAAGATAGCCAAGCAATATCATGCTGACCGTCACACTTTTGACAACAGAAAGGAACTAGAGCAGTTTGTGAGCTTATTGCCCAAGAATGCTAGGGTTTTGGATGTTGGCTGTGGTGCTGCAGTTCCATTCATAAAATACCTAGTTGAACATGGAGCTAATGTTGTAGGAGTTGATTTTTCACAAAGTATGCTTAAACTTGCAGGAAGAAATGTTCCAGAAGCCAATTTGGTTAAACAAGATGCTACTAGATTAGGCCTCAAAACCAACTCGTTTGATGGCTTGACAAGTTCCTATTGCATTATTCATATTCCCAGAGAGAAACATTCTTCACTATTTCAGAGTTTTCACAGAATACTGAAACCCGAAGGGGTAATGTTGATTAGTATGGGTTATAGTGAATGGGAAGGAACTGAGAAATATCATGGTGTCGACATGTTTTGGAGTCATTATAGCCCGGAAAAATCTTTGCAGATAATCGAAAATGCTGGACTGCTAGCTATCTGGGATAAAATTGTCGAGTGTGGTGGAGAGAAACCCTATTGGATCCTTGCCCGAAACAAGAAGTGATATGGGGTTGAGTTTCTTCCATAAATCATAAAAACTGAGCAGAAGACATAGCGCGTGTTTGAGAATGTTCTCTATAGATGGTGAGTAGATGGTTGACCCGAGAATTGAGAAGCTTGCAAAACTCTGTGTTCACTACAGTGTAGATGTAAAACCGAAAGAAAAAGTGGTCATACGAGGAATATGTAGAGCTTTTCCTCTAATCAACGAGATATACAAAGAATGCTTGTTGAGAGATGCATACCCACTGATTATGCCTGAACTTGACGTCGAATACACTTTTTTCAGATATGCGAAAGAACACCAACTAAAGTATGCTTCCCCTTTCGAAAAATTCAGAGTTGAAAACATGGACGTTCAAATATATGTGTGGTGTGAACTAAACCCCAAAAGATTAACAAATATAACCCCTTCAAAAATAACACTGCATCAAGCTTCCAAAAAAGAGTATTACGAAATCTTCAGGAAACGTGAAGCTGAAGGAAAGCTCAAATGGGTAGGTTTGCCTTACCCTGTAAATGCTGAAGCACAAGAAGCCACTATGTCGCTTGCAGAATGGGAAGACTTCGTTTACAGCAGCTGTTCGGTAGATAATGAAAACCCGATTGCAGAATGGAAGAAAATACATAAGCAACAGGAGAAAATCTGCGATTTTCTAAACCAAGTAAATGAAATTCACATAACAGGTGAAGATACGGACTTAACTTTCTGTATTAAGGGTAGAACATGGGAAAACTGTGATGGGAAATATAACCTGCCAGACGGTGAAGTCTACACAACACCACTGGAGAATTCAGCCAACGGCACAATAAGATTCACTTTCCCAGGAATCTATTCGGGCAGAGAAATTGAAGATATAGCACTTACATTCAAAGACGGAAAAATTGTAAAGGCTTCAGCGGCTAAAGGCAACGACTTACTGCAAAAAACATTAAGAATTGAAGGAGCAGATCGCATTGGCGAAGCTGCCATCGGCACAAACTATGACATAACAAGATTCACCAAAAACATACTCTTCGATGAAAAGATGGGTGGAACAATACACATAGCCCTAGGAGACTCCTATCCAGAAACAGGAGGACAAAACAAATCACCAATCCATTGGGATATCTTAAAAGACATGAAGAAGGATGGAAAAATCTACGCAGACGGCAAACTATTCTACAAAGATGGCAAGTTCCTGATATAACTCACAGTCTTTCACTTCCATCTCTACTCAGTCTCCATGTTTAATAATAGCAATATTACTCAGTCATAGTCTACTGACGAATATGAATATCAAGCAAGATGAAGTAAACATCTTCAGTTTTATTAATCTAAGAAATTTCATCCTTAAATTGTCAAGAATCCATGGCTTTACTGTAGATGAAGGAAACGCCCTCAGGAATGTCATCCGTTGCCTCTTCTCGAATCTTCCTAAACCCATTCTTCTCATAGAAATGATGGTTTTTCGTAGCCCAGCTTGGCGTCCCAAGGGTCCAAGACTTAGTGTCTGGATAGGTTTCCTCGATAAGGCTCCATGCTCGTGTGCCGATTCCCTGATCTTGGTAGTCTGGGTCGACGAAGATAGTACCTAGTCCATTGCGACCATGCTTGTATATCCAAACAATTATGCCGCCTATGGTCTTACCTTTGGCAACCATTTTGTAGGTAACGCTCTCTTTATATGGCATCCATTTCCGGAAAAAATCACCGTTGTCATAGCCTGATGGACCTCCCTTGGGCTTCCCCAAGTGTTTCTGTGAGTCATCGTCGAATGCACGAGTCATCACTCTAGTCAACTCAGGTATGTCCTTGGTGGTTGCATGGTCTAATTGGACGGAAATGAAATCTTTCCCCCTCAAGTTTTCTTCTTTTGCGCATATGTTTGCGCCTCTAGGAAATTAGAGATTCTTGTTAATAAGGTGTGTTCTCACTGAAACTCTTCTGTTTAACAGTCTAAGAATTTTCTTTTCCTTAAATCTTTAATGCAACTTCAAATGAAAGAACATATCAAAAGAGAGGTGATGAAAATGGCTGAAGAAGTATTAGTCACACGTAGAGCGTTCCTTATTCTGCTTGTGATTGGGATGTTGGTTTCTAGTGGTATCTCAGTCGTAGCTTCTACTCAGTTGCTGACAGGACCGCAAGGACCCGTGGGACCGCAAGGCGTAACTGGACTACAAGGACATCAGGGACCACAGGGAGAAACAGGTCCACGAGGTTCTCAAGGGAAGGAAGGACTACAGGGACTACAAGGTGAGCAGGGGCCGCAAGGATTGCAGGGAGTTGAAGGACCACAAGGTGACAAAGGCGATCAAGGAGAGACTGGACCTCAAGGACCACAGGGCGAACCAGGTTTGGGCGTTGAACCAGGATTCCTCGTTGCGCCAGCCTACGATAGCGGATGGGCGTCAGCAATCGGAAAAACCATGCCTATGGTATTCAATCATGGATTGGAAACTACTGACTTATTTGTGTATGTTTTGGCAAATACCTCAGACTCTACTGGCATCCACCAACGAGATTACGGAAACTCTTTGTGGTGGTATAACCTGACTGACAGTGAGATCTCGATATGGGCCTCTAATACGATACCTCCACTATATGAAGAAGTGCGTGTTATGATTTGGAAAATCTCAGAACCATAGAGTATCCGCTCAGAAACCATGACTTAGTATAAGCCAAGGAGTGAAGAAAAAAGTGTTGTGGCTCGATTGAAAGCAGCTACTCTAGCTTTTTCTTTGTTTTCTTGGCAGCTTTCTTGGTTTCTTTAACGCCCTTTTCTCCGAGTTCTACACCTTTCTGTCCGGCTTTCTTTCCTACTTCAACA
>JASFPO010000116.1:0-6288 GCA_050115935.1 Candidatus Bathyarchaeota archaeon | reverse complement strand
CACAGGCGTCTACGCATTTGTAGCATTCGATGCAGTAGTCTTTGTTGATTGTGTAGACAAGGGGTACTGCTTGGTCGAAAGGTACTGAAATTGATTTTCTTACGCCCATGTTCATGTCCCATTCGTTTGGATACTCTATTGGGCAAACGTCTCTGCATTCTCCGCAGCCTGTGCAGTTGTCAGCTATGATGTAGCGTGGGTTTCTGCGAACTTTGACTTTGAAGTTGCCCACGTAGCCATCTACACGGAGAACATCAGCGAAGGATATGATCTCAATGTTGGGATGACGGGAGACATCCACCATCTTTGGTCCTTCGATGCATATGCTGCAGTCGAGGGTTGGAAAAGTTTTGTCAAGCTGTGCCATGTGTCCTCCGATGCTTTCACCTTTTTCCACCATGTACACTTTGAATCCCATGTCGGCGAGGTCGAGGGCAGCGTTCATACCTGCAATTCCTCCTCCTAGAACCATGGCTTTGTTTGTAACTGGGACCTCCATGACATCTAGGGGTTCAAGCAAAACCGCTTTTGCGACTGCCATTTTTATGATTTCTTTGGCCTTTTCAGTGGCTGCTTCGGGATCGTTACCGTGAGCCCATGATGAAAATTCTCGGATGTTTGCCATCTCTAGGAAGTAAGGGTTTAGCCCTGCTTCAACGATGCATTTGCGGAAGGTTGGTTCGTGCATGCGAGGTGAACAGGCTGCGACGATGACTCTGTTTAGCTGGTTTTCTTTTATGGCTTTTCTGATTTGTTCTTGTCCTGGGTCGGCGCATGAGTAGCGGTTGTCATCTGAAATTGTCACGTAAGGCAGTGTTTTGGCGTATTCTACGACTTCTTTGATGTCAATTACGCCTGCTATGTTTAGTCCACAATGACATATGAAAACTCCAACACGTGGGGTTTCAGTCATCTATGAAGCCTCCTTCATGAGCATTCTCTTTTCAACCATCGTCTTGATTTTGGCTACGCCTTTGGTTTTTGCTTCTTTTGAGTACTCTTTTGCAGAAGTCAGCTTTTCCAGAGCTGTGTTCCAAGCTCCGGAGCTTACGGGAGTGTGACGTATCGAACGTCGTTCAAGAATTAAGGCTTCTTCAATTGGGCAGACAATCCTGCAAGTGCCGCAGAAGACGCAGAATGTTTCGTTTGGATGAACCTTCTTGTCAGTTTCGTCTAGGTATAGGGCGCCTGGTATTGGACAGACATCTAGGCAGTCTTGGCAGCCATCTGGGCATTTTTCAAGGTTTATCTTGAGGATTCCGTGCATGATCTTGCGAACGCGAATGGCTCCGTCTGGACATTTGATTTCACAGAGTCGGCAGCATGGAGAGAGATTCTTCTTTATGTCTACTTTGACCTTGAGCTTTTTCTTTTTCGGGAGGGATTTTGCTTTTTTCGGTTTGATCTCTTTTCCGTCTGGGCTTAGGACTTTAACTGTGATGAGGTTTAGAGGGCACACTTCTTCGCAGTCTATGCAGCCTACGTCACATTTGGCGGGATCTACTTCGATTTCCCTTATCAGTTCGGGAAAGCTGCCTTTGTCAAGAACTGGAACCATGTGTTCCTTGTCAACTCTTACTTCTATGGCGTTGAAGGGGCAGATGGGTTCGCACATTCCGCAGTAGGAGCACTTCTGCTCGCTGACGTCGAATTTTGGACGTTGAGCTTTTTCTCCGTTCTCTTTTGGGATTTTCTTGACCTCAATAGCCTCTCTTGGGCATATAATTTGGCAGATTTCACAGCTTACGCATCGGGTTTTGTCCAAAA
This sequence comes from Candidatus Bathyarchaeota archaeon, assembly GCA_050115935.1. Taxonomy (GTDB): domain Archaea; phylum Thermoproteota; class Bathyarchaeia; order Bathyarchaeales; family Bathyarchaeaceae. The sequence goes on along the minus strand of JASFPO010000116.1, from coordinate 4,521 downwards.
TCATGGCGTAGCGTTTAGCATGCAAAATACGTTCTATAGTAAGTGTGTTTTCTGTTTCGGTTTTGAGCTCTTTTAACGGCATTTGAGCTTCCTCTTTTAGGTCGGCATGTGCCGAGTTGTTTTGAAGATATTAGCGAATGTAAACTATTATTTATAGTTTGACATCCATCATGTGCGCGCGAGAGATAATCTCTTGAAGAGATTTTTGACCAATAGCAGGAAGCATTGTTCATTGTGATCACGCTTGTGCATGACAACATACGCTGAAATCCGTGATTTTAAGACTTTTCTCAGACAAGAAGGCTCATTCTGCGCGCGCGTTCACTCCCCACATGCCTTCTTAGGGAATAATCCTCTGAACGCCTTACTAATCATGTTTTTTGGAGTTTCAACATCTCCAATGATATTAATCTTATCAATATTGATCTCGCCCAATCCTCGATTCCTAGCTTCTTGCAATACGGGCATCTCCATTGGGTCAAAACCAACTAAGTGTGCTCCAACCGCTTCGACTGCGAACGCATCCTTACCAACCAAAAGCAATCTTGGAGAAATAGTTGTTCTCTTCTTCTTCCGTCCTAAGAAAACATTGGTTCCATCTAATACTGCTAGGTCTATGCCTCCAACGGCCTCGTACATATCTAACAGAGCACTAGGCAGCTGCTTGTGGAATCTGAGCTTCTTCTGATCTGGGATCAAACCTAACAAATTCTTGATCACAAAACCCATATTCATAAGATCCTCATCTCCGGCATCCTCATATCTTCTCGGCACATGAGTGCTGATGAACGTGTTAGGCTCAAAGAGAATATGAGACAACGGCACTCTTTCTCCAGCAACTTCGACAGCTCGTGTATCTGCATCATCCGACAGATTGAACGGAAAAACTCGGTCATTATAGCAGTCTTTCCAAATCTCCAATCGTTTCAACCCCGGTCCTGCAAAGCTGTCAGATTCTACTACCCGAATCTCCTTTGACTTGTCAAACGCACAAATAATCGAATTGAGCGTCTTTACCGTAGTACAAATCCCAGTATCAATACTAAAAATTCCAACCTTAATAATGACTTTTCTCTCAGGCGTATTCAGATCATTAATGCCGCCTATTAGGTCAATCGCCCTGGTGAAAGAATCATTATCAACTACCGCAACAGTCGGGGTCATTGAAGGCACGTTTTCATAAGAACATCAAGAGGTATATAGAGATGAAGGTATTTCTTCAATCTTCCGAGCACGAATTCATGAAAAATCATCGTGGTTGACCGTGCGGTAGCTATTATATCTTCAATGAATTTCTACCTGTGCGCGCCAACAGAAACCTTAGGATGTTTCATGTGCGATTAGCATTGCATAGCGATTCCACTAGAAGGTAAACCTACACCCAAAAATTTCTGGTCCTGGCTTCCAGTTTTTATTGGTAAGGTCCATGAATAATTCGAGGTAACCGAGGTTCTTGAAGCCCTGTTTGAACAAGAATTTTATGGCCTTCACATTTCGCGCAACGGGTCCTATGTTGAGAAAAACTACTCCCTTGTTACGGGCTTCAGAAGTCACAGTTTCTATTAGCTTTCTTCCTATTCCTTTGTTGCGGTAGGCTTTACTCACTACAATAGGCTCTATTTCCGCGTCCTTCCCCTTGAAGATCAGTCCAATAAGTCCAACTACTTTGGCATCGCTCACAGCCACCCAAAGCTGGTCTGGTCCAACCTCTGCCAAGTGTTTGTCAAATTGGTCTTCAGGATGCTCACCACCGATTTTTGGGGCCTCATATATTTCACGATGCCATTCGGTTAACTCTCTCCATAGATCGCGAGACTGTTCACTGTCACAGTCTCGATATTTGCGAATCACAAATGGTATCAACTTAATAACCACCTTGGAATCTCAACTATCAAAAGATGATCTCTTGAAAACTCTTTAGTTTTGCGTCCTCACATTCAGAACGCGCTGTTTAGACAGAGCAGACTAGAAAAATGGGAGAATGCGCGCGCGGAGTTACAAGCGACTAGGGAGGTCGCTCAAACGTCCTCGGGGAAATGCAGAAGGTGTTCTGTCAACACTCGCATAGTACAGATACCAAGTGAAGGCAAAAAGAGTCATCAATACCAAAGAGATTGCCCAGCCTACCAGAAACGCTTCTGCACTGGCAGGTGGGGAACGAGTGAAAAATCCAAATGCTATTCCAAGAAGAGAAACAAGGAAGACTACACTGGGAGTACTGATTATTGTGTTCCATCTAGCCCACTTCTTATGGTCGTGAAAGAAAAGCCACGTCCAATACATAGGATTGAACAAGAAATCCATCTCTTTAACATCTTTCACCCAAGGATTCCAATCTAACCTCCACTGGAGCAAAAAATACTCAAAACCAAAGGTTCCTAGAAAAAGCAACACGTAAGCAAATAAAAGAATCAGAGCATAACCGAAAGGTGAAGGCAACCCGTTAGACGCAAGTCCAAAGATGCTACCGAAAGCAAACGTCAAGATTACTGAGACTACCAGTAGTCCCAGACTCGTCTTCAACAGGGAATTCAAGTCCTCACTGAAATTTGATAAGGAATTAATTCCTTAAATCTTTAATGCAACCTCAAAGGAAATGTACTCTGGGTTAGTTGTTGTGTATTGGGTTAACCTAGTAGCCTTAGGAGTAGTTATTCTTGTCGCAAGCTCTCTTTTTCTCCTTTCCTTTGCGATTTTGGCAATCATCTCTCCCTCCCATTTTCAAGCACAACGTACCCAAGTATTTGCTACTCTGACTATTTTGGTAGCAGTCTCAGGAATTTTTCTCATCTTGTCAGGCAGAGCTTCAGAAAAGAAGAAGCAAAAATGATTATTCTTAACCGAAACATCAAACAAGCGCGCGGTAGGTTTCATTCTTTACCATATTCAGCAAAGGATTCACGAGTACCCAAATGAGTCTTCGATTCAATATACCTGTATTTTTCTAGTTCTTCATTTTCGAATTTGGCTCTCTTCTCAAGAGCTTCTAGGCTTGGCCATTCCTCAACCCCAATAGCGTCCCACTCTTCGTTTGACCAACTGCAGTTAATCATCATCAAGACTTTGCACCCGAGTTCGTCCAGATTCTTGCGGTCCTTAACCATGAACTCCATCTTTTCCTTTTCAGATAGCTTATAAAATGCTTCCTTGATTTTGGCGAAAAGCAATCTGATGATAGGTTTTTTCTCAGCCATTTCATCACCTTCTCCACAATTACCTCAAACGGAAAACTCTTATTGAACATATAAGACTTCCGCGCGCGCTTCAGAAGTTCCAGTTGTGTGCTCTGCATTCGAAAAATGAGCAGACAGGGAAGTAGTAGCTACGAAAACTTTCACTAACTCTGCAGGGATCTCTTTCATTCAGCAAGCGCGCGCATGCGGGTGCAACACTCTGATCGTGTCTGTTCCTTCAAACTGTGTTCGATCAAAGAGCCATCCTGTTATGGTCAAGGTTACATTGCCATGAGTGATGTCTTCAGAAAGTATCAACTCTGAAACCATTGCTCTGTCGAACTTCACCATCAAATCAAGGATACCATCACTATCACAATCTCCAATCTCTGTAGGAACAGGCTCTGGAGCTGGTACATCAAGAAGAGAGACGGGAACGGTCTCGTTAAGCATAACTGTAGAAACATCTATGTTCCCTACGTCGAGGTCTTCGGGAACCTCAATATAGCACGTAATCCATTTCCCCATGCTCTTCAAATTGAGTGTATCTGGTTTGAGATCCACATCTGCGTGCACGGGTTCCCAGAAAATCCTTGCTGACGTAGCTTCATCGTTGAAATCCGGTTTTGATATCTCGTCTCCTAACCAGCTAACCCCGTTCGGAAGATCTCTAACATCATGAACAAGAACCACACTGCCTGTTCCAGAACATTCTAGATACCCTGCATTACCATTTGGATCGTAGCTGTCATCGTCGTAAATCCGCAGAACAGAACCAGGAGGACCGCACCAGATGAAAGAGGTCATAGCATCATTGAATCCTTGTTTGGCTGTAGCACATTCACCTAGTCTTCCATCAAGAAATGGGAAATCGTTATAGTTGTCCAGGTACTGGTCTGGATGATCCATCATCACGCTAACACCTTGGAAGTTGTCGTGTTGAAACATCATCACCCACGGTTCGATGAAATAAACAGGGTCTTCAAGATTATCTTCTCTGAACTGCGGTCCACAAGTTCCTGTTCTAGAGACATATATGTGTCTAAGCTCAACCATCTTTACGGTGTTGCCTGGACCTTTGTTGAAATGGTTAGTACCATAATAGAGAAGCTCACCTGAAGGACTGACGTATGCTCCCCCAGAAGCCAAAAAGTTCGCCTGAATCTTCTTCTGGACAGTCACGCCTCCTTCGGTCCACGTCCATAAGTCTCCAGGACAGTCTAGCCTTTTGTGGACTTCACCCCGAACTCCTATTATGTTAGGTGTCTGCGTGGCGTTGAAATTCACAACCTCCCAAAGGTACATCTGATCATCCCCGTTAGGCTCTGGAGCCAGCGGATATGTGTTT
>JASFPO010000115.1:0-6306 GCA_050115935.1 Candidatus Bathyarchaeota archaeon | reverse complement strand
ATAGTGAACATAGTTGCATCAGCGAGTTTAGGAGGATTGATAGACCTTGAGAAGTCAGCTTACTCGCTTGGGAGAACCATGTACGAGCCGGAGCAATTTCCTGGTCTCATCTACCGAATGGATGAACCAAAGGTGGTGATCCTTCTCTTCGCCAGCGGGAAACTGGTTTGCACAGGCGCCAAAAAGGAAGGAGATGTTCATGAAGCTGTTAGCAAACTTCATAAGAAACTCGAGGAAGAGGAACTGATATACTACGAGTAAACGACGATTTGTGTTTAAGACATAGGAGAACTGCTTGGTCAAGAGGACAGGTGAAAGCTTGGGGCAAAGTGCGAACCGAGTTGGAGAAGAGGATAGCTCGAGAATTGATGGAACAGTTTCCTGACGAATCGGGTATACAGTCCATAACCATCTTTTGGAAGCCTGTTGTTGGTCGTCCTTGTTGGTTGGATTAAATTTTAACCCAAAACCCTTTGGTCTTTGCTCTTAAGATTCGCGTGCGCATAAACGTTCTTATATACCAAAAATGGAAATGTTGTTGAGGCGAGTGTATGTCATTCTGCCCTAAATGTGGTTTTGAGATGTCAGAGGCTCTGAATTTTTGTCCAAAGTGTGGCTGTTCACTCAAGGGACCTGCACAACCATCTATTGCAACACAAGATGAACTCCAAGAGACTGCATTCTATAAAGGCGAAGGAAATGTGATCGTTAAGACCATAAAAAGGCAAGGAGTGGTTACAAAAGTTGGAGTTTATCTTCTCACGGGTCCTTTAGGATATCTAATCTGGGGGAGAGATAAGAAAAAGAAGGTTAAGGGAGTTGGAAGTCTTATAGTGACCAACAAAGCAATACACTTTGCGGGAAGAGACTATCCTTTTAAGAGAATTGGAAGCGTAGTTAAGCAAGGAAATTCGTGTTTTTGTTGAGGTTGATGTCAGCAAAGAGTCTTCATATGGATCAGGATGGGTTGACATTGTGAGAACAGGAATAACTGGCGAGAGTTGTGCCGTTGAACTCGAGATACAGACTACAGAGATAGACAAAGTGTTTGATGCACTTGAACGAGCAAGACTTTCAAGAATTAAGTTCTAGCGTGTGCAAGCATAGAAGTTTTCTCCATAAACCACTGATGCGCGTGTGCGTCACTCTTTTCTTCTTGTTAGAACAATCACTGCCACTACCACCACTGCTACTACCACAATCACAACTAGCACTAGAACAACTAAGAGAAAGATAGGGATGCCTGCAAGAGATTGCATGACTGTATACTCTAATGTTACGCTCTTACTTGAGAAGATAGAGAAGGAATTGTCAAAATGCATCCTGTACGTTCCTGTCATAGAAGCAGAAAAGGAGAAATCAGTCTGTGTCACTCTATCATGTCTTAGTATTCTATTTCCGTCAGGATCTGTTACATGGAAGTTGATATCATTACCTGAACCACCAACTACAGATAAGCTACCAGAAACTCTGTCTCCATCATTCAAATCCACGGTTCGGACAATCTTTCGACCTGGTGGAACAGTAAAAGTTTCAGGGGTCCAAACGATAGCTACAACAAAGCTGAATGCAAGCAGAAATAACGGAATCAAAACAATCTTCTTCAAAGTGACACCTCTCTTTAGTTAATCCAGAAAGAATTTAAGATTTGTCCAGAAGTTTCTTTGACTCGATGAAATCGCTTGAACTTCGTTCATTCAATGTTGGAACAACGCTTAGCTTAGGTTTGAGCTTGGCTTGATCGTCGACATATACACTACTTAGTCCAATCTTCATGAAAACAGGTTTTCTTGGGTTCATTTATTAGTCTTTGCAGACTATGCTTCTTTTTCAGGTTCGCGCGCGCAATACTTTCTTCAGTCTATTAATATAGGATTTTCACCATCCTTAATAATTTGAGGATAGAATCTTCAAATATGCGTGCGCGTGTGGATTGAATGTATTCGGTAGTTACATGCTACAAGTGTGGACGACTTCTTTTAGCTCAGACTACTCAGAAGACCAAACAATGTACTCACTGTGGATTCAGATTCAATGTAGAGAAGTCAAAGAAACTTGCGTATGCCAAATCCGCTAGAGAAGCATCAAAACTCATACGCAGGTTAAAGAGCAACTTGAAAAGAAAGGAGGCTTCAAGTCGGTCGGGCAACCGTTCTCAGCAGTTCTAGTCCCTGAAGCAGCAGTTGTTGCACCATTTCGTCGCTGACTGATTCGCCGTAAATTCCTATCAATGGCTCGGTTTCCGAAGCTCTGATCAAAAGCCCGCTTATCCTGCATAGAAGGCGGTCCCAACTCACGCTAGTCCAGTAGTTGAATAATAAGTGACGTATTGCATCGCTCCTCTGATGATTTTCCAAGTGAGTTTCTCACCTTCAAGTTTCTTTTGTGCAAGGTTGTTTTTGTCCACATCATGAATTTTGTGTTGCACATAGAATCTCAACTTTGCTTCTGTCCCAGAAGGTCTAATTGTGATGTGATTCATCCCTGTTCGGTCAAAGTGAAACCTTATACCCTCATCCGGAAATCCAAGCCAATAAAGGTTGTCATATTTGCCAGTGGCAAATTTCTCAGCACGCACTATATGCAACCCAGCTATTTGCAAAGGATTGGTGCTGTCGGATCTTTCATTCGCTTCATTCTTGATCCTTTCTACGTTTCTTATAAGTCGACGCTTAAGCCACTCACCTTCCACACCTTCAAAAACGCCTTCTTCTGGAAGTTGCCACTGAGCTGTTGCATAGTAACCTATCTCTGGGTCTAGGTATAAACTATCTAGCAACTCCACGATGGAAGATCCTATGGATTTCGCGTATGCGGCAATTTCTGCAATCAATAGAGCAGCCAGTGTACCATCTTTTTCCAAAGTGTGTCCACCTCTCCCCAAGAATTCTCCGATGTCCGGTTTTGCGCCTCCTATGCTGTAACCGTTGCTACTCTCAAAGGCACCCACATTTACTTTGCCTTTCTGCCGCTCTCGGATTATTCTGTCTGCTAGCATGGCAAAGCCCACCCATGTATTGATACAAGATACGCCGTATTTCGCTGCAACAGCGGACAATGCGTCCGTAGTCACATGGTTCTTGACAATGAACTTCTTGTTTACTTCAGGCAAGATGCCTCCATGTTTATCTGCTTCTGTCTGTAACTGATATCCGAGTAGTAGAGTCCATGCGTCATCGGCACTCAAAAGCTTCCAATCCCCCAAAATCTCTTGCTGATTTTCTGGTATTTTCACGACTACACCCATCCTATCAGAATCAGGATCTGTGCCTATTAGAATGTCTAAATTTTCGAAGGCCTTTTCACCGTATTCCTCCTTAAACCTCTTGACCGCTATTTCTGCAGCTCTCGGATCTCCCGGATCTGGAAGTTGAGTTAACTTAAAAGCGGGAAAATAGCCATCCAGCTTGTTAAATTCCGAAATGATCTTCACATTTGTGAATCCCAGTTCCTTCAATAACCTTGGCACTGCTTTATATCCTGCTCCATAATAGGCACAATATCCTATTTCGACCTTAGACGCAAGTTTCTTCACCACAGACTTATTCGAGATGAACTTCTTCACATGATCCAAATGTCGTTCATGCATGTTGATAAATGGTCTGCCTCCAATTTCCACGATGGGGAATTCTCCTCCCAAGTAGGTTAACATGTTTTCTTCAGCTTCATCGAGTTCAACTAGATCTAAGTTCTCGACTTGAGCACCTTTGATACCTTTTTTCTCATTTCCATAGATCTCATCGATAATTTCTTGTCTTTCATCGAGATTCAATCCTGCCCCAGTTTTGTTTGTGATCTTGTAACCATTGCATCTTTTGTCATTATGACTAGCTGATATTTCGATACCAATATCAGCACCAAGGTTTGTGACCGCAAATGACAATTCAGGCACTGGACAAGCTTCATCAAAAAGATATACTTGAAATTTTCTTGACAGAAATACCCTAGCTATCAGTTCGGCGAAAGTTTTGCCCTGCAATCTGCTGTCATAACCTATAACCACTTTGCGCATTTTATGTCGATCCATGTAATTTGCCACACCTATGGTAGACTTCACAAAGACAACGTCGTTGATGAGGTTTGACCCTTTCAGAATCACTGCATTTAGCCCACATTCTCCCAGAACCTTCAGTTCCTTCTCAGAAAGGACCGCCTTATTTCGAATTCCGCCTGTCCCGAAAACAATGTTTTGCCAAAACGCCTCAACTAGATCCGCCCATCTTTCATTTTTGATAGCCGTTTTGATCCCTTCCTTGGTGATTGTCGATATATTTTTGCTCACTAACCAGTCGACGAGGTTGGTGTAGCACCCTTTGAGAATCAGCTGTGCATCCTCTGTTGAGATTTTCTTAGATTCAACAAGGTGTTGCAAGAAGTTCTCTATTTCATCCTTGACTTTGGCTCTGTCAAGGAACTCGTTGACTACCAAGATCAATTCTCCTTGAACATTCAAATCTGATTTCTTGTCAATAAATTTTTCTCATAATATGGCAAACGTATCGCGTTCACTGGATACTGTTGGATACAGGTGAACTCGTTTCCCACATCTTTTCAAATTCTTGAGAGAATTTGTTGAATAGGGGACTCTGGTCACCATAAATCTCCAAAGTAGGTGAGTTACGACCACGTACGTTAGATAGGTAAAACGTCACGAGCATTTTTTCGTCAATTCTGATAACAGAACAATATAGGTTGTGTTCTCTTATCACTTTTAGCTGGAGATAGTTGTTTGCTTCGCTATTTTCAAGCTTTTTCTTCATTTCCAAGAACTGAGACAAGGAGTCCTTGGCAGTTATGGCGATTCGCCCCAATTTGTCCCCCTCTTCTTGGGCCCTTCTGATGCACACATTAGAAACAGGATCCAATATCAAAACTCGGAAGATACACCTTTTCTTTCGAGCGTTCTCCTCTAATGTTTCGAGAAATGTTTTATTACTTGCCCAGTTCTGACGTAGCGAAATCCCCATCATGTCAACTTGGCGTGCTTTTTTCAGATGCCCAAGCCACTCATCGATTCTGACTTCCCCTCGATTTGCGTATATCTGTTTTATCCCGAATTTCCTTTGGCTCTCCAACAACGGAATGATTTGCGCGAGTTGATTCACCAATTTTGACAATGGATCGCCGCCAAAGGTCCTCCAAATGAATTCGATAACCGTTATGCCAGCCACTGCCACGCCCAACTCAAAGAGAAGATCAGAAAGGAACAGATTTCCTTGGTAATAAAATATTATGGCCATAAGAATCAGAATGGTAGCTGTGCCTAGAAAACCAAGATGTACTTGTTTTGCAAGTACTGATTTGATTTTCATACCCATCTTCTCCATCTTCAACAATTCCTTTATCTGGCTTCACAGATTAACTCGTTCTCAAAAGGTAATCCTGATCTCGCTCCGATTCTCATAATACACCGGGATGCAATAAAGTTTGCGATTCTCCCGCACTCGCATAAGCTTAGATTTTTAACTAGTCCATAAAGGAAGCCTGCAGAGAAAGCTTCACCCGCGCCTGTTGTATCCACAACCTTTACTCTAAAAGGTTTAATCGTATGATTCTCCTCCCGATTGCTAACGTAGCATCCTTTTCCTCCTCGCTTGACAGCAACTATCTGTGCGCCAACATTCAAGAGAATCTCAGAGCCTTTGCAATAATTTCTCCCGGTAAGTAACTTGAGTTCCTTTTCGGTAAGAGAAACCAAAAAGCTTTTGCCAATCATAGGCTTTAGAGCGGATAGCCCCTTTCTCGCGTATAAGTCTCCTGGATCAAAGCTTATTTTGGTCTTGGATCTTGAAACAAGCTCCACAAGTTGCTTTTGAGTTTCAAAGGGTTTTTCTCCGACAAATGGTGTCAAGTGAAGAAAATTAGCGCTAGTGGCATATTCTATATCGATCTCTTGTATTTTGACTGCGTCGTTTATCCCTGGAAGCGCATAAAGAGCTCTTTGGCCCTTCTTATCAATATAACCCATGATCACCCCTGTTCTTCCACTCTTTGAAACTATAATTCTTGTAGTATCAACTTTCTCTCTAGCAAATTCGTTGATGAGAATTCCACCATTTCTATCATCCGAAGTCTTCCCAAGATATCCTGCTTTTAACCCTAGCCTCGCTAAACCCACGGCAGTATTTGCCGCGGCTCCTCCAGGTGTTCTCTTAAATCCTCTAATGGCATACTCCTCAACTTCTTTTGCAATTTTGTCCACTTTAAAAAGATAGTCCATGTTTAAAGCACCAAAACAGATTACGTCAAATTCCATAGAGATCTCTCTGGAGGCAACAATGCATTAAACTTGCTGCTTGAATTAAT
>JASFPO010000114.1:0-6340 GCA_050115935.1 Candidatus Bathyarchaeota archaeon | reverse complement strand
TTCCTGAGTCCCGAGCTATAGAAGTCTTAAGATTAGTGAACTTGCATGAAGCAAGCGATCGACCTATTAGGGCTCTTTCAGCCGGTATGCTCCAAAAATTTGCCATCGCGCACGCCCTTGTTCATGAACCTAAGTTGGTAATAGCAGACGAAATGACAGCGAACTTGGATCCACAAGCAAGAAGTGAGCTTCTGGATTTGATTTTGCGACTACGAAAGGAGGAAAACGTCGCTTTTCTCCTCTCTTCTCACATCCTTCCCGAATTGAGTAGAGTATGCGACTCTGTGGCGATCATTAACCAAGGCAAAGTCTGGGCGTCTGGAAAACTGAGTGAGCTATATGAAAAGTATGCTGTGGGAATTATTAGAATCTCCACCAGTAACCCTGAAGCACTAGCCTCTGAAATTAGAAAGCTAGCTTACATAGAGAAATTGGAAACCGACCTGCGAGGGATCTCGGCTAGGGTAGCTGAAGGAATGGATGAGAAACTTTACGAGGACGCTCCCAAACTGGCAAAGAAAATCAAAGTCAAAATCCTGGGAATTGAGACTGGAAGCGCTTCCTTAGAAGAACTTTACCGGCTAGCAGTTCGCTCGAACGAAATGGGGTGATGACTCGTGGGAAAAGGTAAACCGTTTTTGGAGATTTTTGCCTCAGCCCTACACGAGGACTATCGATTCCCAATTCTAGAAATCTTCGCGTTTCTCTATACTCTAGGCACGTTTGTGTTTGCAAGTTTCGGGGCTTTCATAGCTCCTCAAACTGTATCGAACGAATCGGTAGCTTACACTTTGACTTCTTCTCTTCTCGGGCTACCTCTCTTTATCTTTATTATTCTAATCTTCAAAAACGTTGCTTATGGTTTGGGAAGTGATCTAGAAAAGGGAATCATTCAATCCTACTTGTCTTATCCTCTGAAGAGATGGAGAATTCTGACTGCAAAACTCCTCTCAGCACTTGGGATAGCCCTAATTCTCTTTCTCACCATCCAGATTGCAGCCCTTTACGTTTTAGCTCCGGATGTTATCTCACCTTACCTAGGTACGGTGCTTCTAACATATGCAGCAAGCTTAAGCTCCTCTCTGTTTGTTGCTGGCATCATGCTCTTGGTAACACTGGTTCTTAGAAGAGGTGGATTGACACTTGTTATCGGCATCGTCCTCTATTTCGCCATGAGCATCGTCTCAAGTGTAGCAATGTTCGTTGCTTTTGGCACAAAATCTCCATTACCCCTCCAAATTATGTCAGTGATTGCCCCAAACGTTGTTTTAGCAGAATACTACTCGATAAACGTGCCCTTTGGCAACGAACTTTGGACTCCAGCTTTCTCGGAAGTGCTTCTCTTCATGGGAACAAGTTATGCGATCACAGGGTTTCTCTTCTTTTTGGGATACTACTACTTCAGCAGGAGGCTTGGTTTATGAAACGATGGATAATCTTCTTAGGTCGTGGAGGCACAGTTCTCATTACCATAGGTCTGGCATTGCTCCTCGTTTCGCTTATTCCATCTGCCCAACATGCTACTTCTGGCGGTTCGACCGCCGTTCCTCCAAAATGGGTTCAATCATTTATTGAAACGATTCTAACGCCCCAGCAAGGATTACAGATAACAATTGCGGCCAATGGCACCCTTGATGTCTACATCTTGGAGGTAAGCTCTCAAGTTTTGTACCAATGGGTGGGTGACGATTTCTTGAACGTGACAGATCTGGAAGAGTTTCTAGGAGCGAATCCTAATTTGATTGGATGGTATGACGAAGTTCGTAACGAAAGAATTAAGCATGAGTATGTCCCTACCAAAGTTACGAATGCCACTCTGGTCTTTTCCAATCCAAGTTCAGAGTATGTTCCAGTGGATTATGAAGCCTCCAGAACGAGTCGCATAGCTCCCGGAGCTAAAGTTCGAAATCTAGCCCAATGGGCAATTCCAATAGGATTTGTGCTCTCCCTACCTTGGCTTATCCAAATGTGGAAAAGGAAAACAATAGGGAAAAGCCGCTGACATGTGCTATATCAATGCATGCGCGCGCATTTGTGGAGAGCAATTTCATTGACTCTATAGAAGAAGTGTTGCGAAGCACATACTGACCGTGTTATGATAGTTCTGGAACTACTTATGCTTATTAGCCTAAACAAGCAATGCTAGCTTGGTTGGGTTATGAGATTACGTGTAGCGGCTTTGGTCACTGGGGGTAAGGATTCTGCTTTGGCTTTGTATCGGGCCTTAAAGCATGGCTATGAGGTGAAATATTTAGTTACAATGGTACCTCAGCGCTCTGATAGTTGGATGTTTCACTACCCTAACATTCATCTTGCTGACTTTTTTGCTCAGGCAGTGGGTATTCCCCTAGTCAAGGGTGAAACTTCTGGGGTGAAGGAGACTGAGCTGGAAGACCTTAAGCGCCTGCTTGCTGATCTCGATGTAGGCGGAGTTGTATCAGGTACCATAACGTCTCAGTACCAAAAGAAGCGTATTGACAGAATCTGCCAAGAACTAAATCTAGAGTCGATTGCACCTCTCTGGCATGAGAACCCGCTGAAGCTGCTGGCGGAAATGTTGGAATTAAGGTTTGAAGTTCTCATCGTTGGAGCATACGCTTATGGTTTCAACATTACATGGCTGGGAAGAAAGATCAACCAGAAAACGATCAAGGATCTCATTAAACTTAGCAAAAGACATGAAATTTCAGTCATAGGCGAAGGAGGAGAATATGAAACTCTAGTTATTGATGCACCGTTCTTCAAGAAAAGAATTCAACTGGTCCAAACAGAAAAGACATGGGAAAATCACAGTGGATATTTGCTTATCAAAAAAGCCGAACTAGCAGAAAAATGAAGATACCAAATAGCACGTGCAGCATCTCTTTTCCAAAAGAGTCCTTTGAATAACCAAAGGTGCTTCACCAAGTGGACCTAGAGGAGTAAAGCGTACAAAGCTTCATCTTTGAGTTGACCATACATGTCTATCTCACTTCTTCGTATTCCTTCAAGTTGAAATCCTGCTTTCTCAGCGGTTCTCCTCATGGCTCTATTTTCGGCTAGAGTGTCTGCTTCTAGCCTCTTGAAGTCTCTCTCTCTAGCGAGTTTGATTCCAGCTTTCAGCAGCTTTGTGCCAATGCCTTTCTGCTGATGATCAGGATGAACCATGATTCCAACATCCCCCACATGGCTTTTGGGTTCACTGAAGCGATGTATCCCTAGGAACCCGACAAGTTTCCCATCTGACTTGGCCAATAAGCAGAGTTGGTTTTCCTCTGCAGATACCCGCTCAAAGAAGTCTCTTAACCTTTGAAACATCGTCTCAAGATTATCGCTGTGATGCCTATAGTCTACATCTAGTTTCATTATTTCTGGATTAATCATAATTTCGGCAACTCTACGAATGTCTCCGTCACTTACAAGAATCTTCTCGGCATCTATTATCTCCAGAGCCGTATCGGAGTCACGGTTCAAAATCATCTTTCTCCTATTCTTATAATCTTCGAACTGATTTACTCCATTGGCTCATGGACAGATTTTGAGTAATCAAAGTCTTTCTGAGTTAACTGAGTTCTTCTTGAAAAACTTTATTAGTTGTTACGTTGTCTTAGCTACAAGCCACTGGCGGACACGATCCGTTGGAATGTAACCTTAAAGGTTGAACCGTAAACGTAAAGGAGGATTTGGAAACGGCCTACAAGCATATGGCTGAGGCTTGGAAGAAGCCTGAAGCGTCTTTTGTAAAGGAGATTATGAAGCAGAGAGTCATTCAATGGCGACGGCAACCAACCATTGTTAGAGCGGAACGACCAACTCGCTTGGATCGAGCGCGAAAGCTTGGATTTAAAGCCAAACAAGGATTTGTCATTGTCCGTGTTCGCGTTCGAAGAGGCTGGCTAAAAAGACCTCGACCTAAGGCAGGTCGCAGACCCAAACGTATGGGCGTGACCAAGATTAAGCTGGCGAAAAGCTTGAAGCTCGTAGCAGAAGAGCGAGCTGCTAGAAAGTTTCCGAATTTAGAGGTTCTAAACTCCTACTGGGTTTGGGAAGACGGGCGCTACAAGTGGTATGAAATCATCATGGTTGACCCTCATCATCCAGTTATCCAATCAGACAAAAACATAAACTGGATCTGCGAAAGCACTCACAAGGGGCGTGTCTTCCGTGGACTCACAAGCGCTGGCAAGAAAGTGCGAGGTCTCCGCCATAAGGGGCGAGGTGCCGAGAAAGTCAGGCCAAGTCGCAGGTCTGTTAGGAAACGAAAGGAAAATCAATGACACGAACTTTCGTGACGTGTTTTAGGGCATGTAGACTAGTGTGGATATGACGCAGCCGTAGTTGTCCATGGGCACTCTTAGGACTTCCATTTTGTAGTTTATTCTGTCTATTCTTATGCCCCTTATCTTTGCCATTTCGCTGATCTTCCACTGAAGAGTTTCTTTCAGAGCCCGTGCATCCATGTAGCCGCGGGCTTCCGCTACTAGTCCATATTTCCTCTCTGATTCCCATGCCCATGCGATTCCGGCGCCGATTGTTGTTCCTTCACCTCCATCCATTCGAGCTATCACTGCGTGTGTGATTGAACCTGCTGGAATCTTTCGCCATTTTCTGTGTTTGCTTTTGGGTGGAAGTATGGAGCTGACTGGAACAAGGTTGCATTGGCCTATTCCTGCTTTTTTCAAGGCTAGGTCAAAGGCGTTCAACTCTGAAACTGGACTTGTGGCTTTGCCGCTTGTTATGAAAAATTCTTTAGGAATCATGTTTGGGTGTTAATTGCTCCACTTTCGGTGCAAGCAACTAAAGCTGGTTGGCTTAATAGTCTTGTGGTTTCTCTAAAATAATCAACAGTTCTAGACATACTTTAATAATAGTAGTTGAAATGAGTGAATTTGGTGTAGGTGCTTTGTCTCGCTCGTCTATTGCTTTCATTGATGTCAGTTTTGTAGCCCATGCTACAGAAGATGAAGATAAAGTCATGCAGGCCGTGCTGAATCTCTTTCCACCAAAATATCTGGACAATGTAACCTTCCAAAGGCAAAAGCTATGGGGGCACCATAAAAACCCTATAGTTCGTTTTGAAACAAGAATTAAGGATAGAGAAGCTGTTCAAGCGTTTGTTGAAAACCTGTCTTCCAACCTGTCTATAATTGACAAGCAAGTTCTGCTAGAAGAAATCGATCGGTATGTGGAGAAGGGAAGCCTTTATCTTCGTCTTGATAAACAAACCGCGTTTCAAGGAAGCTTCAAGTTTTGCGCTGCCGATCCCATTCGTGTGCGTATACGTTTCAGAAAGAACAAACTTGAGGATGTCGTTCAGATCTGCCGAGAACGTGGGATGTTACCATGAGGAAATTTGTAGATCTACACTTGAGACCTTCGCTGGAAGATCTTGAACAAGTGAAGAAAATGACTGGCAAATCTGCAGAACTGGGATTTCAGATGATCGGCCTGTCTTTCTCCCCGAGGACTGACATTGGTAAGATGAACCAGTTGCGAAAGGTGTGCCATAATGCTGGCGTAGAATTGGTTACAAGAATTGATCTTGCACCGAAAAGTAGACACGAGCTTCTGAACAATTTGCGTAAGCTTCGGCGAAGGTTTGAAATAGTGAGTGTTTTCTGTGCTTCTAAGGTTGTAGCTAGGCAGGCGGCCAAAGATAGGCGGGTTGATCTTCTGTCTTTTTCAATCGCAAAACGTCCGAGAATTCTCTTTGATCGTGCCGAGGCAGAGTTGACATCTAAGGCGTCGGCTTGTTTGGAGATAGATTTGCAACCTCTTCTTTCTCTTCAGGGATATGCGAGAATTCGTCTTCTTTCAGTTTATCGGAGAGAGATAGCCATGGCAAAGAGTTTGAAGGTGCCTATTGTGTTATCCAGTGGAGCAACCAACATGTGGTTTTTGCGTAAGCCTCAAGATCTGGCTTCCCTAGGTTCGCTTTTTGGTTTGGATTTTCCTCTTGCTTTGAACGCGTTGTCAGATACACCCCTAAGAATTGTTGAGCGGAATAAGCAGAAGTTGAGTCCAGACTATGTAGCTTCGGGTATACGTGTTGTTAGGAGGCGGGATTGCTGTCCCAGCGGATGAAGCGGCGTTACTTGGCTGTCAAAGTAGAAAGCGAGGAACCTTTTCAAGGAAAAGAAGTATTAGATGCTGTCTGGAAAACTTCAACACAGCTTTTTGGAGAGTATGGGGCCAGTCAGGCTGAACTTACTCTTATTCGTGATCACACAAAGAAGGATTATTTCGTTCTGCGCTGTTCGCGTAAAGCACTTCCTATGGTTAGAGCGTCTATCGCTGCTATAACCGAGATTGGTGAGAAGCCCGCCTCTGTTCATGTATTGCGAGTCTCTGGAACTCTTAA